>CAJBVW010000021.1 GCA_903959175.1 uncultured Pseudomonadota bacterium
CGTTCATGCGAACCTCGACGAAGGGTACAACTGGAAGAACGCCGACCAAGTCAGCGACCCAAGCTCACCCAAGTTTGACGCGCTCGCCGAGCGCGTGCTGGCGAACCGGACGTGCGGCCACATCGTGTTCGTGGACAACATCGCCGCCCACCGCTGGGTCAAGATGACGCTGGTGAACGCGGGGATCGCCGCCGACCGGATCGGGGTCATGAACGCCGAGGTCGCGCCCAACGCCGCCGACCGTCAGCGCATCGCCAAGGAGTTCAACGGCGAGCCCGAGAGCGACACGAAGCCCAAGTTCGACGTGGTGATCGCCAACGCCGTCGCCTACGAAGGCATCGACCTCCAGACGCGAACCTGCGCCATCCACCACCTCGATCTCCCGTGGGAACCCGCCACCCTCCAGCAGCGCAACGGGCGCGGCGTGCGGCAGGGCAACACGCTGTCCGCGATCTCGATCTACTACTACTTCTCGCGCCGCAGTCAGGACGGACTCCGCTTCAATCTCATCCAGGGAAAGCGGGGTTGGATGACGCAATTGCTGAAGTCCCAGGACCGGGACACGAACAACCCGGGCGCACAGATGGACATGGGGCCGGAGGAGATCCTGCTCCTCATCAGCCGGAACCCCGAGCAGACCCGCGCCCGCCTCGAAGCCGTGCGCGCCCAACGCGAGGGCGAGGCGAAGAAGAAGATCGCAGCCGAGGCATCGAAGCTCCTCCGCGCCATCAACGCTCGCTTCCGCAACGCCGAGCGCACCCGCGACGGCACCGAAGCCGCTCGTCTGCGCGGCGAGGCCGAGGAGCGCCTGAAGCACCTCACCCGCGTCAACGTCGAGGCGTGGCCTTGGGCCGCGACGGCGAGCGTCGTGCGCGACCGGCCCGTGCTGGTCGTCGAGGGCGGCGGTCCTGTGTACGAGGGCCTCCGGGCCGGCATCCCGAGCGCGTGGAACGCCTCGCGCATCGACTACATCGAGTTCGGGAAGGTCACGAAGGACGGGCAGATCGGCCAGCGGGGAGCCGGCGAGGGCTCCTGGCGGCTCACCAAGTCGGACGACGGCAAGTTCACCGCGCTCAAGCCGGAGAACTACGGCGCCGCCTTCCCCGCCGACGAGGAAGCCGCGACCGTGCGGGCCGTCGCGCAGCTCGCCAACGACAAGCTCCGCTACTCGGGTGACTGGCCCGGCCAGGGCTGGCAGCACGCGCCCGATTCCTGGGTCGAACGGACCTGGCCGCAGGTAGCCGAGGGCGTCGTGAGCGCACTCGCCAAGGTCAGCTACTACAACCAGCAGGCGCAGAAGATCCCCGTGGTGTCCCCGGCGGGCCTCCGCGTGGTCAACGCGGGCGCGGCGTCGGGCACGGCGGGCGTGGACGTGCTCCCGCCGACCGAGGCCGGCTGGCAGGCGTTTCTCGCCCAGGCCCCCGATGCCGGGCTCAAGTTCGGCGAGCTTGCCGAGGCCGGGCGCTGGTGGTGGGGTCGGTCGATCCCGCGGAACCTGCTGTCGGGCGAGGCCGACGACGACGAAGCCGACGGTGCGAATCGCGCCATCGGCGCCAACGGCGCCAATCGCGCCAACGAGGGGGCAGCATGAGCCGCGCCAACAACACCCCGCTCCTCCTCGGCGCGGGGGCCATCGGGCTGCTCGTGCTGGCGGCGGCGGCCTCGTCGCCGACGGCGCGGCGAGCGGTCCAACAGACCGCGGAGTCCGCCGGGAAGGCAGCGAAGAAACTGGAGGAGAAGGTGGAAGAACTCATCACCGATTGGATCCCCACGCTCCTCCGCAAGACGAGCGAGCACGAGGGCAACTTCTGGTCCGTCCAGGCGAACCTCGACGGCAACGGCGTCAGCTACGGCATCCTCCAGTGGACGCAGAAGTCGGGCTCGCTCGGCCGGCTGCTCCGCGAGATGGCCGCCACCGACCCGGCCGCCTTCGTCCGGTTCTTCGGCGCGAGCTGGGCTCGGGTGCTCGACGTGACCGGCCGGGCGAGCCTAGAAGCGGTGGACGGCGTCTCCCTGTGGGCCGAGCCCTGGGTGTCCCGGTTCGCGACCGCCGGACGCTGGCCCGCCTTCCAGCAGGTACAGGCGCGTGTCGCCGCCGAGTCCGAGTACATGGCCGGCGCAGTCGAGATCGCCGGCCTCCTCGGCGTCGCAACCGAGCGCGCGATGGTCCTCTACTACAACCGCACGGTCCACCAGGGCGCGACGGGCGCGCTCGGCCCAGCCAAGCGGCTGGTGGCCTGGTACGCCGAAGATCCCCGCCGCCGACCCACCGTCCCCAACGACGTGGTCGCGCAGTACGCATGGACGTGCGCGTCGAAGTTCCGTCGCACCTCGGCACCCGAGCGTCGCAACTACAACGACGACGGCAACATCTGGTGGTCGCCCGTCGCGGCCGAGTGGTCGGAGCTGGGCGTCGGGGCCTACGCCGTGCGCCGGGTGAGCGTCTCGGGCGTGTGGCACGCGGTCACCGGCCCGCCGTCGAGGC
>CAJBVW010000022.1 GCA_903959175.1 uncultured Pseudomonadota bacterium
CGGCGAGCCGGCCCGCGCCGAGGCCCCGCAGCGCACGCCCGAGGTCGCCCCGGCCCTCGTCATGCCCGCCCCCTCGGTCGCCCCCGCCGGTCGCGGCCGCGCCGAGCCCATCCGCGCGGCCCCCGCCAGCAGCCTCGTCATCGACCGCAACGTCGCTGTCGAGGACCTCGCGCGGCTGCTCGATCAGTACGGTCCCACCGGCGCGTTCCTGCGCGCCACCCGGGAGCTCCGCCGGAGCACCCTCCCGCAGCTCTCCGCGACCACGCGGGTGTCCATGCGTTTTCTCGACGCGATGGAGCGGGACGCCTACACCGATCTCCCCGGCGCCACCTTCGTCCGCGGCTACCTGAAGATGGTGGTGCGGGCGCTCGAGGCGATCCCTGCCGGCCCCGAGGCCGACGAATTCATCGAGGGCTACATGTCCCGCTTCTTCCGCGCCCGTGGCTGAGCAACTCCGCTGGGTGGCCGGCTCCGGCGGCGGCCGCCTCGACCGCGAGCTCGTGCTCGCCTTTCCCACCCTCTCCCGCACGCGCATCCAGGCCCTCATCGCCGGCGGCAACGTCACGGTCGACGGCGAGCCCGGTCGCGCCTCCGCGCGGCCCCTCTACGGCCAGGTCGTGCTCATCGAGGTGCCCGACGCCGTCGCGTCCAGCGTCGTCGGCGAGGACATCCCGCTCGACGTGCTCTTCGAGGACGACGATCTCATCGTCCTCGTCAAGCCCGCCGGCATGGTCGTGCACCCCTCCGCGGGCCACGCCACCGGTACGCTGGTACACGCCCTCCTCGGGCGGCCCGGCCTGCTCTCGACCATCGGCGGCGTCGAGCGCCCCGGCATCGTCCACCGGCTCGACGCCGGCACGAGCGGCGTCATGGTCGTGGCGCGCAACGACGTGACGCACCGCGCTCTCTCCGCGCTGTTCGCCGCGCACGACCTCGAGCGCCGCTACCTCGCCGTGGTCCACAAGGTGCCGCTCTTCGACGGCGGCACCCTCCGCAGCGTGCTCGGCCGCGATCCGAAGGACCGACTTCGCATCTCCTCCATCCCCGAGGACGTGCCGGTTCCGGTGAACGACGAGCCCGAGGCCTGGGGCTACGTCGACGACGACTACGAGGAGGAGATCGCCGTCCCCGAGCGCGCGCGCCGCGGCCGCCTCGCGATCACGCACTGGCGTACCCGCGCGAAGGCGGATCGCCTCGCCCTCGTGGAGTGCCGCCTGGAGACCGGCCGCACGCACCAGGTGCGCGTCCACCTCACCGAGTCCGGTCACCCCGTCGTGGGGGACGCCGTCTACAACCGGCGGGACTGCGTCGCGCCGGCGTCGATCCGCGCCATGGTCGACCAGCTCACGCACCCGCTCCTGCACGCGTGGCACCTCGGCTTCCGGCACCCCCGGGACGGCCGCGCGCTCGCGTTCTCCGCGCCCCCGCCGGACGACTTCGTCGCGGTGTGCGCCGCCGCCGAGCTCACGATCCCCCCGCTCGAGCTCACCCCGATGTCTCCGCCGCCGCGTCACCGGTAGGGCTCGCGGCGCGGCGGTTGGACGTCGCGCCTAGTCGCAGTAGCGGTCGGTGCTCGGGTCGTGGTCCACGTCGACCGTGACGCCCTCGCGCCAGGGCGCGCGCCCGTCGTGCACCTCGAGGGTCAGGCAGCCGACCTCGCCGTCGGGGCAGGCCACGCAGAGGTCCCCGAAGCTCTCGGCGAGCGCGCACACGTCCAGCTCCAGGCCCACGCTCAAGGGGCGCGTGTCGAGCAGGCCTGTGAGCACCACGTCGGTGGCCTCCGAGCCGTCCTCCGCGAGCGTGGCGGCCACCCCGAGGGCGTAGAGGTCGAAGGGGATGCCGTCCGCCGAGAGCTCGGTGTCGAGGGGGCCGACCTCGAAGTCGGGGTGGTCCGTGAAGGACGCCGCCGGGAAGTCGAAGGCGTAGGTGCAGGGGTACTGCGCGGTCTCGTCGCGAAACTCGTAGCCGGCGGCCCCGACGAGGTCGATGCGCGCGGTGTCCGCGGCCTCGACCATGAAGAGGACGCTGGTGGTGGCGAGGCGATCGACGAGGAGCTCGCCGAAGGTCGGCGCCACCCAAACGAGGTCTGAGGGGTCGTCCAGCTCGATGTCGTAGGTGTGCCCGGTGAGGTCGACGGCGAGGGCCTCTCCGACGGTGGTGAACGCCGTGGAGGACGTCTCGCCGCACGCCTCCACGGTCACGACGTAGTCCGTGCCGGTTTCGAGCCCGCCGTCGGCCACGAAGGTGACCGAGCGGCCGTCCTCCGCGAGGGTGACGGTGCCGGGCACCGCAGGGTCGAGCGCGATCGCCGCGTCGGGGGCCGCCAGGGAGAACGTCGTGACGATCTCCGTGTTTGTGTCGATGTCGGACGCGCCGTCCGCCGGGGTGATCGTGGTCACCTCGGCGGTGCAGGCCACGTAGCGATCGCCGCCGCTGTCGGTCGCGGCGTCGTCCGTTGGCTTCGGCTCCGGGGAGCAGGCGGCGAGCGGGAGGAGCAGAAGCCAGGCGCGCATCGGATCAGCCGTCGCAGACGGCGTCGGCGGCCACCGGGCCCGCCTCGCAGGCCTCGCAGTTGTTGCCCGGCACGAAGGAAAGCTCGAGGCCGGCCACCTCGGCGCCGGTCACGTCCTCGGCGCGGATGGTGAGGCAGTACTCCTCCCCGTCGGTGCAGGGCTCGCAGGAGGCGCTGAACAACTCCACCACGTCACAGATGGCGCCTTCGGTGTCGCCGACGAGGGGATCGAGCGGGCGCGTGTCGATGGTGCCCAAGAGGGTACCGTTGTCGAAGGAGGCGCCGTCCGCCGCGAAGGTCCCGGTGATCTCGAGGCCGGTGATGACGATGGCGTAGCCGCCGATGTCGAGGGCGAGGTCGCTCGGACCGACCTGGAAGCGGGGGTTCCGGCTGAAGTCGGCGGTCGGGAAGTCGATCGTACCGAGGCAGTAGTTCTGCTCGGCTGGGGAGGACCCGTCGACCGCGACGGTGCCGATCATCTCGATCTGCGTGTCGGTGACGGACTCCACGCCGAGGAGGATCTCCTGGGTGATGTAGGCGGCGAGCAGGCTGCCGGCGCCCGCGGGCTCGGTGATGGTCGCGTCGCCCAGCGCGATCGCGTAGGTGCGGCCGGTGAGGTCGGACTCCACCGGGGGGCCGACGTCCGTGTCGGTGTCCGTGTCGGTGTCCGTGTCCGAATCGGTGTCGGTGTCCGTATCGGTGTCGGTGTCCGAATCGGTGTCCGTGTCCGTGTCGGTGTCCGAATCGGTGTCCGTGTCGGTGTCGCCGCCGCCGCTGTCGTTGCCGTTCAGGCCGGTGTCGGTGGGGATCTTCGTGTCTTCTACGCACGCGGCGGTGAGGAAGAAGGCGAGGGACAGGAGGCGCATGGTTGACTCGTGTGTGTGAGGGGGAAGTATGCGGGCGAACGCGCGGGTGCCGCCACCGTGCACGCAAAGTCCGTCTGCGGGGGCCGGAGCTTCCCCAAAAAAAGAGAGAGCCAGGGTCACCCCTGGCTCTCTCATCGGTCAGCCCGTAGGGCTACTCGACGCAGACGGCGTCTTCGGCCGGGGGGCCGTCGGCGCAGCCGGTGCAATCGCTGCCGGCGACGACCACCAGGGTCTCGCCTTCGACCTCGAGCGCCTGGATCTGGTCGGCGACGAGGCTGAGGCAGTACGGCTCGCCGTCGGCGGGGCAGGCCTCGCACACCGCGCCGAAGCTGATCGCGAGGTCGCAGATGGCGCCGGGCTCGCCGGAGTCGTCGAGGAGGGGGGCGAGGGGGCGGGTGTCGATCACGCCGGCGAGGGTGCCGCCCGCGAAGTACGTGCCGTCCGCGGCGAAGGTGCCGGTGATCTCGAGGTCACCGATCTCGACCGCGAGACCGGCCACCGCGAGGGTGGTGTCCTGGGGCCCGATCTGGAAGTAGGGCTGCGCGGTAAAGTCGGCTTCCGGGAAGTCGATGCTCGGGTCGCAGTAGTCCTGCTCGGGGGGGCTCACGTCTTCCTTGCCGATGGCGCCCAGCATCTGGATCTTGGTGGCGTCCGCGGAGACGACACCGACCAGGATCGACTGGGTCAGGTAGGAGGTGAGCACCGAGCCGACGCCCGCGGGCTCGAGGATGCGCGCGCCGGCGAGGTCGAGGGCGTAGGTCCGCGTCTCGAGGATGTCGGGGCTGCTGAGGGGCGCGCCGAGGCCGGACGTGGTGAACGTGATGTCCGAGGAACCACGGCAGTAGTTCAGCGTGACGGTGTACGGCGTCGACGGAGCGAGGGGCTCGTTCGGCGTGAAGATGATCGTCTCGTAGCCGTCGGGGCTGCTGGTCGTGCCCGCGATGTCGGCCGAGGTGACCGTGGCCGTGGTGTCCGGATCGGAGAGGTGGAACTCGATCGGGGCACGGTAGTCGGCGTCGAGCGCGCCCGAGGACGGGAGCGACTCGAAGGTGATCTCGCAGCCGGCGGCGTTGGTGTCACCAGCGGTGTCGTCGGCCTTGTCGGCCTCGCCGGTGCAGGCGGTCATCAGCAGAGGAATGAAGAGGAGGGTACGGGACATGGGTGTGGTCTCCTGTGTGCTCTCGTTTCCGAGACGGCGGCGCACCTTACACGATCCCGTCAACCTGTGTCAATCGGGCTTCTTCGCCGCGTCGGCGTAGCGTTGAGCGAGGTCGTGCCGCACCGCGTCGAGAAGGCGGCCCTCGTCCTCTTCTAGATTGCCTTTCGTCTTCTCGGCCAGGATGTCCAGGAGGGACATCGTCTGGCGGGCGAGGTTCAGGTCGACCGGGCGCTGGGGGCTACCGGGCTCGCGCACGCCGAGGTGCATCAGGCCTGAGCTGGCCAGCGAGATGACGAAGGTGCTGAAGGAGATCGGGGCTTCTACATTACTCGACATCGTTCCTCTCCCGGGCGGCTCGCCCTATCACGGCCGGTGAGATAGTCCCGGCGCCGTGAAGCGGCTTCTACTGGCTTTTATGTGCTTGTTCGTCCTCTCGGCACCGGAGGCGCACGCGGAGCGTCCGCGCATGGGCGCGCAGGAGGCGTACGAGCTCGGGCTCCGCTATCTGAAGAACGGCTCGTACACTAAGGCGCTCGAACAGCTCAACCGCGTCCGGACCTACTACCGGGACGACCCCTACGCCCTCAAGGCGGAGCTCGCGATCGCGGACGTGCAGTTCAAGAAGAACGAGTGGGACTCCGCGCGCGTCGCATACGACGAGTTCCAGCGCGCGCACCCCCGCTATCGGGACCTCGACTACGTCGTCTACCGCCTCGGCCTCACGCTCTACCGCAAGGCGCCCTCCGTCGCCGCGCGCGACCAGACGTGGACTCGCCAGGCCGTCGACACCTGGACCCGCTTCGGCGCGCGCTTCCCTGAGAGCGACTGGCGCGACGAGGTCGACGCCGACCTCGCCAAGGCCCGCGCGCGCCTCGCCCACAAGGAGCTCATCGTGGCGCGGTTCTACACCCGCCGCGAGGCGTGGGCGAGCGTCGTCGGCCGCGTGGAGCCGCTCCTCCGCAACTACCCGAAGAGCCCGGACGAGGTCGAGGCCATCGGCCTCCTCGGCGAGGCCTATGCCGGCCTCGGCCAGATCGACCTCGCGCGGGCCGCCGCGGATCGACTCCGCACCGAGCCGCCCGGCGGCCGCGCGCTCCGGCGCGTCGAGAAGGCCATCGCCGAGGCCGCGAAGGACGCCGCCAAGGC
>CAJBVW010000023.1 GCA_903959175.1 uncultured Pseudomonadota bacterium
CGACCTCGCCGCGGCCGAGCCACTCGATGGGCGGCCGTGCGGCCTCGCTCCCCACGCACACGCCGAGCCGCGGCCCGCCGCGCACGCCCGACTGCTGAAGGGCCTCGCCGAGCGCCAGCTCCACCAGCCGCGCCTTGAGCGCCGCGCCCGAGCCCGGTAGCGGGGCCTCGGCCGCGAAGCGCACGGGGAAGCCGGTGGCGTCGAAGCGCCGGATGGGGCCCACGCCGTTCTGCCCGTCCAGCAGGGCCTGCCAGGTGGGCTCCGCGCCGATGCCCAGCGGGGTGACCATGCCGATGCCGGTCACGACGACGCGGCGGCCGCCGAGGGGCTCAGTCACCGGGATACCCGGGCCAGAGGCGCGTGAGCTCGGCCCGCTCCAGGGCCTCGAGCCGGGCGCTCTCGGCGTCCGAGCCGAGCGGCACGGCGTTGAAGACGAAGATCTCCTCTGCCTGCGCGATCACCTTGCCGCCGACCCGCGCGCGGACCTGCATGATCGCGCTCTCGTCCCGCAGCTCGACCACCTGCGACAGGAGCTCGACCTCCTCCTCCGGCCGGACGAAGCGGCGGAACTTCACGCCGCTCGCCATGGTGAGGATGGGGAACGGCCAGTCGCCGCGCTCCTTCCGAACGCTGTAGCCGATCAGCTTCCCGGAGAGCTGCGCCATCGCCTCGAGCAGGATCACGCCCGGGACGACGGGGAACCCCGGGAAGTGGTCCGCGAAGAAGAAGGTGTCGGCGGGGAACGTCACCCAGCCGCGGGCGCTCGTACCGAGCTCCATCGTTTCGATTCGGTCGACCCAGCGCCAGCGCACCTGCACCTCCGCGGCGCCGATATACCGCACCTCGCCCCGAATCGCCCCCGTCGGTGCCTACTCTCTTGAGGTCGGCGGGCGCACCGACGGCGCGTTGCTGTCCCGGTGGCGCACGCGGAAGCCCGCTCGCCCCCTGGAGGTTCGATGTCCGTGATCCACGCCGCGGGGTTCCATGTGCGCCACGCGATCACACGCGCGCTCGCGACGAACAACCGCTCGCTGATGGAGTCTACCTGGCGCCTGCTGTCCGCGCGCGCCACCCTCGACGCGCGCGGACGCGTGGTCTCCGCCGAGGTCACCGTCCGCATCGAGAAGCCGCGCGCGGATCTGGAGCCCCGCGACGACCTCGTCGGCCTCGTCAACCCCGACGGCCTCCACCCGCTGATGGCGCCCGTACCCGGCCACCCCGAGCGGCTGATGGACGTGTTCCCGGTCACCTGGGACCGCTGGGCGCGCCACCGCGGGGAGGCCGCGCCGCCGGACATCGATCCCTGGGCGCCGCGCACCGCCATTTCGCACGCCGACGCCCTCGGCTACGCCCGCGCCGTCGGCAAGCGCCTCCCCGAAGCGGAGGACCTCCGCGCCGCCTGGGGACGTGCCCGCTACCCCTGGGGAGACGCGCCGGATCCCCTCGTCGGGCGCCCGTGCGCCCCGCGCTTCGGCGAGATCCCCGAGGTCGGGATGTTCCCGCCCACTCCCGCGGGCTTCTTCGAGCTGGGGTGCTGGCTGCACCAATGGACGGGCGAAGCCGGGCTCCTGGGGGGCCTCCCCGGGCTGCTCCCCGGAGAGGACGGCGCAGAGCCGTGCGGTTTCCGCTGCGTTCAGGAGGTATAGTGTCGCGTCCGCGGAGGTCCGTTGCGCGTCCCTGCTCGCTCTCCCCAGCACCTGCCCCTGGGGTCCCTGGCGCTCGCCCTGCTCTCGGGCTGCTTCTCCCCGGCCGGTGAGACCCTCGAGTTCGAGACGTTGCCGTTCGAGAACGCCCACACGCAGTCCGAGGACATCGTGATGCGGCCGTTCACCTTCGACGACCTCCTCTGCCCCGACGGCGAGCCCTCCGTGTTCTACGCCGTCTACCGGGAGGACCTCACCGAGCCCGCTCCCATCGTGATCCTCTTCCACGGCGGCGCCTTCGACTACGTCAAGACGCCCGACCCCGTCGACCCGCTCGGCGGCCCGCACTACCAGGAAGAGAGCCGCCTCACCGCCTCGTGGGCGGGCGACAAGGTGTTCGAGACCCTCGGGCTCCTCCCGGGCGAGGCCATCGATCCGGCCGAGGTGAACGACGGCACCCTCCCCGCCGCCCTCGCGGACGCCGGCGCCTTCACCCTCTACCCGGCGAATTGCTGGGGAGATCTCTGGCACAACGAGGACTACTACAGCGCCAACGACTGGGACGCCGACGGCGCCATCCACCGTCAGGGCCGCTTCCTCGCGTGGTGGATGACGCGGATCGCCAGCACCGACACCGAAGAGGCGACCGCCTGGCGCACGCGCTACGGCCTCGAGTCCCTCGCCGTCCCCCTCGACGCGAGCGCGGTGCACCTCGTCGGTCTGGGCGAAGGCGGGCGCGCCGCCGCCGAGCTCCTCCGGCGCGTGCGGGACGCCGGCGACACGAACATGCCCCCGATCGACGGCATCGTGCTCGACTCGACGATGGACAAGCTGTTCCACCTCTTCGCGGACGAGACCCAGTTCGGCGCCATCAACACCGGCCTCCGCCGCATCTTCCCCGAGGAGACCGACGGCGTGGACGGCGACGACATCGGCCAGTACAGCCTCGATCGCTGGATCCGCGAGCGCACACTCACGTCGTCCCTCCAGGTGACCTGGTCGAGCGCCGATCCCCAGGTCCCCGACCAGACCCTCTCGGACCTCCTCGCGTGGCAGACCACGTACCCGTCGCTCATGACGGTCACCGACGTCGGCACCGCGCAGCACGTGTTCCTCAACAACGACCTGACGGCCGCCCGGCGCGCCGTCGCGGGGCTCCTCGGCGAGTAGCCGGCCGCGGCGCTACTGCCGGCCGATCCGCGGCCCCGGCGTGTCGTCGTGGCTCCGCGCCGCCGGCAGCACCGGATCGCGAAGGAGCCGCCACCCGCCCGCCTCCGCGACGACCGTACCCTGCAGGGTCCCGGCGTCGACCGCCCACCGCACCCACGGCGCCTTGACGCGGTCCCCGAGGCTGTCGAGCGTGACCACGTAGCGGCGGCGCGCGGCCGCAGGAGCGATCTCGACGGGGACGAGCAGCGGCAGGGTCGGATCTACCTGCGCCAGCAGCGCCCATGCCGGGTGTTCGGCCTGGCCCGAGGCGCGGAGGCCGTACTTCTGGAGCGGCGCTTCCCACCGCCCCCACGCGCTCCACGTCACCCCGGCGACCGCCACCAGCGTGACGAACGCGGGGATCCGGCCGAGGCGGAGGACGCGGCACGCTCCGACGATGCCGGCCGCGATCGACGCCGCGGTGAGCGGGGTGAGGTGGTGGATCGCGGGCGAGGCGAGGGAGCCCACCGCCGTCGGATCCTGGGCGTGGAACGCCGCCACACCGAGCGCCGGCAGGGTCACGACGGGCGCGAGGAGCAGCCAGGGCCACGCGGCGCCCGCCATCGCGCCGTAGAGGTTGAGGGAGAGCTGCTCGAGCGCGCCCCACCCCCGGGACTGGGCCTGGGAGACCTGGAAGAGGAGGATGTCCGCGAGCGGGTTCGGGTAGGGCGTCGGCCCCATGGATCGGTAGGCGAGGATGTACGCGCCGCTCACGGCCGCCCCGAGGATCCCGCGGTTGATCCCACCGGAGAGGCCGACGAGCGGCACCAGGAGGAGCGCCTCCTCCCGGGTGGCACCGAGGAGCGCCGCGGCGAGGATGAAGCCGAACGCGGAGGCGTGGCGGGCGGCCCAGACGGCCAGCACCAGCGTCGGCAGCACGAGGACGAGGTCCTGGTAGTCGGCGAGCGCGAGGAGCGCGACGGGGCCGGAGCCGAAGTAGAGCGCGAGCCCGACGAGCCCGCCGAGGGGCCCGGCCTCCGCGCGCCCGAGCCGCCACGCCGCCAGGCCCCCGAGGCCGACGGCGACGACCTGCACGCGCGCGAGCGCCCACGGGGAGGCGGAGAAGGAGGAGAGCCACGCGGTCACGAAGAAGAGCGGGGTGTAGTGGCCGCCCCACCGCCAATCCTCGGCGTAGCCGCGGTGCACCGTCTGCACCCAGCCCGCGCCGGTGGACCAGTCGTGCGCGAGCTGCACGAACGTGGCGTAGGCGAGCCCGCCGAGCGGGCGGATCGCGCGCTCCGTGCGGTCCACCCACCCGAGGCACCACGCCGTCCACGCCACGACCGTCGTGACCGGGATCGCGCGGAGGGCGAGCTCCGCGAGCAGATCCCGTCCGCGCCCCACTATTCGCCCAGCTCGGCCGCGGGGGGCGGCGGCGCGTCGGGCGGGCGCGCCGCCGAGTAGGTGCGCCCCTTCCAGACCACCTTCCCCTTGCGGGAGCGGCGCGACGAGTCGATCAGGAGGCCCACGAGCATGGCGGCGCCGAGCGGCTGGAGGAGGCCGTACTTCAGGTCCTGCCCGAAGAGGCGGTCGAGCCACGCGCGGACGGCGTGGATGAGGAGGACGAGCCCCGCGCCCCAGGCGGCGAGCTCGGCGTGGCCGGCGGCGAGGCCGTACACGAGGACGGCGTAGGGGGCCAGGAACTCGAAGAGGAGCACGCCGCAGAGGAACACGACGCGGTCCCGACGGTAGCCCATGCCCGCGTAGAGGTTCTTTGTCCAGCCGAACCAGAGCTCGCGGAGGTTCGTGTACATGCGGCAGGAGAACAGCTCCCGCATGAAAAGCACGCGGATCGTGTGCCCCTTCGCGACGAAGGCCTTGGCGAGCCCGACGTCGTCGAGGATGTCGTCGCGGACGGCGCCGTGGCCACCGACCGCGGCGTAGGCGTCCTTGCGCACGAGGATGAACTGCCCGTTCGCGATGACCTTGTCAGCCTTGTCCGCGTCGTTCACGCCGTCGAGGTCGTTCCCCGCGATGATGAGCCCGCCGACGGAGGGCTGGATGACCTTCTCCCAGAAGCTCCCCATCTCGAGCTTGCCGAAGCCGGAGAGGAACGCGACGTCGTCGGCGATCGCGCGGCTATGCGCGCGGGAGAGGGCGGCGGGGTGGACGCGCACGTCCGCGTCGAGGAAGAGGATCCAGTCGGTGGCGGGGTCCGTGAGGAGGTCTCGCGTCGCCCGCACGAGGGCCCAGGGCTTGCCCTTCCAGCCCTCCGGGAGCGGCTCGTCGCCCCCCGCGCGCACCTCGGCGCCCGCCGCCGCCGCGAGCGCGCCGGTGCCGTCGGTGGAGCCGTCGTCGTAGACGCGCACGTGGAGATCGGGGTGGTCCGAGGCGCGGAGGGCGCGCACGCACGCCTCGATCACGGCGGCCTCGTTGCGCGCCGGCACCACCACGACGAGGCGCGGGAGCGACGGTGCCACGGGCGCGTCGGGGCCGAGCCGCCACTTGCCCTCGCGCTGGCCTCGCCACGTCTTGTAGGCGGCGCCGAGCCAGAAGAGGGCGATGCCGCCGAGGGCGAAACGGAGGCCGATCATCCGGCCACCAGCGCGTCCCACTTGTCGCCGTCGAGCACGATCGGGTCCTTCACCTGGGCGTCGGGGGCGCCCGCGCGCACCCGCGCCTCCCGCCACGCCGCGAAGCCGCCGCCGCGCACCGCGGTCGCCGTCGCCGGCCCCATCCGCCCGCTCGACCGCCGCCCGTCGTACTCGACGTTCCCCTCCCGCAACAGGGCGTCGAAGCGCCCGACATCACCGGCGCCCTCCACCGCCACGCGGAGCATCGGGATCTCGCCCCAGCCCACGCTCACGGACACCCCCACGGCCTCCGGGAACGCGACGCGGGCCGCGGCCACCACCTGGTCCTCCGTCACCTTCTCCCCCATCGCGTTGAGCACGTTGCCCGCCTTGCGGACGAAGACCATCCGTGGCGCGCGATGGTACCACCCGGTGATCCGCACGACGTCGCCGAGGTCGTAGCGGTACAGCCCCGCCTCCGTGCTCACCACGAGGCGGTACTCCGCCCCCACCTCGACCTCCCAGGCCATCCGCGCCACGCCGTCCTCACCGACGAACTCGAGCAGGTGCCCCGCGAGCCACGCGACGGAGGCGTCGTCGTCGACCGGGATCGCGAAGAAGCCCTCCGACGCGGTCACGCCGACCTCGCGGATGGGGAGGTCCGCGCCGAGCGCCGCGGGGAGCCGGGACAGGAAGAAGGGCGCCGATCCGCCGGTCCAGCAGTTGACGCGTCGCAGCTTCCAGATCGATGCGGGCAGCGGGTCCGCGCCGAGCGTCACGCGGCCGAGACCCTTCGCGAGCACCTTGCGATCCGCCGCCGACAGCTCAGCGGCCGGCCCGCGTCGGAGCGTGCCCTCCGCGGCGTCCGCCCGCAGCTCCTCCCACCACTCGCGCAGCCGCCGGCAATAGAGCAGGAGCGTCGAGGGGTTCGCGGTGGTCCAGCTCGTCACGTCCTGACCGACCGCGTGCCGGAGCACGCAGTACGCCCGAAGCGCCGGATCCTCCACGCAGTAGACGGCGTAGGGGATGGGCGCGCGCCACCGCACCCACCAGGGCTGGGCGAGGAACATGCGGCCCGTGTTGCTCCCGACCGCGAGCCCGCCCGGGGACCGCAGGTGCTCTGCCGGGCTCACCACCGAGAGCGCCTTGCCGCTCGCGAGCCCCTCGTCGTCGCGGAGCAGGCCGAGCACCCAGAGGGCCTGCGCGTCCGCCACCGTCCGCGCCCACGCGTCGGTCACCGGGAGCCACTTCGGCCGGCCCGTCGTGCCGCTCGTCTCCAGCAGCGAGCGCACCGGCGCGCGCGTGAGCACGTCGGACTCGGCGGCGGCGACGCGATCGAGCCACGGCACCAGCTCGGCGTGGGTCCGGACGGGCACCCTGGCGCGCCACGCGTCCATGTCCTCGCCGCCGTCGATCCCGTGCGCGCCTCCGAAGGCCGTCCGCCGTGCCCCCGCGGTGATCACCGCGAGGCGCCTCGCCTGCTCCACGTCGGGCGCGACACACGCGCGTTCAAAGGCCGTCACCGCCCCGTTGTTGAAGGCGCGCAGGAGACGATACGGGCCGTTTCCGGAGGGAGGGTAGACCACGGCTTCCGACTATCGCACGCCTCGCGTTGACACGCCCCCGGCGCGACCGATACTTAGCCGCCCTTAGGACCCTCTACCTTGATCAAGACCGGCGAAAACGTCCGCGACGGCCAGGGCACCACCTACCAGCTCGGCCAGCTCCTCGGGCGGGGTTTGTGGGGCAAGTCGTACGTGGTCCGGCGGCAGCCCTCCGACGGGCACGGGAGCGACGAGTCGCTGCACGTGCTCAAGGTCCCCCTCGCGCCCGAGGACTTCCGGGGCGAGATCCCCGGCGGCGAGGCGTTCTTCGCCGCGTGCCGGGAGGCCCTCCTCGAGCAGGGCCGCCTCTACGAGCAGGCCCAGCACCCCTTCCTCCCGCGTCTTGAGGCCCGGCTCACGCTGCCCGACGGCACGCCCGCCCTCGTGCTCCCGCGCTACCCCGAGTCGCTCGAGCGTCGTATGGCGGACGCGCTCCCGATCGGCGCGCTGCTCGAAACGCTGCTCGGCGTCGCGAAGCTCCTCCGCGAGCTCGGCGGCGATCCCGGCCTGCACGGCGGCCTCCGCCCCTCGAACGTGCTCTTCAACGAGCGCGGCGAGATCTTCCTCACCGACCTCGCGACCCCCTCCGTGCGCCGCAACTTCGCGCGCCTCGCGACCGTCGTGCCCGGCGGGCAGCCCTACGTCCCGCCCGAGTTCACCGACGTCCCCACCGCCGCGTGGGGCCCCGGGGTCGACGCGTACAGCCTCGCCATGACCCTCTGGCGCGGGGTCGTCGCCGGGCAGACCACCCCGCCCTGGCCCCGCGCCGGCCTCGACAAGGCCGCCCAGGTCGCCCTGAAGGACCACGTCGTCGAGCGCATGAAGCTCGAAGACTCGAATCCCCGCTTCCACGGCCGCCTCTCCGAGCGCGTCGCCGTGCTCCTCTCCCGCGGCCTCTCCCGCGAGACCTCGCCGTCGCCCCCGTACCGCTTCCCGCGGCTCGACGAGCTGCAGGCGCGCCTCGACGAGATCCAGCAGCTCGTCCGGCCCCAGGTGAGCTCGGCGGGCAAGGTCCTCCTCGACCGCACGGCCGCCAAGCCCTGGTTCACCACGGACGAGGACATCTCCTTCACCACCACCGTCGGCACCACCGCCGGGGTGGAGGGGCAGGACGAGATCGGCGTCGGCATGGCGATGTTCGACCTCGATCGTGACATCCGCGTGAAGGACCTCTCCCTCGGCTACTCGGTCGACCGCCACCCCTCCGGCCGCTACCGCTTCTCGTTCACCGTCGGCGGCCTCGGCCCCGGGCGATACCGCGCCCGCCTCGCCTTCGCCATCCGCGACTCCGGCCAGCCGCCGATCACGTCCGAGGCCGAGTTCAACGTGCGCGCCGCCCCCGGCTGGGTGCCCCGCGCCGAGCCGCCCGTCCCGAGCCCGCTCCCGCTCCGCCCCGACCCCATCACCGTCACCCAGCAGGTCCCCAGCCGCCCGGGCAGCGAGTCCACGGGCGGCGGCGTCGCGCTCCCCGGCGCCACGACCGACGGCGGGCGCCCCTCCCCCGTCGTCCGCGCCCCGGACACCGAGCCCGCCACGACGCCCCCGACGCGCGGCTCCCCTCCCCCGTACACCCCCGGCCCCAAGGCCCCCGCGCTCGTGCGCGCGGAGCGCCACGGCTTCGACGACCCGTCCATCACCGCCGTCCCCGTCGCCGGCACCCAGCACGCGCCCGCCCCGGTGCCGCTCCCCATCCCGCCCGCCGAGCGCACCGCGCCCGTGATCGAGCGCTCTGAGCCCCGTACCGACGCCCCGCGCATCGCCGTCGGTGTCGTACCCGGCGTGTCCGCAGGCCCGACCGTCCAGCTTGCCACCAGCCCCCGCGCCGTCCTCGCCGAGGAGGACTTCCTCGGCCCCGTCGACGCCACCGCCGACACCCTCGAGCCCCGCACCACACCGGCGATCCCCCTCGATCCCCGCCCCGTCGTGCAGGCGCGCCCCGCCGCTCCGCCGCCGCCGCCCGAGCCCATGTGGAAGGCCCGCGACTGGAGTCAGGAGGCCCTACCGACCCCGGGCGCGGGCCGCAACCTCGACGCCGAGGACGAGGCGCTTGCCCCCCTCCCCGACGAGGACGCCGAGCCGAGCCCCGTCGCCAAGATCTGGCATCAGCTCCGGAACGACCCGTACATCGCCGTCATGGCGGGCCTGGGCGTCGTCATCTTCGTTCTCCTCGTCGTCATCCTCCTGCTTCGGAAGTGACCATGCGCGTCGCCTTCTCCGCCTCGTCCCTCGCCCAGACCGCCGCCGACCTCCTCGTGGTCGCCATCCCTGTGGACAAGGTCGCCAGCGCCCTCTCCGGCCTGGGTGACTTCGCGTCCGCCCTCGCCACCGTGGCCGAGGCCGAGGACTTCTCCGGCAAGCCCGGCAGCACGCTCGGCGCGCCGACCTACGGCCGCGTCGCCTCCAACCGCATCCTCCTCGTCGGGATCGGCGCCGGCGCCCTGGCGGACGTGCGCACCGCAGCGGGCATCGCCGGCAAGGAGGCCCGCGCGCGCGGCGCCAAGAACGTCGCCCTCGCCTTCCCCGGCGCGGACATCGGCGCCGCCGGCCTCCGCACCGCCATCGAGGCCTTCGCCGAGGGCAACTACAAGTTCGACAAGTACAAGTCGAACCCCTCCGCCAAGAAGGCAGCCGCCGAGGCGCTCTCCTTCGTCGGCATCCCGTCCGACGCGGACGCCGTCTCCCGCGCCCTCGCCCTCGTGGCCGGTCAGGACCTCGCCCGCGACCTCGTGAACGAGCCCGCCGAGGTCATCTACCCCGAGTCCCTCGCCGCCGTCGCCCAGGGCCTCGCGTCGGATCGCATCACCGTCACCGTGCTCGACGAGGTCCAGATCCGCGAGAAGGGCATGGGCGGCATCGACGGCGTGGGCAAGGGCTCCGCCCGCCCCCCGCGCTTCGTCCACATGACCTACACCCCCGTCGGCGAGGCCAAGGGCCACATCGCCCTCGTCGGCAAGGGCGTCACGTTCGACTCCGGCGGCCTCTCGCTCAAGCCGAGCGAAGGCATGATGACGATGCGCTGCGACATGGCCGGCGCCGCCGCCGTCATCGGCGCGATGAAGGCCATCGCGGGCCTCGCCCCGCAGGTCCGGGTCGACGTGATCTTCGGCGCCGTCGAGAACATGCCGAGCGGCACCAGCTACAAGCTGGGCGACATCCTCAAGATGTACAACGGCAAGCAGGTCGAGATCCACAACACGGACGCCGAGGGCCGCCTCGTCCTCGCCGACTGCCTCTCCTACGCGACCGAGCTCAAGCCCGACGCCCTGGTCGACCTCGCGACGCTGACCGGCGCCGCCGTCGTCGCCCTCGGGGACTGGTACTCCGCGCTGTACACCCGCTCCGACGCGCTCGCGGGCACCCTCGCGGCGCGCGCGACGGACGCCGGCGAGGGCATCTGGCGCATGCCCCTGCCCGACCTCTACAAGGACAAGATCAAGGCCGAGTGGGGCGACATCAAGAACGTCGGCGGGCGCGCGGGCGGCAGCATCACGGCCGCCCTCTTCCTCTCCGAGTTCACGACCGTCGAGAAGTGGGCCCACATCGACATCGCCGGCCCCGCGTTCCTCGACGCCTCGCTGATGCACTACGCCGCCGGCGGCACGGGCACCATGGTCCGCACGCTCGCCCGCTGGATCGAGAGCATCGGCGACGACTCGCAGTCCTAGCTCGGCCGGGGGGCCCCCGCGGGCCCCCTCCCCGCCGCCGCCGCTACTTCGCCTTGAGCCCCTTCCCGATGACGAAGAACTCGACGCTGCTGCCGCGCGTGGCGTCGGGCTTCTGCCGCTTCACCTGGGTGTAGGCCGCCTTCACGCGCTCGACGAACGCGTTCGCGTCCTCCCCGTCGAACACCTTGCACACGAAGTGCGAGCCGGGCTTGCCGAGCTCGATCGCGAGGGAGAGCGCGCGCTCCGCCAGCGCGATCTGCCGCACGTGGTCGACGTACTTCTGCCCCGACGTGTTCGGCGCGAGGTCGCTCACCACGAGGTCGACGGGGCCGCCCGCGGCGTCGCGCAGGGCCTCCGCCTCGATCTCGAGCACCGAGCCCACCAGCCAGGTCCCGCCCGGGAGCGCGGGGGCCTGGAGGTCCACGCCGACGACGCGCGCGCCGCGCCCGATCAGCCACTTGCTCCAGCTGCCCGGAAAACAGCCCAGGTCGATGGCGCTCCCGCCGGGCTTCACCACGTGGTGGAGCTGGTCAATCTCTTCGAGCTTGAACACGCTCCGGGCCGGAAAACCGGCCGCCTTCGCCTTTCGCGTCCACGCGTCGGCGCGATCGTAGCCCATTTGTGAACCTCTTCCTTCGCAGGGTGTAGCAACCTGCGCGGATCAGGTCTATCGTAGCGGCTCGCAGGTGTGCCCCATGACGCGCTTCGGTCTCCCCCTTCTGTTCGCCCTCGCCCTGAGCGGCTGCGACGCCGCCAAGGACAACGGCTCCGGCGACGACACGGCCGGCACCGACACGTCGGTGGACACCAACTCCGTTGTCCAGGACGACGCCGACGCCGACTCCATCCTCGACATCCACGAGGGCACGGACGACGCCGACGGCGACGGCAAGGCCAACTTCGAGGACAAGGACGCCGACGGCGACACCATCCGCGACATCGTCGAAGCCGGAGACGAGGATCCCGCGACCCTCCCCGTCGACTCCGACGGCGACGGCATCTACGACTACCTCGACCTCGACTCCGACGGGAACTGCATCGAGGACCGCATCGAGTCCGGCTACGCCGGCACCGATCGCGAGGGCGGCGCCATCGACAGCGACGGGGACGGCGTCAAGGACTTCCAGGACACCGACAACGACAACGACGGCATCCCCGACACCGCTGAGGTCGACGGCTGCCTCCCCACCGACACGGACGGGGACGGCGTCGGGGACTACCTCGACAACGACTCGGACGGGGACGGCATCGCGGACGCCTACGAAGGCGGCACCACCGACTTCTCGGATGACCCCGTCGACACCGACGGCGACACCATCCCCGACTTCCGCGACAACGACTCCGACGGCGACGGCCTGTCCGACCTCGACGAGAGCGGCACCGGCGGCGACGCCACGCTGACCCCCCGCGACACCGACGGCGACGGTCGCTACGACTACGCCGACATCGACGCCGACGGCGACTCCCTCCCCGACGCCGTCGAGATCGCGATGGGCACCGACGCCTACGACTCCGACTCCGACGGAGACGGCTTCTCCGACGGCGGCGAGGTCACCGCCGGCACCGACCCCCTCGACTCCGCCAGCGTCATCGACGGCATCTACGTCGAGGTCCCCGAGCGCACCACCGTCGAGGAGAACTTCGAATTCGAGCTCAACATCGAGATGGGCGACATCGCCTTCATCATCGACACGACCTGCTCGATGGGCGGCACCATCAACGCCATCGCCGGCGAGTTCTCGGCCATCGTGTCCGACCTCCAGGACGTCCTGCCGGACGCCGCGTACGGCGTCGGCGGGCACGACGACTACGCCTACGGAAGCATGGGCTCCCCCGGCTCGGACAAGCCCTTCTATCTCCGCCAGCAGGTGACCACCGAGACCGGCGACGTGCAGTCGGCGCTCACCACGCTCTCCACCCACTCGGGCGCGGACGGCCCGGAGTCCGGCACCGAGGCCCTCTACCAGGCGGCCAGCGGCGCGGGCTACGACCAGGACTGTGACGGCACCTACGACACCCTCACGGACGTCGTGCCCTTCATGGCGGACGCCACCGACCCCTTCCTGGGCGCCGGCGGCGAGTGGTACGACGCGAGCACGGTCGGCGGCGGCACGGTCGGCGGCTTCGGCTTCCGCGAGTACGCCCTGCCCGTCGTCGTGCTCGCGAGCGACAACTACTTCCGCGACCCCGAGACCTCCGGCTACTACAGCAGCGTCCCCGGCGGCTGCCCGATCGACGCCGGCATGTCCGACGCCGTCGCGTCCTTCCTCGACATCGGCGCATACTTCGTCGGCGTCTCGGTCAACGGCACTACCGGCTACCCGCAGATGATCTCGTTCGCCCAGGCGACCGGCTCCTACGCGGACCTCAACGGGGACGGCGTCGCCGCGGAAGAGACCGTCCAGACCTGGTCCGGCAGCACGTCCGCCTTCCGCGAGACCATCGTGGAAGCGATCACCCAGCTCGTCGCCAGCGTGAAGTTCACGCGCGTCGACCTCTCGGTTGAAGACGACACGTACGGCTTCGTGACCTCCATCGAGCCCGCCTACTACGAGGACCTCGGCGCGGAGGACTCCGGCGAAATCCTCACCTTCACGCTCACGTTCCGCGGAACGGTGGCGGCGACGACCGAGGACCAACTCTACAAGCTCACGCTGAACGTCCTCGGTGACTCGAGCGTCCTGCTCGACAGCCTGGACATCATCGTGCGCGTGCCCGGCACCGCGTTCTGATCACGGGCGGGACCCGGGGCGATGGCCGCCGGATCCCTCCTTCCGCCTCGGCTCGGGCGCACGCGCCCGAGCCGGTGCAGGGGCTCCCGCCCCCGCAACGCCCCCGGGGATCGGCTCCCGGCTCGGTTCGACCGCCCGACTACCGGGTCACCGACCGGATCGCCTTGAGCACCTCCTCCTTCCCGATCCCCTCGTGGGCAGAGAAGCCGATCATCGCGTCCGGATGGACGTTGTGGGCCTGCGCCAGCGCCCGGAGCGTGTCGGCGCGCCGCGTGCGCGAGATGGCGTCCACCTTGGTGGCGACGACCAGCGCCGGGATGCGCGCGTCGTTGAGGCCGTAGAGGAGCCCGGTGTCCATCTCCTGCGGGGGGACGCGCGCGTCCACGAGGCAGACGACGAGGCGGAGCGTCGGGCGCGTGCCGAGGTAGCCCTCGATGAGGCCCTTCCAGCCCTCGCGCATGGACTTGCTGACCTTGGCGTAGCCGTAGCCGGGGAGGTCGGCGGCGACCCAGGTCTCGTCCACCACGAAGAGGTTGATCGCCTGGGTGCGGCCGGGCGTCTTCGCGACCCGCGCCACGGTCATCCCGATCAGGGCGTTGATCGCGGAGGACTTCCCCACGTTGGAGCGGCCCGCGAACGCCACTTCGGGCAGCGTGGGCTCGGGGAGCACATCGACGAAGGAGCCGAGGAAGCGGGTCCGTCCGGTAGGTTTGGCCATGCGCGCGTCTAACCCGAATCCGACGCGGGCCCCGGCGACGCCGCTCCGCCCGTCGCGGGGTGGGCCGCCGCGCGCTACCATGGAGCGGTGATCCCCCGGCACGCCCGTTGAGCTACCCCTGGTCCGACGGCACGCATCAGCGGGTCATCCGCCGCATTTCCGCCGATCGCCCCGTCTGGGTCGTGTCCGACCTCCACCTCGGCAACGGCAGCCGCTCCGACAGCTTCATGGGGAAGGACCGAGCCCTCTTCGCGCTCCTCGACGAGGTGCGCGCCGCCGGCGCCACCCTCGTCATCAACGGGGACGCCATCGATTTCCTCCAGGCGGGGGACTTCACCGCGGTCCTGCGCGCCCACGGCAAGCTGCTCCGCGCCTTCGCGGACCTCGCGTCCACCCACGGCGTCTGGTACGTCGTCGGCAACCACGACCACGATCTGCACGTCTACCGGGACTTGTTGCGCTTCGAGGTCTGCGACGAGCTCTGGATCGGAGAGGACACGCTCGTCGAGCACGGCCACGGCTTCGACCCCTGGATCGGCGCGAACCTCAACGAGTCCGACACCGCGACGCGGGTGCACCACTGGGTCGAGCACACCTTCGGCACCTGGATCCGGCTCCCCCTCGCGGACTTCTACACCTGGGGCAACCGCCTCTCCTTCTGGGGCTTCCACAAATACACGCTCTGGCTCGACCTCCGAAACCGCGTCCTCCGGAAGCTCGGCATGCACCGCGCCGTGAAGAAGGCCGAGTTCTTCGTGGACTACTGGGTCCGCAACGAGGCCGGTGACCCGATGCTCATGTTCCGCCCCGCCGTGAAGGAGGCCCGCGCGCGCGGCGCCACCACCGTCGTGTGCGGGCACTCGCACATGCCGGCAAACGTCGTCCTGGACGGGGTGCGCTACGTGAATTGTGGTTCGTGGACCTTCGGGTGGGCCCAATACGCGGTGCTGGACAACGGCGTCGCGACCGTACGCGACTGGCTCTCCGGCCGCGTCTACGGGGACGAGCTGTACCGCCCCCTGCTCGACGGTGACCTCGACCGCCTCACCTTCGACCGCTGGTGGCGGAACCAGTACCTCGGGTGGTTCCGCTATCGGTCGGGCGAGCTCCGGCGCACGGCGCTACATGGTCCTCCACGCCCATGATCCTCCTCGCCTTCCCCGCCTTCGCCGGCCTGCTGGACACGCTCTCTCCGGACGAGCGCCGGGTCGAGGTGTGCAAGCAGGTCGCCGCGCCGATGGAGGCCGCCCACGACTACGCGCGCGCCGCCGGCGTGTGGGAGGCCTGCCTCGAGGAGAGCCGTCGCACCGACCAGGCTACGCTGGCCGCCATGCTGGAGGACCAGCTGGGCATCATCCGCGCGCGCGCCAAGGCCTCGGCGTGGCGCACGTCCGACCCGAACCGCTACGCCATGGCCGTGCTCGCCGTCGCGGCGGACCAACGCTCCACCTGGTACCCGGGCACCGACATCCCCGACGTGTTCCGCGCCTGGATGCAGACGGAGCCCGGCAAGGGCCGCCTCGAGCCCGCCCGCACCATCACGCTCGTGTGGGAGGGCATGTCCCCCGAGGACGAGGCCGGCGCAGAGGAGGCCGCGGAGCTGTTCCGTCGCCATGTGGGAGACCTCGGCCTGAAGTGGGCGGACGCCGGTCACCCCGAGGTGGACGTGATCGTCTACGCCACCCTCTCCGTCTCCGCGGCGACCGCCGTCACCACCGGCCCCGCCGGCACCCTCCCCCGCGCGGAGGCACGCTTCGAGGCCTCGCGCGTCCGCTTCCGCACCCTCGACACCGCGACGGACGGCTTCCGCGTCGCCGCGGTCGCCGAGGAGGTCGATCCCGCCGTCGCGCGGGAGCTCGCCGTGCGCGCTGCCTGCGAGCGCGCCGCGTCCCGGCTGCTGAAGCAGGTGTTGCGCGAGGTGTTGTAGGCGCGTGGTGGGTTAGGCTCGGCGCCCTTTCCCCGGAGCCCCCATGCGTGTCGACGGAACCCCCACCCGCACCGTGTGGTGGGCGGACGGCGTGGTCAAGATGATCGATCAGCCCCTCCTCCCCCACCGCTTCGCGATCGTGGACATGGCGACCTACGCCGACACCGCCCGCGCCATCCGCGACATGACCGTCCGCGGCGCGGGCGCCATCGGGGCGACCGGCGCGCTCGGCATGGCCCAGGCCGCCGTCGCCGCCGCGCCCGGCACGTTCCACGCCGACGTGGCCGCCGCCGCCAACCACCTCCGCGGCACGCGCCCCACCGCGCAGAACCTCTTCGCCGGTATCGACTGCGTGCTCAAGGCGATCGAGGCCGAGGGCGACAACGTCGACCGCGCCCGCCACGCCGCCGTGGCCGCGGCCAACGCCTTCGCGGACGACGACGCCGAGAGCTGCCGCCGCATCGGCGAGATCGGCGCCCCCATCGTCGCGAGCCGCCCCCGCGTGAGCACCCACTGCAACGCCGGCTGGCTGGCCTTCGTGGACTGGGGCAGCGCGCTCTCCCCGATCTACGCGGCGCACCGCGGTGGCACCGACGTGTTCGTCTTCGTTGACGAGACCCGCCCCCGCCAGCAGGGCAGCCAGCTCACCGCCTGGGAGCTCGGCCAGGAGGGCGTGCGCCACGCGATCATCGCGGACAACGCCACCGGCCACTACCTCAAGGCCGGCGACATCGACATGGTCATCGTCGGCAGCGACCGCATCGCCGCCAACGGCGACGTCGCCAACAAGATCGGTACCTACACCTCCGCCCTGGCCGCGAAGGCCGCTGGCGTGCCCTTCTACGTGGCCGCGCCGACCACCACCATCGCGATGCACACCCCCACGGGCCACGACATCCCCATCGAGGAGCGCTCAGAGGACGAGGTGCTCTACGTCTGGGGCTGGTCGGACGACGGCCGCTTCATCCGCGTCCGCACCGCGCCGGCGGCCTCGGGCGCCCGCAACCCCGCGTTCGACGTGACGCCCGCGAGCCTCATCACCGGCATCCTCACGGAGCGCGGCCTCGTGCCCGCCTCGGTCGAGGGCATCGCGTCGGTGGCCCGCAAGTAAGTCCCGCACGTAGGTAGGGTCGCCACTCCCGAGCTTCCGCGAGTATACTTGCGGCGCTCGGGGTTCCCATGATCCTGCTCCTGCTCGCGGCCTGCTCCAACGACTACGCCATCAAGGGCCCGGCCACGCCCGAGCCCTTGTCGCTCGCGCTGACCTCGCCCACGTACGGCGCGTTCCTCGGCGAGGACGGCATCTCCGTCGCGGGCGTCGTCACCCCGGCGAACGCCTTCGTGCAGGTCAACGGCACGACGGTCTACCCGGACGAAGCCGGCGTCTTCGTCACCGTCCTCCCCTTCGACGACCGCGCCGTCGTGGTGGACGTCGTCGCCATCGCCTACGACGACCGCGTGCGCGAGATCGTCCCCGTCTTCGACGGCACCGACCCGCGCCTCTCCGACCCCGGCGCCATCGGCGGGCTCCTCACCCCCACCGGCCTCGACGCCCTCGAGCCGACCGTGGCCGACCTCGTCGATTCGCTGGGTTGGCAGGACCTCATCTTCTCCGCCCTCCCCACGATCGACACCGACTACGTCGACCTCACGCCCGTCTCCGTGACCTCCACCGGCACCACGGCCGACCTCACGCCGGAGGACGGCGCGATCGCGCTCTCGGTCACCCTCCACGACGTGACCATCCTCACGGACGTCGCCATCCTCGACTCGTTCAGCTTCGAGCTCGGCATCTCCCTCGGGGAAGTGGGCCTCGGCGCGCACGCCACGCCCTGGATCGACGACGACGGCATGCTCGGCCTCACCCTCGCGGACGCCATCGTCGAGATGGGCGACGTGGGCCTCTCCGTCGAGGGCTGGGACATCCCCGAGTTCATCACCGACCTCCTCTTCGACCCCGTGGCGGACCTCGTCGCGAGCCTCGGCGAGGGCCTCGGCGACCTCCTCCTCGACCAGGTGGGGGACCTCCCCCTCGGCGGCCCCTTCGCCTTCGACCTCGACCTGCTCGGCACGCGCCTCTCCGCCAAGCTCATCACGCTCGACACCACCCCCGAAGGCGTCGGCCTCGGCGCCACCATCGGCTACGGCGAGGACGCCGCAGACACGATGCCGGACGTCGCCACGCTCGGCGCCACCACGCCCTCCGGGCTCGCCTACCAGCTCGGCGCAGCGGTGCACGAGGGCATGTTCAACGTCCTCCTCGACGAGACCCTCGCGGGCTTCCTCGACATCGATCTGAAGCTCGAGGGCGAGTACGGTGAGCTCCTCGGCAGCGGCATCGCCGCGCTCGACGGGGGCGACGAGATCCCGAACGACGCCAACGGGTACTGCATCGCCCTCCAGGTCGGCGACGCCCGCGTCATCCGCATGGTCCCCGGCGCCGGCGCCCCGCTCGCGCGCGCCTACCTCCCGGACCTCCAGGTCAAGATCGACACGGTGATCGACGGGAACTGCGAAGACTGGCTCGAGGCAACCGTCTTCGCCGTGATCGACCTGAACCTCGACGGCACCGAGGTCAACGCGGACCTCGACGTGAACCAGGTCTTCCTCACGGCGTACGGCGCGGAGAGCTACGACCAGGCGGCGGTGGAAGATCAGCTCGGGGCCGTGGTCGCGAGTCTTGCGGGCCTCCTGGGCGGGCAGCTCTCCTTCGACCTCGGCGACGCGCTCGGCGGGCTCGGCGACCTCGGGATCTCGCCGGAGGTCGTCGCGATCGAGCCCCTCGACGACGACGGGTTGTACGGCGTCTACCTCGACGTGTTCGGCTCCGACCTGTAGCTCCGACGTCGCCGGGCCGTGGTAGGATCTACTTCCCTCCCCGGGATGGATCATGGCCTCGAAGGACAAGGAGCTCGCTGCGGCCGCCCGCGCGAAGAAGCCCAAGACCACCGCGGCGAAGTCGCCCGAGGCCGCCCTCCCTGACGCCAAGGCGAAGGTCCAGCAGGGCTCCGCCGCGGACCTGCAGGGGAACGTCGGCAATTCCGGCGTGAAGGACCTCATCGAGAAGGAGGCCCAAACCGAGAAGAAGGCGCCGGCCGCCGCCTCGCACAAGGACCCCTCGACGATGAGCCGCGCCGAGCTCGGCGCGAAGGCCAAGGCGGACGCCCAGGCCCTCTCCGACAAGAAAGTCGGTCCCTCCGGTAGCAAGAAGAAGGCCCCCGACGCCAAGGCGAAGGTGCCCCAGAAGCAGGCCGATGCCGCCGACAAGATGGCGCTCGAGAAGGAGGCCGTCCACAAGAAGAAAGAGGCCCAGCTCGCGACGACCAAGGCCGCCGAGGACAAGGCCAAGAACGCCGACCCAGGCAAGAAGGGCGCCAAGGCGCTCGACAAGGCCGGCGGCAAGGACGGCGACGGCAAGAAGGGCAAGACCACCGAGGAGAAGAAGTCCGCCGCGAAGGCCGACCCCAGGAAGGCCAACGGCAAGCCCGGCAAGGAAGAGAAGGCCGCCGGCGGGGGCAAGGGCGGCAAGGCGAAGAAGGGCGACAAGGCCGTCAAGCCCGTCGACTCCAAGGCGGAGCAGGCGAAGAACGCCGTGTCGGAGGCGAAGGGCAAGAAGGCCCAGGCCAAGGAGGCGAAGGCCGAGGCCGCGAAGGCCGCGGCGGATGCCGCCAAGGCCAAGGATCCGAAGTCCGGGAAGATCGACGCCGGGAAGATCTCCTCCGCCGCCGGCAAGCAGCGCACCGCCGTCGACAAGGACATCCAGGCCGCCGACGCCGACAAGCGCGCGGGCTCCGCCAAGAAGGCGAACGCCGAGGACAAGTCCGCGAAGAAGCTCGCGGGGCCGACGGCCAAGAAGGACGCCCCGGAGGCCGACAAGAAGAAGAAGGGCGGCAAGGGCGGAGGCGCCGCCGCGAAGGGCGCCCCCGACGCGGAGGGCACGGGCAAGGAGGCCGCGTCCGCGAAGGGCGCCAAGCCGAAGGGCGTCGATCCGGCCGCCAAGGCCGAGGCCGCCGAGCTGAAGGCCGACGCCAAGAAGGAGGCGAAGGTCGACGCGAAGGCCACCGTAGAGCGCAAGCTCGAGGACGTGCAGGCGAAGAAGGTCAAGGCCGAGCTGGACGCCGAGGTCGAGGCCGACCCCGCCAAGAAGGACACCGCCGCCGTCGAAGCCGAGGCCAAGGGCCGCGAGGAAGAGGCCACGGAGCACGAGCTCGACACGAAGGAGGCGGAGGTCGAGGAGGTGGACGAGGAGCTCGCGAATGGCGCCGAGTTCGAGGAGATCTCCCGCGCGTCCGACCTCGCCACGGGCGACGGCGAGCGCGTCACGCTCGTGGGCGTCTACATGCCGCGGCCCGAGGGCAGCGGCACCCAGATGCTCGGCCACGTGTCGTTGCTGGTCGGGGGCGTCGAGGTCAAGCTCGGCAACGAGACCCGGGCCCTCACCGAGATCCTCAAGCTCTCGGGCGACACCGTCGCGATCACCGGCAAGCTCGACCTGCGCAAGTCCGGCACGATCGACCCGAAGCAGCTCGAGAAGCCCATCCTGACCGACTTCTCCTCGCCGAAGAGGCGGTGATGCGCGCCGGCCCGCCGGCAGGCCGCTAGGGTGCTCCCCAGCTTCCCGGAGCGGTACCGCCCGACCCGTCAGATCGGGGAGGGGGCCACCGGCGTGGTCTACCACGCGGAGGATCGCCTCCTCGAGACGGAGGTGGCGGTCAAGGTCGTCAAGACCAACCTGGCCCTGCACCGACGCTTCCGCGCGCGCTTCGCGCGGGAGGTCGCGATCTCCGCGCGCATCGTGCACCCGCACGTCATCCCGGTGCACGACACCGGCGTGCTCTCCACCGGCGAGCCCTTCGTCGCCCTCGGCTACGCCGCCGGCGGCAGCCTCGCGGACCTGCTCAAGCTGCGCCCCTCCATCGGCGAGGTGCTGCGCATCGTGGACGAGGTGCTCGACGCGCTCGCCGCCATCCACGCGCGCAGCCTGCTCCACCAGGACCTGAAGCCGGGGAACGTCCTGCTCTATCCGAGCACGGACGGCCAAGTGCACGCCTGGGTCGCAGACCTCGGCGTCGCCGACGCCATCGCCGAGCTCACCCGCGATCGCAAGGGCATCTCCGGCACCCCCGGGTACATGGCCCCCGAGCAGCTCCTGGGCCGCACGCAGGACCTCGGCCCCTGGACCGACCTCTACGCCGTCGGGCTCATCCTCCACGAGACGCTCTCCGGCGAGCGGCCGCACCCCGGTGAAGGCCGTCAGGAGCTGCTCGACGCGCGCATGCGCCCGCCGCCCTCGCTCGCGGCGACGCATGACGTGCCGGTCCCCGCCGCGCTCTCCGACCTCGTGGCCTCGCTCCTCGACCCCGAGCCGCGCCAACGGATGGACCGCGCCGCGGACGTGCGCCGGGCCCTCCGGGACGCGGTGAAGGGCCAGAGCTTCCGCGGGCGCGTGCGCAACTTCAGGGGCGACAGCGGCACCAGCGCCACGACCGGACCGATGCTCGGCCCCGGCGAGTACCCGCTCAACGTGCCGCACTCCGAGGCGGATCCGCAGCAGGGCGCGCTCCGCTGGAACCGCGTCCAGCCAGACCCCATCCCCGCGCAGCCGCCGCCGGAGACGGGCTGGGGTGCGCCGGCCCGCGCGTCGCTGCCGCTCTTCGCGCTCCGCGAGGTGCCGCTGGTGGGGCGCGAGCGCGAGCGCAAGGTGTTGTGGGACGCCGCGCGGGAGGTCATCGCCCTCGGGGAGCCCCGCCTCGTGCTGATCGTGGGCGAGAGCGGCTCCGGGAAGACGCGGCTGGTCAACGCCGTGGCGAACGCCTTCGAGGAGGGCGGCTGGATGGAGGTGATCCAGCTGCACTACCACTCGCCGCCCGGCGTCGACGACGGGTTCCGCGGCGCCGTGCGCGACCTCGTGGTGCCGTGGAACGACACCCGCGAGGGCATGGAGACCCGCCTCGCGCGGTGGATCGGGCGCGATCGGCAGGTCCCTCCGCGAGAGGTGACGGAGGAGGCCGCGATCCTCACCCGCTGGTGCGGCTACCTCAAGGAGGGCGAGCCCCCCGTGAGCGACGCCGTGGGCCTCGCGTACCTCTACCGGCACCTCGACGCGCGCGCGTGGCGCGGCGGCTCCTGCCTCGTGCTGGAGGACGCCCATCACGCCCTCGCGGACGGCGACGGCCTCGCCATCGCCGAGGCCCTCCTCGACCGCACCGTCGGCGAGCGCCCCGTCCTGGTGCTCTGCACGCTCTCGGCCGAGGCGCTGGCGCGCGACGCGACGCTGCGCCGGAAGGTGGAGGGGCTCCAGGAGCGCGGCGCGCGGCGGATCGGCCTGCGCCGCCTGAACCTGACGGAGACGCGCAAGCTCATCCAGGAGTCGCTGGAGCTGCACCCCGAGCTCGGCCGCGTGGTCAGCCTCGAGTGCGAGGGCGATCCGCTCGCCGCGGGCCTGCTGTTGCGCGAGTGGGCAGCGCGGAAGCTGCTGGTCCCCGGCGAGGGCGGCGTGTACACGCTCACCCCCGAGATCACCCTCGCCGAGGCCATGCCGCGCGACCGCGAGGCGCTCCTGCGGCGCCGCCTCCAGGCCGCCGTCGACAGCGCGACGGATCCGTTGGCCGCGGGTGAGGCGCTCGCCGCGGCCGCGCTCGCCGGTCAGGAGCCGCCCGCCTCGCTCATCCGCGCGGTGTCCGACGCCGGGCTCGACGCCCTGCTCGCGACGGGGCTCCTCGCGGAGCGGCGCGGCTACCTCGTGTTCGAGCAGAGCCGGCTCCACCAGGCCGCGCTCGAGGTCGCGAACCGCTCCCCGAACGTGAAGGACCTCCACCGGCGCCTCGCCGACGCGTGGGAGAGCCTCGGCGGCAGGACCGACCTCGACGTCGACCTCCCCCTCGGGATGCACCGCCTCCGCTCCGGCAGCCCCGAGCTCGCGCTCGGGCACCTGCTCTCCGCCGCGGGGAAGATGAACCAGGGCGGGCGCGCGCGCGACGCCATCCGTGCGGGCGCGATGGCGATCGAGGCGGCGGACGCCGTCGGCCAGCCCACGGCGCGGCTCGAAGCGCGGCGGCTCCACGCGGAAGCGCTTCTCGAAGCCGGAGAACCGGAGCGCGCGGTGCCCCTCATCGAGTACGCGCTCCGGGAGGTCGAGGGGGACCGCCTGGCGCGCGCGCGGCTACGCGTGCTGCTCGGGCGCGCGGCGCGCAAGCGGGGGGACGTCGAGGTCGCCCAGCGCGAGTTCGAAGCCGCGCACCAGACCTTCACCGCGCTGCGCGATCGCGCCGGCCTCGTCGAGGTGGCGGTCCAGCGCGCGAAGCTCGCGCGGATGTCGGGACGCGCGCACCAGTCGATCACGCACTGGGGCGAGGTCGTGCGCATGAACCGCGGTGACCTCGCGCTCGAGGCCGAGGCGCTCAACGGGCTGGTCGAGGCGCTGATCCGCGCCGGGCGCCTGGAGCAGATCGACCGCCAGGTCGCGCGTCTGCAACACGTGAGCCGCGCCAGCGGTGACACACGGCGCATCGCCGAGGCCTCCGCGACCTGGGGCATGCTCCACCTCGAGCGGAAGCGCTACGACGAGGCCGAGCGCCTCTTCAGCACGGCGGGCGCCATCGCCGCGACGCTCGGCGCGGACCAGCTGCACCTGCGCTGCCGCTCGCTGCTCTCCGACGTGGCGCGGCGCCGCGGAGACCTCGACGCCGCCGAGGAGATCAACCGGTGGCTCGCTCGCTTCTGCGAGGAGCGTGCCCTCTTCCAGGGCGCCGCCGCCGCGCGCGTCCAGCTCGCGCTGCTCGCGCTCACCCGCGGCGAGCTCCGTCGCATGCGCACCGCGGTCGAGGCCGCCGCCGAGGACCTCGCGGACAGCCCGCAGCACGGCGTGTGGATGTACATCGGCGCCCTGCGCTCGCTCCTCGCCGCCGAGGAGGGCGACGAGCGCACCTGCCGCGCGTGGTGGGCCGTCGCGCGGGAACGCGGCCTTGGCGAGCGGCATTCGGCCGACCTGTGGGAGCCGCTGGAGCGGCTCGCCGCCGCGGCCGACCGTCACGGATGGAGCGACATCGCGCGCAAGGCCCGGGCGACGGTCGAGGCCGAGAGCACTGCCGACGCCGTGCTCATCGACGAGGGGTGAGCCCGTACTGATACATCGTACGATGTATCAGGC
>CAJBVW010000024.1 GCA_903959175.1 uncultured Pseudomonadota bacterium
GCCGCGCGACCGGCCCGCCTGGGCTCGACCCCGTGGGCGACGACCGGAAGGCGTGACGACGCGGGACCGGGGGCGGAGCCGTGGGCAATGAACGGAGAAAGCCCATTTTCTGGCTCCGTTCACCCTGTCGGCGCGCCCCGACGGGACGGGCGGAGGGGTTGACGACGGGGAGGGTCAGGTGCGAGGATCTCCGCAGGACTTTTTTAAACCGTTGTCGGGGCGCCTGACCAGTTACGACGAGCTCTCCATCGTGACCAGCGTTCGTTTTCCCTTCGATGCGGACGGCCCGTGGCGGCAGCAGCTCGCGCATCGCGCGGCCTGGCAGCGCTGGCACGACGAGCACGCCGACGAGCTTTCCGCCGCGGGCTGGCTCCTCCACGGCGAGGAAGTGGGCTGAGGCGCTGCACCCTCGCCCTCAGGACGCCCGCCGGAGCGGTCCACGCCTACGACAAGCGGCATCCCCCCCCCCGACCGAGGGCCGGCGCTGGCGAGCGGGTCGCACACCCGGCAGCCTCCCGACCGTCTTCGGCCGCGTCGGGATGCTCGTGTGCGCGGATGTGCTCCACCCACGGGCCTGGGAGGGCCTGTGCGGGGAGGTCGACCTATTGGTCGTGGCGGCGGCGTGGCCGGACTACGTGGGCTGGATCGCCCGGCTTCCCGCCCCCCTGCGTCCCCCCGCGCGCGCCCTGTGACCGAGGGCTCCGGCCACTGGCGCCACACCCTCCTCGCGCGCGCGGCCGCGCGCCTCGGCGTGCCCGTCGTGGTCTGCGACGCGACGGGCCCCCTCCGCGTCGAGGCGTGCGCCACGCCCCGCTCTGCCGAGGGCTTCCGCGCCGCGAGCGCCGCCTGGGACGGTCGCGGGGCACCCCTCTCGCTCGGGGAGCCCCCGCGCACGCACATCGACCCCCGGGCGTCAGGGTCCTCGAGCCCGCACCGGGCTGCGTCGTTGCAGCCCCCCAACCCCCGACCCTCGACACCGACTGGCGCCTCTTCGCCGCGGCCTACGATGCCGCACGCCTGCGGGCAAGCCTCGACGCCCGGGCGCGTCGCTGAACGCGTTCCGCTGGGCGCCCTGCCGAGGGCCCACCCCGGCCGCTCAGCCCATCAAGGCCCAGCCCACGAACCCGCCCAGCGCCCCGAACGCCACGAGCGCTGCGAGCGACACCCCCCCCCGCGCGCGGGAGGTCCAGTTTTCGAGCCCGACATCGCGCACGTAGGTGAGGGCGCGCTCGTGCTGCCCTTCCGCCAAGAGCGCCTCGAAACGCGCGAGAAACCGTGGGTGGTCGAGGACCAACCCATCGAGCGCCAGCTCGGCCGCCGCCCGGGGGGCGACCTCCCCGCCCTTCAGGGCGTTCGCGACCGCAGCGAGTCGTCGCGCCTTTTCCTCAGAGGGCAGGTGACCGAATGTCGAACGCAAGGCGACCTCCCGAGCCAAGCGGCTCATGAGGAAGAAGGTTATCATGCCGGCTCGCGGGATGGTTCCCATGACGACAGAAGAGCAACGCTGCATGGCGTCGGGGGTGGATCCGCGTACCCTCATGCATCCGATGGACGCGCGTGCCCTCGCGGCCCTTCAGCAGATGCCGGCCCTGGACGCCGCGATCCGCTGGGTGTTCGAACACGGCTTCGAGCGGATGCTCCGCCTCCAGAACCTCGGCAGCGCCGTGCGTGTCGGAAACGGGCAGTTCGACGACCTCCACGCCGTCTTCGTCGGCTGCGCCGAGCGTCTCGGGGTCGCGCCGGTGCCTCCGCTCTACCTCCAGTCGGGCGGTCTCCAGGCCTACACCTCGGGCGTCGAGGAGCCCTTCGTCGTGCTCCACAGCGGCCTCGTGAGCAGCCTGACCACGCGCGAACTCGAGTTCGTCATCGGGCACGAGCTGGGGCACATCCGGTGTGGCCATGTGCTCTACAGCACCCTCGCCGAGCAACTCCGCCTGCTCCTGGCGCTCGTACCGGGCGCAGGGACCCTCCTCTCGACGGCCACCCAGGTCGCTCTCCTCGAGTGGCACCGGAAGGCCGAGCTCTCCTGCGACCGCTTCGGACTACTGGCGTGCGAGGACGAAGACGCCGCCGTGCGGGTGATGATCAAGCTGAGTGGTGCCCCCTTCGCGTTGTACGACCGCATGTCGACGGACGCGTTCGTCGCGCAGTACCTCGACTTCGAGCGCCTCGACACCGACGACCTCTCTGCCGTCTACCGGGTCTTCCTCGAGGCCGAGCTCTCGCACCCCTGGACGGTGGAGCGTGCCTGGCACGTGCAGCAATGGGCGCGGGGGGACACCTACGCCGCGCTCCTCCGCGACCTCCCCCGCACGGGCACGGGCGCCCCCGACGCGCCGACGCGCCCCTGCGAAGCGTGCGGCCATGCCCTCTTCCACACGGACCACTTCTGCGTCGCCTGCGGGAACGCCGTCCCGCGGACCTGTCCCGGCTGCGGGGGGACGCTGCGCGGCCCGGCACGCTTCTGCGGCAGCTGCGCGCGCACAGTCGGGGGGGAGGCGTGAGCGCGGCGCGTTGCGGCGCCTGTCATGAACCCCCGCGGCATCAGGCGCGCTTCTGCGCGACGTGTGGCGCGCCCGTCCCGCAGGCGGAAGGCGATGCGGCGCCCGGGGCGTCGGTCCTCGCGTCCCCCCCCACGCTCGCCGACCTCGCGAACCATCCGGGGGCGGACCCGGTCACGCAGGCCCTGCTCCGCGCGGCCGCCGATCCCCACGAGCGCGTCTCGGTCGTCGCCATCGCGGGGGACGCGCAACGGGGGCGCACCACCGTGGCCCGCTTCCTCGGGACGCCCCCCATGAACGACCCGGCACCCTTCCGCGTGGAGGAACTCCCCGTCCTCCCCACGGTCCCCACCCCAAACGGCACCGAGTACGCCCTTCTCCCCCTCGTGACGCTCGTCGTCGTTTGCCTGAACGCGACCCAACTCCTCACGGCCCACGAACGGGACGCCGTGCGGCGACACGTGGTGCCCGCGGGTCTGCCCCTCGCCCTCGTGGTCACCCGCATGGATGCGACGGGCGACGAGGGCGCCGCGGTCCTCGCGCGGGCAGAGCGCTTCGCGCGGACCTTGCCCGGCCGGGTCACCGTGCACGGGGCGAGCCTCGTGGACGGAACCTTCCGCTGCGACGGCCTCGCGGAGGTGGTCGCAGCGGCCTGCGACGAAGCGCGCACGGCGGAGGGGCAGGCAAGCCAGGGTCTACGGGCCCTCGAGGCCGCGCGTGCGCGCGTCACCGGGCAGGCGGCGCACATCGTGCCCGCCTCTCCCGCGGTTCCGGACGCGCCCCCGCCGTCCTCCGCAGAGACCCGCGCCCGCGTGGGGACGGCCTGGCGCGAAGCCGCCACCCTCCTCGACGCGCGCGTGCACGCCCTCTCGGAGCGCCTCCCCGCAGTCGTGGCGTCCCTGCCTCCCGAGCGCCTGCGCACCGAGGGCGTCACCGAAGTCGTGCGCAGCCTCGAGGATCTCGCCGCACACGTCCTGAATTGCTTCGAGTCGGGGATCGCGACGGAGGGCGGGTCCGACGCCATGCCGCCGTCGAAGGAGGTCGCCACCGGTGGCCGTGCGATCGCCAGGCGGGCGGCGCCCCCCCTCCCCGTGACCACGGTCGAGCGCCCGACCGTCCTCGTGCCGCGGGTCCTCACGATGGCCGCGGCGGCTACCCTCGGCGCGGTGAGCGGTCCGGCAGGATGGATCGGGGCGGGGGCCCTGCTCCTCGGCGCCGGGGGCGCGCACATCTCCTCGCGCGCCGACTTCGAGCGCGATGTCCGTGCCGACGCCGTCCGCGCCACCCGCGCATGGCTGGAGTCAGCGCGCGCGCACCTCCACGCGGAGCTCCTCGCGCGACGTGACGCCCGTCTCGCTCCTTCGGTCGCGGCGACGCCCCGCGCACCGACACCGCCGGTCCTCGACCTCGCGCGACGCCTCGAAGCGTTCGCCCGTCCGGAGGCGCCGTGAGGACGGGGCGTGTGCCGGACGCCGTGCCCGCACCGGCGTCGGAGGCAGGAATCCTCCTGCTCGGCGAGGTCGAGGCGGCGAGGGCGGCGCTCGACGCGTTGCGCGTCCACGCGGAGGTCCTCGACCCGGGGGTGGTGGCCCGCGTCGCCGCCGCCAGCACCGACGTGCAGCGCCGCCTCACGCGACCGGGACTCCACGTCGCGGTCGTGGGAGAGCAGAAATCGGGGAAGAGTACCTTCCTGAATGCGTTCATCGGCGCACGCCTCCTCGGGGCCGCAGCCCGGGAATGCACGGGGACAGTGACGCGCATCCGCAAGGGGCCTCACCCCCACTGGGAGGCCCGTACACCGACAGGCGCCCTGCTCGCGTGCGCGCTTCCCGACCGACGTGCCGCCTTCGCGCACGCCCTCGCTGCGGCCCGGGCCGAACGCGAGGCGACCGAGATCGCCGCCGCCGCCGCCCAGCATGCCCGGGCCGCGGCCAGCGCCGCCGTCCACGCGGCCGTGCGGGCGCACGCGGCCGCGCGGGAGATCGAGGCGAGCGCGACCTCCACGCTCGCCTCCGCGGCGGAGGAAGTAGCCCACACGTCCCTCGTGCGCGCACAGGAGGACGCCAGCCTGCGCGAGGTGTCTGCCCCGCTCCCGTGGTTCCTCCGCGGGTCGGGCCTGATCGCGAACGTGTTCGCCCTGCTCCTGGGATGGATCTGGTCGGAGGAGCGGCAACGCTTCCAGGCGGCCCACCGCGTCCTCGAAGCCTCCGAGGCAGCATGGGCGAACGCCGAGGCCGTCCGTCGGGACCGCGCGGCGGCGAGCGATGCTGCACGCTCCGGTCTCGCCCAGGCGGCTGCCGAAGAATCGGCGCGTCGGGCCGACGCCGAAGCGGCAGGAGCCGCCCGCGCCGCAGCCGACGCCGCACGCTTCGCGGCACAGGCCCGGGTCGCCGACGAGGAACGCGCGCGCATCGCCTGGGAGCAGGCACACGCACGGGCGGTCGCCGACGAGGTGGCCGCGTTGGGCGACATGACGCGTAGGGGGCGGGAGGTCGCTGCCCTGGACGTCACCTGGCCCGCACGCTTCCCCGACTCGCTCGTCCTGCTCGACACCCCGGGCGTGAACACCGACGACGCCGAAAATCAGGCCCGCGCCTGGGCCGCCATCCGGGACGAAGCCGACGGGTGCGTCCTCGTCTCCGACCTCACCCAGGCCGTCTCGCAGACCACCCGGGACTTCCTCGGCGCCCTCGCGATGCACGTCCCCCACGTCGTCCTCGTCCTCACCAAGCTCGATCGCGCACGGGAGGCCGCGGCCTTCGACGGGGAGGACGGCGCGGACGCGCAGCTCGCGCAGGCCCGGCGCGTGGCGACGCGGCGATTCGCCGAGAGCCTCGGGCGTGACCGCGACGACGTCTTCGTGCTCGCGGTCGCGGCAGAACCGGCGCTCCGGGGAGAGCCGACGGCGGTGGCGGCCTTCGAGGAGGAGATGAACCGCCTCACCCACTTCCTTGCGGAGGAACGCGGGCTCGTGGTCGCGGCACGTTGCGCCAGCGCGCTGGAGACGGTCGGCCGGGAGATCGACGCCGCGGTGGCGGAGGCAGAGGCTCGGTACCGGGCGCGCATCGCCTTGCTCGAGGCGCAGCGCATCCCCGAACCTGGGGTGTTCCGCGCGGAGCAACTCGCGGCCATCGCCCCCCGCATCGCCCGCCTTCGCACGGACCTCGTCGCCGCCACCCGCGAGACGGCGAGCAGCGCGCTGGACGGCGTGCGGATCGGCCTGCTCGGTGAACTGGCGGCGCTGCCGAACAAGGACGCCGTCGAGGCCTGGACCCGCACCCTGGGCGCGCGCCTTCCCGTGCTCGTCACAGCGGCCCTCGAAGGCGCCCACCCCGGCACAGCCCTGCGCGAGGCCGGACTCGCCGTGGAGGACGACCTCCTCGCCACCCTCCGCGAACGCTACCGCATCGTCGGGGAACTGGCTGGCGCGCGAGGCATGGGCGCCGCCGTCCAGCTGGCAGGAGGCGACATGGAGGCGCCGGTCACCGCGCTGGGAGAGGTGCTCGCCGGACATGTGCAGACCCAGATCGGCATGGGTGCCGGCGGGGCGCTGGTGGGCGCCACCCTCGGGACGCTGCTCTTTCCCGGTGTGGGCACCGTGGTGGGCGCGCTCCTGGGGGGCCTCGCGTCGTTCCTGGTCACGGTGGACGATCTGAAGCGCGACTGCGCGAAACCCCTGGAGGCGTGGTTCGTGGCACAAGCGCCGGATCTCGCGTCGCGGGCAGCGGAGCGGACGGAGGCGAACGTCACCGCGGTGGAGACCACCCTCGCAGCGCGGCTTGACGCGGAACTGGCCACCTTCGCGAGGTGGATCGCCGACGTGACCAGTCAAGAGAGGGCGGCGCTCGCCGCCGAGCGTGCCCGCCGGGCGGATCTCGACCAGGCAGGGCGCCACGCTTCAGAGGCCCTGCGCGCCCTCGAACGCGCTCGCGAGGCGGCCGGCAAGGCGTCACGGGCGTTGTGCGCGGCCGTGCGCAGGTAAGCGCGGTGTCACGGCGTCGTTTCGCGGAGGGGCGCTGGCCCCCACGCGGTCGAGGTCAGCCTCGGCGCTGACCGCAACGCTTGCAGAAGCTCGCGCTAGGGGACAGCTCCGCCTCGCACCGTGCACAGACCGACGCGACCGCCGACGCGAGGGGCGGAGGCACGGGCGGAGGCCGCGGTGCCAGCACCGGCGTGGACGGAGGTGCGGAGGGAGACGCCGGGGCCGCAGCGGGGGGGCGCCCCGCGGGAGGCGTCGCCGTCGTGGAGGCGCCACCAACGACAGGCCCGGGAGCGTCGCCGCGCGCTCGTGAACGCGCGGACTCCCGCGTCGCACGCGCATCGCATACCCGACGATCGTGCGCCGTCACTTTCGGGGCGACTTCACGTTGGTAGTAGACATAGGCCAAAATGGGCGCGATCAGGGTCCAACACAGGAGAATCCCCACGACCCAGAGGGTCTTCGTCGTGCCCTGGAGGGAATCGGCTTCCTTGCGGAGCGCGGTGTCCTCCGGGCGCGTCCCCGCCGTGCGCTCGGTCACCCCATCGCTGGCGAAGACGTAGGTCTGGCCCCCGTAGGCGTAGAGGGCGAGCCAGACCGGCCGGTAGAGCCGGAGCACGGTTTCCTCACGACGTTCGGTGTCGTAGCGAAGATCCTTGTGGCTCTCGCCCGGGAGGCGACGCTTCAGCTCGGGCGCCACGAGCGCGTCGAGGGCGGCCGTCCCCCGCGCCCGGAAGGCCTCGGCAGGTTCGGAAGCGTAGGCCTCGAGGGCATACCCCTGCAGGCTGCTCATCTCGACGTGGACGAGGTCGAGGCCGTCGATGTCCTCGCACAGGGAGGCGACCTCCGCGGGCACCTGCTTGCTCGACAGCGCCGTGAGGCGGTATGCACCGCTTGCCTCGCCGGAAAAGGGTCGCCAATCGGTGTGGGAGCGCGTCCGCGTGACGAGTCGCATACGGGTGCGGCCCCCGGCATCCTGGACGCGTTCCTTGTCGACATAGGTTTGGTCGTGTTCGTAACCGCAGGAGGCGCTGAACCGCGCCATCCAACGCCCCTTATAGAGGTACACGGGCGCGAAGAGGCCCGTGTGGGTCTGCACCTGCGCGGCTTCGAGCAGGTCGGCGGGCGTGTAGTCCCCCTCGGCGAGGTAGGAAAGCAGACGGTCGCGAAACTCCGCCTCGGTCACGCGGAATCGGGCCATGCGGTACGCCGTGTCCTCGAGCGCCCCCACACGCCCCGCCTGGACGAGCGCAACCGACGCCTGACAAAACGGGCAGTTGGCGAACGCCATGCCCGGCACGTACCGCAGGTTCCCCCCGCACTTCGGGCAGGAGAGCTCAACGAGTTGCAACGAGGACAAGTGCGTCTCCACCGGCGTCGCGGCTGTAACGCGCAGCACCCCCGACCGCACCCGCACGCGCACGCGCACGCGCACGCGCACGCGCACGCGCACGCGCACGCGATCGTGGTCGCGTACCGACGACACAGCTGCCATGCTACGAAGGACCATGCCACGAACCGACCGCCCCGACGACGTCGCGCGCCCCCCCCTGCTCGTGCTCGCCGATGACCAGCGCCCCGTCGACCTCGCGATCCACGCACTCCTCGGCGTCGTCGACAGCAGGGTGACCGCCGAACGAAGCCGCGTCGCACCCCTCCGGTACCAGTGGGCCGACGCCTGGGACGCGGGTTCCCGTAGCGGCCCCGCCCCCCTTCTCGCCGAGGTCGATGTCCTCGTCGCCCCGCCCCCCC
>CAJBVW010000025.1 GCA_903959175.1 uncultured Pseudomonadota bacterium
AGACCTGGATGTTGCACCCGGTCGCGCAGCCGGTGCAGACGCTGGCGGTCTCCTTCAGGTACCAGACGCGACGCTGGAACCGGAAGTCCTTGTTCGTGAGCGCGCCGACCGGGCAGATGTCCGCGAGGTTGCCCTGGTAGTTGTGCGAGAGCCGATCGCCGGGGAACATCCCGATCTCGGTGTGGTCGCCACGGTTCATCAGGCGGAGCTCGCCGGTGCCGGTGACCTCGTCCCCGAAGCGCTCGCAGCGGCTGCACTGCACGCAGCGCTCGGCGTCGAGGACGATGAGGTCTCCGATGTCCTGACGCTTGTTCTTGCCGACCTTCGGATCGAGACCGCGGGAGTCGTACTGCCCGTGGTCCATGTAGTAGTCCTGGAGGCGGCACTCGCCAGACTGGTCGCAGATCGGACAGTCGAGCGGGTGGTTGACCAGCAGGAACTCCATCACCGACTTGCGCATGTGCTTGACTTGCGTGGTGTCGGTGCGGATCGCGAGGCCGTCGCGCGCCTGCATGTTGCAGGCGATCTCGAGCATGGGGCCGCGGGGCGTGGTCGTCTCGACCAGGCACATCCGGCAGTTCCCGGCGATCGAGAGGTGCGGGTGGTAGCAGTAGTGGGGGATCTCCTCCCCCGCCAGCTTGGCCGCCTCGATCATGTTGATCCCGTTGGGGACCTCGATCTCGGTGTCGTTGATCTTGACCTTTGCCATGACCTACGCTCCGCCGGCTGCGATGGGCGCGCTCGCCACGACGGTCATCGAACCAGCGGGCCGCTGCACGCGCTGGAGGAACTCGTCGCGGAACTTGGTGAGGAAGCTCTGCACCGGCATCGCGGCGCTGGCGCCGAAGAAGCAGATGGTCTTGCTGTGGATGTTGTCCGCGAGGTCACGCAGCGTGCCGAGGTCCTCGGGCGTCGCGTACCCGTCGCGCACGCGGCAGAGGATCTGGTACATCCATCCGCAGCCTTCGCGGCAGGGGGTGCACTGTCCACAGCTCTCGTGCGCGTAGAAGCGGAGCAGGTTCGTCAGGGCCGCGACCATGTCGGTGGTCTCGTCCATGACGATGAAGCCGCCGGAGCCGAGGTAGGAGCCCGCGTTGGCGTTGATGGACTCGTAGTCCATCGAGCACTTGTCGACCTCGTCCGCCGTCATGACCGGGACGGACGAGCCGCCGGGGATGATGGCCTTGAGCTTCTTCCCGCCCTTCACGCCGCCGCAGACCTCGTCGAGGAACTGCCGCATCGGCATCCCCATCGGGATCTCGTAGACGCCGGGCTTGTTGACGTGCCCGGACACGCTGAAGAGCTTGGTGCCGGGCGCCTTCTCGGTGCCGAGCGCCTTGTACGCGGCCGCGCCGTTCTCGAGGATCCAGGGGACCGCCGCGAGCGTCTCGACGTTGTTCACGACCGTGGGCGCCTTCCAGGCCCCCTCGACCGCCGGGAACGGGGGCTTCAGCTTGGGCTGGCCCTTCTCGCCCTCGAGGCTCGAGATGAGCGCCGTCTCTTCGCCGCAGATGTACGCACCGGCGCCGAGGTGGACGTGGAGGTCGAAGTCGAAACCGCTGCCGAGGATGTTCTTCCCGAGCAGCCCGGCCGCGTAGGCCTCGGCCACCGCGGCGTCGAGACGCTCCTGGATGAACCGGAACTCGCCGCGGATGTAGATGTACGCGGTGTGGCAGTCGAGCGCCCAGGCCGCGATGATCATGCCCTCGATCAGCAGGTGCGGATCGAGCCACATGCAGTAGCGATCCTTGAACGTGCCGGGCTCGGACTCGTCCGCGTTGCACAGGAGGTATACGGGCTTGCCCCCGCGTTTCTCCTTGGACGGGACGAAGCTCCACTTCATGCCGGTAGGGAACCCCGCGCCGCCGCGACCGCGGAGCCCGGAGTCCTTGACGACCTGGGTGATCTCGGACGGCTGAAGCGAAAACGCCTTCGCCAACCGGGAGTAGGTCCCGCGGCTACGCGCCACGTCGAGGGTGTGAGAACCGGGAACGTCCCAGTTCGCGCTCAGGATCTTGGGGCCCATTGCCACTCGTTGGCCTCGGGACGAGGCGTGGGAAGCGGGTTGCCACTGCGGAGGCCGTGGATGATCTGGTCGACCGAATCGGGGGTCAGGAACTCGTAGAAGTGCTCGTTCACCTGCATCATCGGGCCGGAGCCGCACGACGCGAGGCACTCCACCTTGTGGAGCGTGAACAGGCCGTCCTTGCTGTTCCCGTGGGCGTCGGGCTCGAGCACGCGCTCGAGGTGCGCGATGATCGCCTCGGCGCCGACGAGCGCGCACGAGAGGGTCTGGCACACGTCGATGACGTAGCGGCCGGTCGGCACCTTCTTGAACATCGTGTAGAAGCTTGCGACCGCGTGGACGTGGCTCGGCGGGATCTGCAGCGTGCGCGCGACGAGGCGCATCACATCGAGGTCCAACCAACCGAAGTCGTCCTGGGCGAGCCAGAGCACCGGCATGATGGCCGACTGTTTGGTCGGGTACTTGGCGAGGATCACGTCGATCTTCGCGAGCTGGTCGTGGCTCCACTCGCGTGGACCCCGCGACGCGGCAGGAGCGGCACCGTGGCTCATCGGTCGAGCTCCCCAGCGATGACGTTGATCGAGCCGAGGGCCGCCACCGCGTCGGCAACCATGCCGCCGGTGATGATCTTCGGGAACAGAGAATAGTTGGCGAAGCAGGGCGGGCGGATGCGCACGCGCCATGCCGACGGGCTGCCGTCCGACACGATGTAGAAGCCGAGCTCGCCGCAGCCACCTTCCGTGGCCGAGTAGATCTCGCCCTTGGGCGGCCGGATGCCGTGCATGATCAACTTGAAGTGGTTGATCAACCCCTCCATGGTGTTGTAGACCTTGTCCTTGGGCGGCAACGCCACGAGGTGGTCCTCGACCATGATGGGGCCGGGCGCGATCTTCGCGACCGCCTGCTTGATGATGCGGACGCTCTGCTCCATCTCCGCGAAGCGGACCATGAAGCGGTCGTAGGTGTCACCGTTCTCGGCGGTGGGCACGTCGAACTGGTAGTTCTCGTAGCCCCAGTACGGCTGCGTCTTGCGCACGTCGTACGGGATGCCGGCCGCGCGGAGGCAGGGGCCGGTCACCGAGTGGGAGACCGCGAGCTCCTTCGTGATGACGCCGACGCCCACGGTGCGGTCCATGAAGATGCGGTTGCGCTGGATGAGCGCGCGCACCTCACCGACCGCCTCGGCCATCTCGTCCACGACCTTGAGCAGACTCTCGAACCAGCCGTCCGGTGCGTCCATCGAGACGCCGCCGATGCGGGGGTAGTTGACCATCATGCGGGCGCCCGTGAGCTCCTCGTAGAGGTCGTAGATCTTCTCCCGATAGTTGTACATGTACCAGAAGTTGGTGAGGGCGCCGAGGTCGACCAGGTTGGTGCCCATGCACACCGCGTGGTCGATGATGCGCCCCATCTCGCTGGTGATGACCCGGAGCGCCTGAGCGCGCGCGGGGACGTCGATGCCGAGCAGCTGCTCACAGGCATGACACCACGCGTTGGAGTTGTTGACCGGGCCCATGTAGTTGAGGCGCTCGGCGTACGGGATCACCAGCTGGTAGAAGGTGTTCTCGCACTGCTTCTCATAGCCGCGGTGCAGGTACCCGATCTCGGCGCCGCAGTTCACGATGGTCTCGCCGTCCAGCTGGAGCTGGAGTCGGAGCGTACCGTGCGTGGCGGGATGGGCGGGGCCCATGTTGATCGTCAGCAGCTCGGTGGGGATCGGCTGGACGTGCGTACCGTCGTTCATGCCCACTCCACCTTCTCGCAGAGGATGATCTCGGAGGGCTGCGACAGCTTCTGCCGCTTGTTGATCGGGTAGTCCTTGCGCAGCGCGTGCCCGACGAACTCGTCGTGGCAGAGGATGCGGCGCAGGTTGGGGTGCCCGGCGAAGCGGATTCCGTACATGTCGTACACCTCGCGCTCCTCCCAGTTGGCGATCGCCCACAGGTCCCACACGGAGGGGACCTCCACGCTGTCGTCAGGCACGCCGACCTTCACCCGGAAGCGATGGTTCAGCTTCATGCTGTAGAGTTGGTAAGCGACCTCGAAGCGCCACTCCCGATCGTCGTCGTCGGGGTAGCCGAGGTAGTCGACGCCGCCGACGTCCATCAGCCAGTCGAACGCGGTCTCCGCGTCATCCCGGAGGAAGACGAGGATCTCACGGAGGGTTTCCGGGGCGACGGTCACGGCCGACTGCCCACGGAAGCTGTACTCGGCCAGCACGCGGGCGCCGAAGCGCGCCTTGACCTTGGCGAGAATGTCGGACTCGGTCACCGCTCCCTCCCTCTCAGCGCCACTCGGCCGCTTTTTCGGTGGAGATTTTCTCCATGATCTTCACGATGGCGCCGATCACGTTCTCCGGCCGCGGGGGGCAGCCGGCGACGTACACGTCGACCGGGATGATCTCGTCGATCCCCTGGACCACGGAGTAGTTGTCGTAGAAGCCGCCCGAGCTGGCGCAGGCGCCCATCGACACCACCCACTTCGGGTCGGGCATCTGGTCGTAGATCTGCTTGAGGACCGGGGCCTGCTTCTGCGTGATGGTGCCCATCACGAGGAGGAGGTCGGCCTGGCGCGGCGAGAAGCGCACGAGCTCCGCGCCGAAGCGCGACACGTCGAAGCGCCCGGACACGACGCCCATGAACTCGATCGCGCAGCAGGCCGTACCGAAAGGCATCGGCCACATAGAGTACTTCCGGCCCCAGTTGATGACCTCGTCGAGACGGGTCGCGAGGAAGGGCTGGCTGAGGTTGGATTCTAGTCCCATTCGAGCGCTCCACGCTTGAGGCAGTACACCCATCCCAGGAACAAGACGCCGAGGAACGTGAACATCTCGACGAGCATGAACATCCCCTGCTTGGCCGCCACGAAGTCGCGGAAGACCACCGCCCAGGGGAAGAGGAACACGGCCTCGAGGTCGAAGAGGATGAACAGCACCGCGACGAGGTAGAACTTGACGCTGAAGCGCTGGTGGGCCGGCGCGATCGACGGCATGCCGCACTCGTACAGCGAGACCTTCGTGGCGTTCGGACGCTGGGGCCCGAAGTACTTGCTCATCGCGACGAAAGCGAGGCTGAAGATGATCGCGATGACCAGCGACAGCATCACAGGCAGGTATGGACTCGTCGTCAAGGCGCTGGGGACCACCACGTACCTCCCGGGCCGGCCCGCATAACCCCCGCAGAGTCCGGAGTCAACGGGCTTCCGGGCGCCTGCCCGCAGCGGGCCCGAGGACCCCGTGGTAGCCTGCTCCCATGCGCATCTTGGGGCTCGACGAGGCGGGACGGGGGTCGGTTCTCGGACCGCTCGTGGTGGGGGGATTCGTCTGGGAGGACGAGGTGCAGGACGCCCTTCGCGCCGCCGGCGCCGACGACTCGAAGGCGCTGAGCCACGCGCGGCGCGTCGAGGTCCGCGCGCGGCTCGCCGACCTGGGCCGGGGCGTGGTCCGCTCCATCGCCGCCACCGCCATCGACGACGGCAACGTGAACCGCCTCGAGGAGGAGGCCTTCCTCGACCTCGTTCGCGTCGAGAAGCCCGACCGCGTCTACCTCGATGCGCCCGTCCACCCCGCAGGCATCCCGAAGCTGCGCGCACGCCTGATCGCGTTGAGCGGCGTCGAAGACTGGGTCGTGGAGTGCAAGGCCGACTCGACCTTTCCGGTCGTGGGGGCCGCGAGCATCTTCGCGAAGGTGGCGAGGGACGCCGCGATCACCGAGATCAGCGCGGACACCGTGCGGGCGGGGCACGGCTCGATCGGGAGCGGGTACCCGTCCGATCCAGTGACGCGGGCCTACCTTTCTGGCCGGCTGTCCACGCGGGATCCCCTCCCCTCCTTCGTCCGCACGCGGTGGGGAACCATCGACGCCCTCCGGCAGCAAGCGCTCTTCGGCGAACCCGGCCCGGATCCGGCCCGCGATCGTTGACATCCGGGGGGGCGGGCGCGCATCCTTCCCAGCCATGCTCCTCCTTGCTTCCCTGATCGCCTGCACGGGTACCGACGTCGACTCCGGGGGCGGCGACAGCGCCGTCGAAGAAGAGCTCCCGACCGGCCCCGGTACGTTGGCGCTCTCCTTCCGGATGGACGCCGACTACATCGCCACGATGGCCGAGGACGGCCAGATCCCTGTCGGGACCTTCGGCGGCTCGATCTACGCCGAGGCCGACGCGACGGGCCTCGGTCCGAACGACGGCGCCGTGTCCCTCGCCGACTTCTCGGTGTCCGGGATCGACCTGACCGTCGACGGCGGGCCGACCGGCGTGCTCTTCCGCAGCGACCCGCTGGAGCCGCAGATTGTCTGGATCCTCGGCTGCCTCGACGTGGACGATCCGGCGGACGGGTGCGGCGACGTTGGGGATCCGATCACCATTCCGAACGAAAACAAGGCCCAGGTGGCCGCCGAGAGCGAGACACCGGTCGAAGTCTACATGGGGATGATCCGTCCATGACCCTCCTTCTTGCCCTCGCGGCCTGCTCCGCCGATCCCGACGACACGACCGCGGAGCTGACGGACACCACCGTCGATCTCCGACTCACGGACGCCGACTACACCCTCCCCTCCCCCGACGCAGACGTGTGGTGGGGCCCCGAGATCGAGGTCGCCGCCGGCGAGGATCGCGTGTTCTGCTACTTCGGGACCTACACGGGCCCGGACGTGGGCGTGAAGACGCTCACGACGTTTCAGAACGACTTCGGCCACCACCTCGTCCTCATGGGCACCACGGCGAGCGAGCTGGACTACCCCGACGGCACCGTCATCGACTGCACGGAGACCGGCAGCCTCGACATGACCACCATCGAGCCGATGGTGCTCCCAACGGGCGCATTTGTGGGGGGCGAGGCCCTCCTCGGTCAAACCCTCCTCCCGGAGGGGATGGCGGTGAAGATGGACGAGGGCCAGCGCTGGGTGCTGCAGGCCCACTACATCAACACGGGCCCCGATCCGATCCGCGCTCAGGACGTCGCCGTCCTGGAGTATCTCGACCCTGCGGTGGTGGAGACCTGGGCGGCGCCCATGGCGATGAGCCACGGCTCCTTCTCGATCCCGCCCGGCGAGTCAGGCACCGTCACCATGGACTGCGCCTTCGAGCAGGAGTGGAGCGTGCTCTACATGCTCGGTCACATGCACGAGTGGGGCACCTCCATCAAGCTCGAGCAGATCACGCCCGCCGAGACGAAGGTGGTCCTGGAGGTGGCGGAGTGGTCCCCCGAGTTCCGCGACGCCCCGCCGATCACCCGGTATGCCGAGGGCGAGTACGACATCCCCGTGGACGCGACGTTCCGCACCACCTGCACCTGGTTCAACGACACGGACGAGCCGCTCGAGTTCCCCCACGAGATGTGTGTCTCCGTCGGCATGGTGTACCCGCAGACGACCGCCGTCATCTGCGATTATTGATGGGTGGCCCCATGCTCTTCCTCCTCCTCGCCTGCGCCGGCCCCGACGGCGGCGACACCGGCACAGCCCTCGAACCGACCCTCGCCAACGTCCAGGCCGAGGTGTTCACGCCCTCGTGCGCCTTTTCGTCGTGCCACGGCGGCGACGGCGGCGGCGCCTCCGACCTCGATCTGTCCGACGGCACCGCCCACGCCGAGATCGTCGGCGTCGAGGCGGTGGACGCGCCCGGCGAGATCCTCGTGGTCGCCGGCGACTCCGCGAGCAGCTACCTCGTGAAGAAGTGCGCGGCGCAGGCCGGGATCGTGGGCGAGCCGATGCCCGATGGCGACGCCGACGGTCTGGACGCCGAGCGCCTCGCGCTGCTGAAGGCGTGGATCGACGCGGGCGCGCAGGACGACTGAGGGCGAAGAAGCTCTCGATCACGAGATTCGGGGGGCGTTGCGGGGGGGCGGCCCCCCCCCCCAACA
>CAJBVW010000026.1 GCA_903959175.1 uncultured Pseudomonadota bacterium
AGGAGGTGACGGGGGACACCATGCTCGGATGATACTTCGGGCACGGTACAGCCACGCGGAGGCTCTCGTGTTCCTTGGACTGCTCGGTCTGCTCTCTCCAGCCGCTTTTGCCTTTGCTCCTTCGCAGGAGGACTGGATCGGCATCGAGCCGGCGAGGACGCAATCCACACGCGCGTGGCGGCAGGCCGCGCTCCGCGGGCAGCCCGCGTGGGGCGCGTTCCTCGAGGGCGACGGGTACGGATGGCAGGCACGCTTCGACGAGCGCACCGGCACGCCCCTCCGCGCCTGGGGCCCGGGCATCGACATGGGCACCCTCCGGACGAGCAAGGACGTCGAGGGCGCGCTCCGCAACTTCTTCGGGCGCAACGCCGCGCTCATCGGCGTGCCGCTCGATCAGCTCCGCCTCAAGAGCGCGAACCACGTCGCTCGCACCGACACCTGGTACGTCGACTTCGACCGCATGGTCGGGGGCGCCCCCATCTGGCGCGGCGGCGTCACCGCGCGGATCAAGCAGGGCAAGCTCCTGCTCGTAGGCGTCGAGACCTACCCCGAGCTCAACGGCGTCGAGCCCGCGAAGCTCACCGCGAACAACGCGATCACGGTCGCCGCCCTCGCCGGCCCGGCCTCGATGGCCGTCCACACCGAAGAATCGGCGCGGCTCGTGGTCCTCCCCCGCGAGGAGGACGGCGCGCTCCGCTACACGCTCACCTGGGAGGTGCGGTCGCGCACCGCCGAGCCCGTCGGCAAGTGGGTCTCCCATGTAGACGCCCGCACCGGCGAGCTCCTGAACGTCTACAACGAGGTCCGCTTCCTCGACGGCATCCTCTACGCCACGCACGACACGCGTACGGTGGACGGCAACTTCACCACCTCCGGCATGCCGCTCGCGACGCTCACCGGCGGCACCTCCGGCTCCTCCGTGACCACCGGGCTCGACGGCTCCTTTTCGGTGGACGGCGCGGAGAGCTGGTCCACGCGCATGCGCGGCACCTACGCCGTGGTTCGCAACGAGGGCGGGTCGAACGCCAGCTACACCTTCACGGGCGACGCCGCGCCGACCTGGAGCTCGAGCAACGCCGACCAGGCCGAGATCGACACCTACGTGTTCCTCCACGACGTGCGCGCCTGGGGCCTGCTCTACGCGCCCGAGATCGGCATCGTGTCGGACGCCATCAACGGCAACGTGAACCTCGACAGCACCTGCAACGCCTACTACGACGGGGAGAGCGTCAATTTCTACCAGGCGGGGGACGGTTGCAACAACACCGGTCGCATCGCGGACGTGGTCTACCACGAGTGGGGCCACGGCTTTCACTACACCAGCCTCGAAGCCGGTGACTTCGACGGGTCGATCTCCGAGGGCATCGGCGACATCACCGCCGCGCTCCAGACGCTCGATCCGCTCATCGCGCCCTACTTCGGCACCAGCGGCGCGGGCATCCGCGAGCTCGAGACCAACTACACCTACCCGGACGACATCACCGGCGAAGTCCACCAGGACGGCCTGATCTTCGCCGGCGCCGTGTGGGACCTGTACCTCGCGCTCACCGAGACCTACGGCGAGCCCGTCGGCGAGAAGGGGCGCGCGTGGGCGGTCACGTCCCAGCTCCTCGCGGACAGCATCAAGGCCGGCCCCACCATCGACGAGAGCTACGACGAGATGATCTTCGCCGACGACGACAACGGCGACCTCTCCGACGGCACCCCGCATCAGTGCGAGCTCATCGAGGCGTTCGCGATGCACGGCCTCGGTCCCGGCGGCGACGGCGGCTCCCTCCTCGCGCTGGACCACTCCGCGGTGGGCAACCAGCTCGCTGGCGTCGCGGTCCCGCTCGCGGGGGACCTCGTCAACCTCTCGCCCGCGTGCGTGTCCTTCACGGTCGACACCATCGCCGCCCTGTACTCGACGGACGGCGGCGGGTCCTGGGAGTCCGCGACCCTCTCCGTCGTCGGCGACCGCTTCGAGGGGGACCTCCCCGAGTTTCCCGCCGGCACCGTCGTCTCGTACTACCTGCAGGCGGAGGCGGACGACGGCTCCGAGGTCAGCCTGCCCGCGGGCGGCGAGATCGCGCCGTTCATGTTCTACGTCGGAGAGCTCGAGGAGCTCTACTGCGAGACCTTCTCGGACGACGGCGGCTACACCCACGCGCTGCTCGACGGCACGGACCAGCGCGGCGCCGACGACTGGATCTTCGGGAGCCCCGAGGGCTACGCGGACGATCCGGAGGACGCCTACTCCGGGCGCGAGGTGTGGGGCAACGACCTCGGCGGCGGCGACTACAACGGTGCCTACCAGCCCGACATCGTGAACCGCCTCTCCAGCCCCGCGATCGACGTGTCCGGGAACACCCAGGTGGTCGTCCAGTTCCGCCGCTGGCTGAACGTAGAAGACGGCGTCTACGATCAGGCCCGCGTCTACGCGAACGACGACCTGCTGTGGACCAACTACGAGACCAGCGACCGCGATGGCACCGCCCAGACCGAGGACCGCGCGTGGATGCTCCACACGCTCCTCGTCGACACGGACGGGGACTCCCTGACCCTCGGCTGGGAGATCGCGAGCGACGGCGGCCTCGAGTTCGGCGGCTGGAACATCGACGACGTGTGCGTGTACCGCGTCGCCGAGGCCACCGCGGCGTCCTACGAGATCGACGACTTCGTGGCGTCGGACGACCAGGAAGAGCGCGTGGACCTCACCTGGACGCAGCCGGACGACGCCCGCGCGACCGACGCCGTGGTCGTGCGTCGCGACGACCGTTTCCCCGAGAACAAGGACGACGGCACCGTGGTCTGGACCGGCAGCGCGACGCCCGGCGAGGCGATGAGCGGCGCCGACGGCAGCGCCGGTGGCTACTATGCGGTGTTCGCCGGCGGCGAAGACGGCTGGCTGGTCGGCGCGACCGAGGGCGAGAACGCCGATCAGGGCGCCGCGGTCGATGGGAACGGCGACGGCCTCTACACGGGCGGGGACGAGGACGGCGTGATCATCAAGGGCGGCTGCGGCTGCGCGTCGGGCAGCGGGGCCCCCGCCGGGGGCGCGCTGCTCGCGGCGGCGAGCCTTCTGGGGCTCGTGCGTCGCCGTCGGCAGGCATGATGCTCGCGGCGCTGTTTGCGGCGGTGGCGTGGGCGGAGATCCCGCCCCCCGACTACCGGGACGCGCTCGGCGCAGCCGCCGCGGACGAGGTCTCGCGCCTGGCCCGTCAGGAGGGCCGGGACGCCGCCCTCGCGTTCGCGAAGAAGTGGGAGCGCCAGATCGGACCCGACGCGCGGCTGGCCTACGAGCTCGGGCTCGCGAGCCGGCTGGCGGGCGCGGAAGGCGACGCGCGCGACTGGCTCGATCGCGCCGTGGAGCTCGACCCCGTGCTGGTCGCGGCGCGCTACGATCGCGGCGAGGTGCTGCTCACCGCGGGGGCGCTGGACGAGGCCGAGGCCGACTTCCGCGAGGTCGTGCGGCTCGCGCCCGACCAGTGGGCGGGGCACTTCCGCCTCGCGGACGTGTCCGGGCGCCGTCGGGACGCCCCCGGCTTCGAAGCGCACCTGCTCGACGCGCTCCGGCACGGATTTTCCTTTCGCGCTGTGGTGGGCGATCCGCGCTGGCACGGCTACCTCGCCGATGCGGAGCTGGGGCCCATCGTTCGCAGGCTCGTCGTGGTGTACCAGGACGGGGCCGTGCTCGAGGCGCTGGAGCGGCCGCTGGAGTAGGCGTGGTCGGTCTGATGTTGGTGAGCTTCGCGTCCGCCCAGGAGGGCACGGCGCCGTTCCGGTTGCCGAAGGGCGAGGAAACGCCCGTTTTCGACCGGGACGTCGGTGGCTTCGGCCTCGGGATCCTGCTCGGGTTGCCGACCGGCATCTCCGTCGCCTACCGGCCGGACACCGGCCGCGTCTACGCGGACGCCGCCCTGGCCTGGAGCTTCGACCGCGGGACGCTCCACGTCCACGGGGACGTGCTCCTCCGCCTCGCCGACCTGCGCACGGACGAGATCGCCGACGTGCACTTCCCGGTCTACCTCGGGCTCGGGCCGCGGATGCGCTTCGGCAACTCGCCCTACACCCTCGCGGACGAGGTCGTGGAGCTCGGGCTGCGCGTCCCCATCGGGATGTCGTTCATCCACGACGACATCCCCCTCGAGGCCTTCGTCGAGCTCGCGCCGGGCATCGGGCTTTTCCCGGCCACGACGGGCACCTTCGACGCCGCGATCGGCGCCCGGTACTACTTCCCGGTGGCCTCGGCATCGTCGGCGCACCCGGCGGCGGCGCCGGCCCCCACGCCCGCCCCGGCCCCGGCACCGGCCGCCCCGACCGGCGGCACCGGTTCTGCCAGCGCACTGAGCCCGGCCTGCGCCAGCTTCTACAGCGGCGGCTTCCTGTCGTCGACGACCCGCCTGA
>CAJBVW010000027.1 GCA_903959175.1 uncultured Pseudomonadota bacterium
AGGGGGGCGACGGCGGCGTCCGCGCCGCCGGGGCGCCCAGGACCGTCAGCGAACGCGGCGCTCCAGGGCGACGAGGAGCGGCATCGCCACCGCCCACGCCGCGCCGATGACGACGCGCGAGGTGACGGTGTCCGCGCCGAAGTGCGCCGCGCCGAGGGCGACGCCGCCGGAGTAGGCGAGGGGCCCGGCCACGGCGCCGAGCGCCATCGCGGCCCACGGGAGCGGGAGGAGCGGGCCGAGGGTGCGGAGCGTGGTGCCGAAGCCGACCCAGAGCGCCACCATCCAGAGGGGCGAGGGGCCGCCGAGGTGCGCGGCGTCGGGGAAGCCGAACGCACCTACGCTCACGATGATGCTGTCGACGAGGTAGCCGAGCGCGCCCACGTAGGAGAGGAACGCGAGGTCGGCGCGGCGCCGTCCGCGCCCCACGACCCACGCGGCGGCCCACGCGGCCGTCACGACCACGCCGACCCACGGTGTCTCGTTGGCCGCCCCGAGCACGCACGCGAACCACGCGCCCTGGCTGCCGGCGACGAGCCGCACGCTCTGCCAGGCGGCGGGGCTCACCGGGGCGCGGGGGGGGCGGGGGGGCGGAGCGCCGCGGCGGGGGTGGGCAGGCCGAGGGCCGCGGCGGGGGTGGGCAGGCCGAGGGCCGCGGCGGGGCTCATGGGGTGGGGAGACCCAGCGCGGCCGCGAGGGCGCGCAGGCCGCGCACGGCCTCGGCGGCGGTGTGTTGGCGCGGGGCGAGGACGAGCTCGTCGGCGCCGGTCGCGCGCTGGAGCGCCGCGAGCTGCTCCGCGCACTGGGCGGCGGTGCCCACCACGGTCTGCTCGTAGCCGAAGAGCCGCTGGTACACGTCGTCGTAGACGCGCACCTCGGCCGCAGACTCCGCGCAGAGCACGCTCACGGCGAGGGCGGTGACGGGCGCGGGGAGCTCGGGGCGGGGGACGAACGCGTCGCGATAGCGGGCAAACACGTCGGGCGAGACCGGCACCGAGGTGTGGAAGCTGGAGCTGGCGAACCCCACGCCGGCGGCGGCGGCGAAGCGGGCGCGCGCGTGGCTGTTGCCGGAGAGCCAGACGGGCGGGGGGCCTGCGGGGGCGGCGTCGGGCGCGGGGGCGGGGGCGGGGAGCGGCACGAGGGCGGTCTCGCGGCGGAGGATCGCGAGAAACTCGAGCGTGCGGGCGGCGAGGGCGTCGTCGTCGTCGGGGAGGCCGTCGCCGAGCGCCGCGGCCTGGGGCGACGGCGCGCGGGCGGAGGCGACGCCGAAGTCCACGCGGCCGGGGAACAGCGCTTCGAGCAGCGTCGCGTCGTGCGCGAGCGCGAGCGCCGTGCGGTAGCGCAACAGCACGCCGCTGGGGCCGACACGCAGCGCGCGCGTGCCCTGCGCGACCAGCGCCGCGAGCAGCGTGGGGTTGGCGTGCGGCGCGCCCTCGTCGTGGTGCTCGGTGATCCAGAAGCGCCCGAAGCCGAGCACGTCCGCGGCCGCCGCCACGGCGAGGGTGCCGCGAACGTCCTGCGCGCCGAGGTCGAGCACGCCGACCGGGAAGGAGCAGGACATGGGGGGGAGTAACCGGGTGGGGGGGCGGGGGA
>CAJBVW010000028.1 GCA_903959175.1 uncultured Pseudomonadota bacterium
GCCCTCGTCGGCGCGGTCGACCTCGCGTGCGACCCCCGCCACGCCGCCGCGATCTCCCAGCTCGTCCCCGGCACGATCCCCGGCGACGCCGCCGTCGTGCTGATCGTGGAGCGCCTCGCGGACGCCGAGGCCGCCGGCCGCCGCGTGTGGGCCGTGCTCGACGCGGTGGAGACCACCGGCGCCGCCGCCGCCCCCCTCGCCCACACCAGCGGAGAGGCCATCGCCGCCCCCGCCGCGCTCGGCCGCGCCCACGCCGCCGCCGCCCTCGTCGATGTCGCGGCCGCCGTGCTCGCATGCGGCCACGGCCTTCTCCCGAGCGGCGCCCGCGCGTGGACCGACGCCGTCCGCCGCGCCACCGTCACCGCCCGCAGCCTCGGCGGCGCCTCGGCCCGCGTGACCCTCTCCGCCACCGGCGCCCCGGTCCCCCTCGCGGACGCCCCGCCGCCGCTCACCGGCCCCCTCCTCACCTTCCCCGCGCATGCGGAGCCCATCGTGCTGCCCACCGACCGTCCCGCGGCCTCCGCCACGCCGAGCATGCCGATGGCGCCCACCCTCCCGCCGATCCTCGACGGCTACGCCACGCCCGCCGCCGCCGTCGCGCGCGCCGCGGCGCCGGCCTCTCCTTCCCCGGTCCCGCCGGCGCCGCTCCGCGCGGCCCCGCCCACGCCCACCCCCATCCGGACGGCGACTCCCATCCCTACGTCCACCCCGACCCCTCCCGCGGCCGTCGTAATCGCGACGGCACCCGCTGCCCCGATCACACAGGCCGCGCCATACTCCCCGGCCGCCCCGACCCCGACCTACGCCGGCCCGCCCCCCGGCGGCGGCGCCGATCCGGTCCTCGCTAGCCTCCTCGCACAGCAGGCCCGCGTCACCCAGGTGCATCGCGCGTTCCTCGAGCAACAGGCCGCGGTCCAGGCCCGCTTCTCGGCGTCGCGCACCGCGACCACGCGCATGATGCTCGGCGCCGCGTTCGGCGAGGGGGCGGCCACCGCCTTCGCGCCGCCGGTCTACACGCCGCCGGCGCCCCCGGTGTACGCGCCCGCGCCCCCGGTGTACGCGGCCCCCGTCGCGGCTCCCGCGCCCGTCGCGCCCCCGGTCGCCGCCGCTCCCGCCGCCCCGGCGCCCGCCCCCGTCGTCGTCATCCCCGCGACCACCGCCCGCCCCGGCCCCAAGCTCTCCCGTCGCGACCTCGAGGACATGTCCCGCGGCCCGATCTCCCGCCACTTCGGCGCGCAGTTCGCCCCGCAGGACGCCTATGCGCGCGTCGTCCGCATGCCCGAACCGCCGCTGCTCCTCTGCGACCGCGTCACCGGCATCGACGGCCCCGCCGCCACCCTCGGCAAGGGCACGATCTGGACCGAGACCGACGTGACCGAGGAGAGCTGGTACCTCCACGAACGCCACATCCCCGCCGGCGTGATGATCGAGGCCGGCCAGGCCGATCTGTTGCTCGTGAGCTGGCAGGGCGTCGACCTGAACTACAACAAGGGCGAGCGGATGTACCGCCTGCTCGGCTGCGATCTGCGCTACGAGGGCGGCCTCCCGACCGTCGGCGACACCCTGAAGTACGAGATCCAGGTCGACGGGCACGCCAAGCTCGGCGACATCCGGATGTTCTTCTTCCACTACGACTGCAAGGTGAACGACGCCGTCCGTCTCACCGTCCGCGAGGGCCAGGCCGGCTTCTTCTCCAAGGCCGACCTCGACAAGTCCGGCGGCGTCCTCTGGGATGCTACGACCGCCGAGGTCGATCTGACCGGCCCCGTCGCGCCCCCGGCCGTCGTCTGCGAGAAGTCCTCGTTCTCCAAGGAGGATCTGCTCGCCTTCACCGAGGGCCGCGTCGCCGACGCCTTCGGGCCCGGCTTCGAGCGCGCCCACACCCACACATGGACGCCGAAGATCGCCGGCGGCCGCATGTTGTTCTTCGATCGCGTCACGAAGTTCGACCCCGCCGGGGGCCCGTGGAAGCGCGGCTACCTCGCCGCCGAGTGCGACATCACCGGGAACAACTGGTTCTTCGACGGGCACTTCTTCAACGACCCGTGCATGCCCGGCACGCTCATGTTCGAGGGCTGCCTCCAGGCGCTCCAGGTCTACATGACCGGCCTCGGCCACACCCTCAAGCGTGACGGCTGGCGCTTCGAGCCGAAGCAGGGCGAGACCTTCCACCTCCGCTGCCGCGGCCAGGTGATCCCCACGTCCAAGCTCCTCACCTACGAGCTCTTCGTGCAGGAGGTCGGGCTCGACCCCGTCCCCTACGTCAAGGCCCAGGTGATGTGTACGGTCGACGGCCTGAAGTGTTTCCACGCCGACCCGCTCACGCTCGTCATGGTGCCGGACTGGCCGCTCACCCGCATGCCGAAGCTGCTCTCCGAGTACGTCGAGCCGAAGCCCGCCGTGTGGGACTACGCCTCGCTCCTCGCCTGCGCCTGGGGCCAGCCCTCGCACGCGTTCGGCCCGATGTACAAGGTGTTCGACAGCACCCGCGCCGTCGCCCGCCTGCCCGGCCCGCCGTACCACTTCATGTCGCGCGTCACCCGCACGGACGGCGCCATCGGCTCCACCAAGGCCGGCACGATCATCGAGATCGAGTACGACGTCCCCCCGAAGGACTGGTACTTCCGCGAGAACGGCACGCCGACGATGCCCTTCGCCGTGCTCCTCGAGGCGGCGCTGCAGCCCTGCGGCTGGCTCGCGAGCTACGTCGGCTCGGCCACGACCAGCGACACGGACCTGTTGTTCCGCAACCTCGACGGCACCGGCACCCTCCTCGCCGAGATCCTGCCGACCAGCGGCACGCTCACGACGCGCGTGAAGATCAACTCGGTGAACCGCTCCGCCGGCATGATCATCGAGGGCTTCGACGTCACCATGTTCATGGACGGCAAGCCGCTCTACGAGATGAAGACCGTGTTCGGCTTCTTCCCGCCGGCCGCCTTCGAGAACCAGGTGGGCGTGGGCTCCGAGGAGCCCGATCGCGCCTGGCTCGCGGAGCCGAACGCCTTCCTCGTCGACCTCTCCACGCACCCCGCCCGCTACTTCGACGGCGCGCTCCGCATGCCCGGCGACATGCTCTGCATGCTCGACCGCGTGACCGGCCACTGGCCCACCGGCGGCAAGGCCGGCCTCGGCAAGTGGCGCGCCGACAAGGACGTCGATCCGAAGGAGTGGTTCTTCAAGGCCCACTTCTACATGGATCCGGTCCAGCCGGGCAGCCTCGGCATCGAGGCCATGATCCAGCTCCTCCAGTTCGTGATGATCCACGAGGGCTACGGCAAGGATCTGACGGAGCCCCGCTTCGAGCCCATCGCCATCGGCCGCGAGCTCAAGTGGAAGTACCGCGGCCAGGTGGTGCCGAAGAACACGCTCATCCAGACTGAAGTAGAGATTACCTCGGTCGAAGGCGACACCGTGACGTGCGACGCCCACCTCTGGGTGGACGGCAAGCGCATCTACTCGGCGTGGGGTCTCGGCATGCGGGTCGTGGAGGGCGCGGGCCACCCGCACCGCCCTTTTGACGGTCCCGGCGGCGCTACGTCCAAGGTGACGGCGTCGTCGGGTTCTCTGGCTCTTGGGGCAGGGGGCTCCGCCCCCCGCAACGCCCCCGGAGACACGCAAGGATCGATCTCGGTCACCAGCGCGGTGGTTCCCCGCGTCACGACCGTCCCCGTCCCCACCGACCACTGCCCCACCTACGTCCTCCCGGCCCTCCCCGCGATGACGATGGTGATGCTCGCCTTGCAGGCGTCCGGGGCCCCGGCGCTCAAGGACGCGTCGGTCACGCGCTGGTTGTCGTTCCCGGCCGGGCCGCGGGACGTGACCGCCACCGTCGTCGGCGACAAGGTCGTGCTCGGCGCACCCGAGCCGTTCTTCGTCGCGACGGCGTGCGCGCCGATGGCGCCGGTCGAGCTGCCGCCGCTGCGGGACGCGGTGCCCGGTCCCGACGGCGCCGCGCTCTACGCGAGCGGGGAGCTGTTCCACGGCCCGTCGTTCCACGTCGTCGAGCGCGTGGTCGCGCGCGGGAGCAACGGCGCCACGCTGATCCTGAAGGCCGCGCCGCCCGACGTGCTGCTCGACGGCATCACCCACGGCGTGCCCCACGACCGCCTGGAGACGTGGTGCCCCGAGGTCGCGCCCGGGCAGGTCGGCTACCCCTCGCGCATCGAGTCGCTCTCGCTCTACGGCGCGCCCCCCGCGCGATCCGTGAGGTGCGAGGTCCGCTTCCTCGGCATGGTCAGCGGGCGCCCGCGCATCTGCGCGCACCTCTACGACGGCGACACGATCCTCGCCTCGCTCGTGCTGCAGGAGGTCCTCCTCCCCAAGGGCCGCATCGGCGAGGCCGCCCCCGCCGCCCGCCGCGACTTCCTGCTCGGCCGCGCCGGCACCGGCGTCGCGCTCTCGCACATCGTGGGCGACGAAGCTCGGCTCTCCGTGATGGAGGTCCGCGCCTCGGACTGGCTCCCGGGCACCGTCGAGCGCGTCTTCGGCAGCACCGCGCCCGCCACGATCGCCGCCAAGGAGCTCGCCGGCCAGCGCCTCGGGGCCCACCCCCGCGACGTGGTGGTCGACGGCGCGCACGCGTGGGAAGCCCTCCACCCCCTGCGCCGCGTCGGGATCGAGACCTACGCGCCGAGCCCGGCGGAGGCCCACGTCCACGTCGGCCCCGTCACCTTCCCCGACATGACCGCGGTGACCGGCTGGTGGCGCGCCCACCTCACCCAGCTCTCCGGGAGGCCTGCGGGCGCCTGGCCCGGCGAGGACCTCATCGCCGCGCTCGCCCAGCGCTACCTCGCCGACCTTGTCGTACACGATCCGGTCGCGATGGAGGCCGTGCGCGGCCGCCCGTGCCTGTTCCTCGGCAACCACGAGAACTACCTCGAGAGCGTGATCTTCACCTGCGTCGCCCCGGCGCTGTTCGGCACGCCGGCCCGCGCCCTCGCCAAGGTGGAGCACCGCGACCGCTGGCTCGGCGCCGTCGAGCGGCTCCTCACGACCTACCCCGGCCAGGAGCAGGATCCGTTCATCGTCTGGTTCGACCAGAAGGATCCGGCGAGCCTCCCCGCGCTCGCCCGCGGCGCGTGCGACCGCAGCCTCCTCGTCCACGTCGAGGGAACCCGCCAGATCGTCCCCGGGCAGCCGGTCGACAAGATCAGCTCGCTCTGGGTCGACATCGCGCTCGAGCGCGGGATGCCCATCGTCCCGGTGGCCTTCCGCGGCGGCGTGGACGGCGTGAACCGCCACGACGTGCCCGCGGCCCCGCAGACGCACCACGTCGGCGCCCCGGTCCTCCCCGAGACGCTCGCGGCCATCCCCTACGCGGAGCGCCGCCGCGTCCTCGCGGACGCCATCAACGCGCTCGGCGTGCCCGCGGTGGCCGCGCCCGTGACCGCCCCCATCGCGCCGGGGGCCGGCATCCGCGTCGCGCTGGAGGGCCTCACCGGCGGCGTCCTGCGCGATCTGCTCGACGGCGCCGCGCTCCCCGCGGGCCCCGAGGGCGCCTGGCTCGCGGAGCTGCGGGGGCTCATCGGCTGAACGGCGGCCCGTCTTCCGGGCCGCCTCGCCGCCGGACTACGGCGCGACCACCTTGACCTTGAAGGTCTGGTAGCTCTTGCCGTCGTCGCAGAAGAGGCGCCCGGCGTAGAAGCCCTCGCCGGTGGGCGAGAGCGCCGCCTCGACCACGCTGCACGTCTTGCCGATGAGCGCGGCGCGGGTGGCGTACAGGGCGTCTACCGCCGCGAAGTCGACGATCTTCACCATCTTCCCGGCGCCCCACTCGGAGGCCACCGGGGCGGCGACGGGCGCGGTCGCCCCGACGACCGGCGCGGAGGCGGCGAGCCCCGCCACGGACACCTGGTAGAAGTACCCGCTCCATCCGCCGTCACACTTGAGCTGGCCCGAGAACCAGCTCTCTCCGGCGCCCGAGAGCGCGGCGTCCGCCACGGTGCAGGCCTGCCCGACGAGCGTGGCCTTGTCGCCCACGTGGGCGTCCTGGGCGGACACGTCGGTGATGCGGACGCGCGCGCCGGTCGGCCAGAGGGCGGAGGCTTCCGCCGCGTCGCTGGAGTCGTCGGCCGGCTCGGAGGTGCCGGGCATCGGCTCGCCGACGGCGTGGCCGGTGAGGACCTCGTACGAGATGCCGAAGTCGCCGGGTTGCACCGCGACCTTGTAGAAGTAGTAGTTGCCGGCCTCGCCGCAGGTGACCGCGCCGCCGTACCACTTCTTGCTGTTGCCCTGGGGGTCGAGCCCCGGTTCCTCCACGCCGCACACGAGGCCGACGATCGCCTTCCGCTGCTGGAAGAAGGCGTCCTGCGGGCTCAACGCCGTGATCTTCACGGTGGTGCCCTCGGAGAGGCTCTGCGCGAACGCGGGCCCGGTGGCGACGACCGTCGCGAAGGTCACCGTCCTCAACCGACCCGCCCAGCTCGTGGTGCTCGTGCCCATCGTCGTCCGGCTCCTGACCCACCCGGGCGCGAGACCGTGCGCGTCGCGGGGGGGCCGGCACCGTGACACACGCCCGCTCGACTGTCCACTCTCGCGGGTGCGCCCGGGCGGGAGGGTTACACTCGACGACTCGACGAACGGGCCAGGTGACGACGACCGGAAGCGTAGAGCGGTACCGCCCCCTGTTCGAGCGCCTCGGCGTGCTCGGCGAGGAGGTCGGAGAGGACGCCGTCGCGGCCATCGCCCTCGCCGAGACCGACGCGGCGGCCTCCGTCACCCGCTCCCGGCGGGCCGTGGAGGCCATCGTCAAGGCGCTCGTCCCGCGGAAGGTGCCAGACCGCGCCGCCCTCCGCCTGGACGCCGCCAAGGCGCACGCGCGCGCGCTCCTCCCGCCGAAGATGTTCGCCTACGTCGAGCTCGTCCAGCGGCTCTCCGGCGAGGGCCCCAAGGCGCGCGTGACGCCCCTCGCCCCGGCGGACGCCCTGCACGCCCTCGGCGCGCTCCACGCCCTCGCCGACTGGTACCTCCACACCCACCGCGAGTTCCCCCGCCCGCATGTGCGCACGCCGCTCGCGACGGCCTCCCTCGCGTTCTCCGGCATCGGCGCCGTCGTGCTCCTCGCGGGCGTCGCCTCCCTCCTCGACCCCGCCGCCACGCGCCGCCCCACCCCCTCGTCGCCGGCCGGCGTCTCCGTCTGGTCCCGCCCCTGGCTCGCCCGCGAGGCGCGCGACGGCGCGAGCTCCCGCGGGGCCCCCGCGCTGCTCTGCGCGTGCCCGCCGGGGCGCGTCCACCTCCTGCTCGACGCGGGCGCCTGGGCGCGCGCCGAGGCCGCCTGCGGCGGCGGCGCCGTCACCGGTTGGGTCGAGGCCGTCGAGCTCCCCCGCAGCGTCGACCCCGCGCCCGCCCCCGCCGCGCTCACCGCGGGCGAGGCGACCAACCGCTACTACGACGCGTCGTTGCTCGTCACCGCGGAGAAGTGGGCGGAGGCCGAGGCGAGCTACGACCGCATCCTCGCGCTCGCCCCGACGGATCCGCGCGCCTACGAGCAGCGCGGGCTCGCGCGCCTGCGCGCCGACGACCCGGCCGGCGCCCTCGACGACCTCGCCGTGTGCCTCTCCCTCTCGCCGACCGCCGGGCGGTGCCACCTCTACGCGGCGGACGCCCTCAAGGCGCTCGGTCGGCCGGACTGGGAGCGGGTCGCGGCCGATGCCGTCGCGAGCGAACCCTCACTCGCCGCGCAGGTGACCCTGCTGCGGTCGGCCTCGCAGCCGCCCGCGCCGTAGCCCGGTTCAGCGGCGGCGGCGGCCCCGGAGCGCGAACACGAAGAACCCCGCGCCCGCGAGGCCGCTACCCCCGTTCGCGCCGCACCCGCTCGCCTCCTCGGCGTCCTCGACGGCGGCCTCCTCGGCGGCCTCGCGCGCGCCCTCGGGCGCCGGGGCGCCGGTGTCGCCGGCCGCCAACGCGTCAGCCGAGGCGCACGCCGGCGCCTGCACGACGAGCCGCGTGAAGGCCCACTCCTGGCCCCCCGCGCCGTCCGTCGCCACGGCCTGGACGTAGGCCACCTGCTCGCTGTCGCACGGGAGCCCGGGGTCGACGCAGGTGGCCTCGGCCACGCCGTCCACCACCGCGCCGAGCTGGACCACCGCGCCGTACGCGCCGCCGTCCTGCTGGAGCTCGACGTCCCAGTTCGCGGGGACGGGGGCGCCGTCACAGTCCACCGTCACCACCACCGCCTGCCCGCCCACGCACTCGGACGGGCTGACCGCCACGTTCAGGCAGGTGGCGGAGGCGCTCGCGACCAGGAGGAACCACATGCGCCCATCATGGTCGAGGATCGCGCCGCTCCGCTACAGCTCATCCACGCGGCGCGCCAGCGCGCTCACCCACGCGGGGTCGGCGTTGACGCAGGGGACGAGCCGCAGTTCTTCACCGCCCGCGGCCAGGAATTCCTCCTTCGCGCGGATGCCGATCTCTTCCAGCGTCTCCAGGCAGTCCGCCACGAAGGAAGGGCACAGGACGGTGAGCCGCTTCACGCCGCGGCGGGCCAGCTCCGGGACCACCGCGTCGGTCGCCGGCTTGAGCCACGCCTCGCGGCCGAGCCGGCTCTGGAAGCTCTCCGACCAGCCGCCCGGCGCGAGCCCCAGGCGAGCCACGAGGCCGCGCGTCGTGGCGAGGCACTGCGCGCGGTAGCACGAGGGCGGCACGCGCCCGGAGGCGGGCAGGCAGCAGGCGTCGGTGAGCTGGCAGCCCGGCGTCGCGGCGCGGATGTGGCGCTCGGGGAGGCTGTGGTAGCTGAAGAGGACGTGATCGGCCCCGGCCACGGCTTCGCGGGCGAGGGCGGCCTGCGCGTCGAGGAAGCCGGGGTCCTCGAAGAAGGGCGGCAGGATGGACACGGGGGGCACGAACGTGCGCGCGCCGAGCTCCGCGAAGAGGGCCCCGAGCGCCGTGCCGGTCGAGGAGGAGGCGTACTGCGGGTAGAGCGGGACCGCGACGATGCGATCCACTTCACCCAGCTCCGTGATCGCCGCAGCGATCGACGGATTCCCGTAGCGCATCGCGAGCACAACACGTTGACCGAGCTTCTCTGCCAGCGCCTGTGACAAAGCTTTGCTGTAGGAGAGCAGCGGCGAACCATCGTTACGCCACACCGCTCGATACGCCTTCGCGCTCTTCGGCGAACGGAACGGCGCGATCACGAGATTCACCAGCATCCAACGTGCCGGCGTCGGGATGTCGAGGACGCGGCCGTCCATCAAGAACTGGCGGAGATACCTCCGTACCGACGCGGTGTCGGGGGCGTCGGGAGTGCCGAGGTTGATGAGCAGCACGCCTCTCCGCTCGCCTTGGGTACGCATGCGCCTCCGTCCGTGCTTTCGGACGCCCCCCGGTATACACGCTCGCGCCGAACGGGCCACCGATGCTCTTCCGAGACCTCACAATCGAGAGCCTGAGCTACGAACTCGCACCGAACAAGGTGACGAGTGTTCAGCTCGAGGACCGCCTGAACGGCGCGATGGCACGCATGCGCCTGCCTCCGCACCCGATCGAGCTCCTCACGGGCATCACCGAGCGCGGCTTCTGGGCGCCGGGCACCCTCGTGTCCGAGGTCGCCGCGCGCGCCGGGCGCAAGGCGCTGGCCGAGGCGGGGATCGACCCGCGCGACGTGGGCGTGCTCATCAGCACCTCCGTCTCGAAGGACTACCTCGAGCCCTCGATCGCCAGCCTCGTGCACGGCGAGCTCGGGCTCGACACGCGCTGCGCCAGCTTCGACCTCGCCAACGCGTGCCTCGGCTTCCTCAACGGCATCGAGGTCGCGGGCCGCATGATCGAGGCCGGCGTCATCGACTACGCCCTCATCGTGGACGGCGAGAGCTCCGGCAACATCGTCGACGCCACGCTCAAGCGCCTCCTCCTCGCCGACGCGACGAGCCAGGACTTCTGGGACAACTTCGCCACGCTCACGCTCGGCTCCGCCGCCGTCGCGATGGTGCTCGGCCACAAGAAGCACACGCGCACCGGCCACCGGGTCAACGGCTCGGTGTCCCGCGCCGACACCGAGAACAACCGCCTGTGCCTCGGCACCGCCGACCGCATGGTGACGGACTCGACGCGCCTCTTGAAGGCCGGCGTCGCCCTCGCGGGCCGCACCTGGGCGCACGCGACCGAGGCCATCCCGGGCTGGTCCGTCGGCGGGATCGACCAGTACATCCTGCACCAGGTCGGCCGCTCGCACATGGTCGCGATCTGCCAGGCGCTGGGCATCCCGCAGCAGAAGTGCTTCCTGACCTACCCGACCTTCGGGAACGTCGGCCCGGCGGCCGTGCCGCTGACCCTGGCGCTCGCGCAGGAGGCCGGGCGCATCCGCCCCGGCGATCACGTCGCGCTGATGGGCATCGGCTCCGGCCTGAACGTCGCGATGATGAGCGTGACCTGGTGAAGGGGACTGCATCGTGAACACCGACTGGCGCGCGCTCTACCCCTTCGAATCGCACTGGCTCCCGGTCGGAGCGCACCGCGTCCACTACGTCGACGAGGGCCCGCGCGACGCCGCCGGCACCGTCCTCATGGTGCACGGCAACCCGACGTGGTCCTTCTACTGGCGCCGGTACATCGAGGATCTCCGCGGTACGTTCCGCGTCGTCGCGATCGACCACCTCGGCTGCGGCCTCTCCGACAAGCCGGAAGAGGGGCCCTACCGCCTCGCCGACCACATCGCGCGGCTCGATGCGCTCGTCGTCTCCCTCGATCTGAAGAACGTGACCCTCCTGATGCACGACTGGGGCGGCGCCATCGGCATGGGCATGGCCGCGCGCCAGCCCTCCCGCATCGCGCGCATCGGCGTCTTCAACACCGCCGCCTTCCCCAGCCCGCGCATGCCCTTCCGCATCGCGGTGTGCCGCCTCCCCGGCATCGGCCCCCTCGCGGTGCGCGGGTTCAACGGCTTCGCCGGCGCCGCCATCCACATGGCGACGGAGAAGGGCCTCTCCCCCGCCGTCCGCGCCGGGCTGCTCGCCCCGTACGACTCCTGGGCCAACCGCGTGGCCGTCCAACGGTTCGTCGAGGACATCCCGCTCAAGGCAGCGCACCCCTCCTGGAGCACGCTCCTCGACGTGGAGCAGGGCCTCGCCCAGTTCGCGGACCACCCCGTCCTCATCGGCTGGGGCGACAAGGACTGGTGCTTCAACCATACCTTCCGGCAGGACTGGGAGCGCCGCTTCCCCGGCGCGCTCGTCGTGCGCTACGCGGACGCCGGCCACTACGTCCTGGAGGACGCCGCCGAGGCCCTCCTGCCCATCGTGCACGCCTTCGCCGCCGGCGAGAGCGACACCGCCGCGTGCAGCAAGCCCGCGCCCGTCAAGCCGAAGCGCCGCGCCGCCGTGGGCCTCGACGAGCCCTCGGTGCCCGCGGCCCCCGCGCCCGACTCCCCTCCCCCCGAGCCCCCGTAAGCGAGGCGTCGCCGTGATCAACATCGCCCGGCACCTCCCGCTCCAGGCCGCCGCGCGCCCCGATCAGGCGGCCGTCATCGCCGGCGCGCAGCGGATCAGCTTCCGCGAGCTCGACCAGCGCTCCGACCGCTACGCCCACGCGCTCCAGGCCGCGGGCATCCAGCGGGGAGAGCGTACGCTGCTGATGGTCAAGGCCGGCGTGGACCTCATCGCCGTCACCTACGCGATGATGAAGGCCGGCATCGTCCCCGTCCTCATCGACCCCGGCATGGGCGTCAAGCCCTTCCTCAAGTGTGTCAAGGACATGGCGCCGACCGCGATGGTCGGCATCCCCCTCGCTCACGCGCTCCGGACCTTCTTCCCCGGCTCCTTCACGAGCGTCAAGACCGCCGTGACCGTCGGCACGCGCTGGTTCTGGGGCGGCCACTCCCTCGCGAAGATCGCGACGGACACCTCTCCCTTCGCCATCGCCGAGACCGCCGACGGCGACGAGGCCGCCGTCCTCTTCACCTCCGGCAGCACCGGTCCGGCGAAGGGCGTCATCTACACCCACGGCATGTTCGAGGCCCAGGTCGTCGCGCTGCTCGACACCTACGGCTTCCGCCCCGGCGAGATCGACTGCGCCGCGTTCCCGCTCTTCTCGCTGTTCGACGGCGCGCTCGGCATGACCAGCGTCATCCCCGACGTGAACCCCTCCCGCCCCGGCACCTGCGACCCCGCGAAGGTCGTCGCCGCCCTGCGCGACAACCACTGCACCACTGCGTTCGGCTCGCCCGCCATCTGGCGCCGCGTCGCGCCCTGGTGCATCGCCAACGGCGTGAAGCTTCCGGAGCTTCAACGTGTCCTGATCGCCGGCGCGCCGGTGCCGCCGCTCCTCGTCCAGCAGCTCCACCAGGTGATCGGCGGCGACGTGGAGACCCCCTACGGCGCCACCGAGTCGCTCCCCGTCGCGAACATGAAGGGCAAGGAGATCGTGGGCGACACCGCGAAGGCCACGCTCGAGGGCGCCGGCACCTGCGTCGGTCGTCCGGCCGCTCACATCGAGATCCGCATCGTGCGCATCTCGGACGACCCCATCACCCGCTGGTCCGACGCGCTGGTCGTCCCCGACGGCGAGGTCGGCGAGATCTGCGTGAAGGGCCCCGTCGTGACGCGCACCTACGCGAACCGCCCCGAGGCCACCGCCGGCGCCAAGATCCCCGACGGCGACAGCGTCTGGCACCGCATCGGAGACCTCGGCTACCGCGACGCGCTCGGCCGCATCTGGTTCTGCGGCCGCAAGGGCGAGCGCGTGCGCACCCCCACGGGTGACCTCTACACCGACCGCATCGAGGGCATCTGCAACGGGGACCGCCGCACCGCGTTGGTCGGCGTCGGCGCCCCCGGCCGGCAGCGACCGGTCCTCGTGGTCGAGGGCACCCCGGACGACGCCCTCGCCGCCCGCCTCAAGGCGAAGGTCCCGCTCCTCGAAGCGGTGCTCTTCTACCCCGCGTTCCCGGTCGACGTGCGGCACAACGCCAAGATCCACCGGTACACCCTGGCGCTCTGGGCCGAGCCCCGCGTCTCCACCGCGCTCACCGGCGCCCGCGTTTGAAGGCGCTCGTGACCGGCGGCGGCGGCTTCCTCGGCCTCGAGATTGTGCGGCGCCTGCGCGCCCGCGGGGACGACGTGACCGTGCTCGCGCGCGGGGACTACCCGGAGGTCGGCGCGCTCGGCGCCACCCTCGTGCGCGGGGACGTGTCGGACGCCGCCACGGTGCTCGCCGCGGCGGCCGGCGCGGACATCGTGTTCCACGTCGCGGCGAAGGCCGGCGTGTGGGGCAAGAAGGCGGACTACGAGCGCTCCAACGTAATCGGCACGGAGAACGTGCTCGCCGCGTGCCGCGCCCACGGCATCGCGCGCCTCGTCTACACGAGCTCCCCGAGCGTCGTGTTCGACGGCACCGACCACGTCGGCATCTCCGAGGCGCCCTACCCCGCCACGCACGAGAACCACTACTCCGAGACCAAGGCCCGCGCCGAACGACTCGTGCTCGCTGCCAACAGCCCCACCCTCGCGACGATCGCGCTCCGCCCCCACCTCATCTGGGGCCCCCGCGACCCGCACATCCTGCCGCGCCTGTTCGCCCGCGCGAAGGCCGGCCGCCTCCGCATCGTGGGGGACGGCCTGAACCGCGTGTCCGTCAGCTACGTCGACAACGCCGCCGCCGCCCACGTCCAGGCGGGGGACGCCCTGGCCCCCGGGGCCGCGTGCGCGGGGCGCCCGTACTTCGTCAATGACACCGAGCCCGTCGTGGTCTGGGCGTGGGCGAACGATCTGTTCGGTCGCGTCGGCATCGCCCCCGTCACGCGGAAGGTCTCGGTGGGCGTCGCGCGGTTGGTCGGCACGCTCACCGAGGCCGTGTGGTCGCTCTTCGGCCTCGCCGGCGAGCCCCCGATGACGCGCTTCGTCGCGGCCCAGCTCGGCACTTCCCACGCGTACGACGTGGGCCCGGCCGTGCGGGACTTCGGCTACGCCCCCGAGGTCGGCCCGGAGGACGCCCTCGCGCGCACCGCCGCGTGGTGGAAGGGCCGCCTCCCGGGCTGATCGCTACAGGATCAGCCCCTCGGGGCGCGTCGTGACCTCGGAGGGTTGGTCGAGCGCGCCGTCCAGCGCCTTGCGCACGCGGGAGATGAGCGTGCGAGCGCCGAAGGGCTTGCGGAGCACGTCGTGGCGGCCCGCGCCGGGGCCGGCCTCGGGCGCCGCGTAGCCGGTCATGTAGAGCACGATCAGCTCCGGCCGCGCCTGGCGTAGACGCGTGGCCAGCGTGGCGCCGTCGAGCCCCGGCATGACCATGTCGGTGAACAGGAGGTGGATGGGGCCGAGGTGGGCGTCCGCGCAGGCCTCGGCGTCCTCGCCGTCGACGGCCTCGAGGATGTCGTAGCCCTCGGCGGTGAGAGCGCGGCGCACGAAGGAGCGCACGGACGCGTCGTCCTCCACGACGAGCACGGTCTCGCTGCCGGAGGCGACCTCGAGGTCGTAGTCCCGCACGATGTCCAGCGGCTCGGACGTGCCGGGGATCTCGAGGGTGAAGGTCGTGCCGACGCCCGGGGCGCTCTCGAGCCGGATGGTGCCGCCGACGCGCGTGACCACGTCCCGCACGATGGCGAGGCCGAGGCCGGTGCCCGTCGCCTTCGTGGTGAAGAAGGGCTCGAACACGCGCGCCTGGACCTCCGGGGCCATGCCCGTGCCCGAGTCCGTGACGGCGATCTCCACCCGTCCCGCGGGCAGCGCGCGGGAGCGGACCTCGAGGCGCCCGTTGCGCACCATCGCGTCCCGCGCGTTCACCGCGAGGTTGAGCAGGAGCTGCTCGAGCTGGCCGGCGTCGGCCTTGACGTTCGCGAGCCCGTCGCCGAGCGCGAGGACGATGACCACGTCCTCCCCGATGACGCGCCGGAGGAGCTTCTCCATCCCCCGTACGAGCGCGTTCACGTCGAGCACGCGTGGCGCGTAGGCGTCCTGACGCGAGAAGGAGAGGAGCTGGCGGGTGAGCGCGGTGGCGCGGTGGGCGGACTTGATGACCTGGTCGAGCTCCTTCGGCGCGCGCGCCGGCCCCATCCGGTCGCGGAGGAGCTCGCCGTAGCCGAGGATCGCGGTGAGGAGGTTGTTGAAGTCGTGGGCGACGCCGCCCGCGAGCCGCCCGACCACCTCCATCTTCTGCGCCTGGCGGAGCTGCTCCTCGAGCAGGACGCGCTGACGCTGATCGGCGAACACGAGCACGGTCCCGCTCACGCCGGCGTCGTCCCGGATGGGGCTGGCGACGACCTGCACCGGCAGCGCGGAGCCGTCGGCCCCGAGGAACATGTCCGCGACCAGGGTGTGGGTCGCGTCGTCGAGGGACGGGCGCTCGAGGGGACAGCGATCGCCGCCGTGGTCCCCGCCGTGGACGAGGTCGTGGAGGCGGCTGCCGAGGAGGGAAGCGACGGGCCGGCCGAGCATCGCGGCGCCCGCGGGGTTCATGGAGAGGACACGCCCGCCGAGGTCGATGCTGGCGATGCCC
>CAJBVW010000029.1 GCA_903959175.1 uncultured Pseudomonadota bacterium
CGAGCGCTGCCCCCGCTCGCCCTCCTGGCGCTAGCCGCCGCGCTCTGGTGGCAGTCGGCGCACACCGCTGCCGGCGCGGTGCCGGCGGGCGCACCCCCGTGGGCCACGCTGCAGGACCACCTGCTCGACGGCCCCGACGCCGGCTGGTGGGCGTGGCAAGCCCAGGCACTCCAGGAGGGCACCCTCGACCGCCTGGACCCCCACCGCATGCCGACGTGGACGCTCGCCACCGTCGCGATGGCGTGGCTCACCGGGCTCTCGAACACCCTCGCCGGCCACCTCGTGAACCACCTGGCGGCCGTCCTGGTCGGGCCGGTCACCTACGCGCTCGGCCGCCTGATGGGGATGAGCCGGCCGTCGGCGTTCGTCGCGGGGCTGCTCGTGCTCCTGTGTCCCGCGGTGGTCTTGCCGTCCCGCAGGTTCGGCATCGACGCGGTCGTGAGCTTCGCGTGGCCCTCCGCGCTCCTGGTCGCGCTCGCCGCGGGCGCGCGCCCGTGGCTGGCGCCCCTCGCGGGCGTCGCGGCCGGGCTTGCGTGCGCGACCCACTTCACGACGCTGCCGGCCCCCGTCCCCCTCGCCCTCGCCGCGCTCGTGTTCGCCCCTCGCGGCGAGCGGCTCAAGGTCGCAGCTGGCTTCGGGCTCGGGCTCGTCGGCACGCTCGCGGTGGTGGCGTCCCTGTTGCCCATCGTCACCCCAGACGTGCTCGTGCGTTCCATCGTCGAGGGCATCGCCCCGGTGCGGCTCGAGGCGCAGCCCAGCGCCGACGTGCTCGCGTCCCGTGCCTGGGACACCTTCGGCCAGGGAGCCCGCGGCGCGGTCGGTGTGACCGGACGGTGGCTCAGCCAGAGTGCGGGGGCGGATGCGTTGCCGACCGCGATCGTGCCCGTGCTGCTGAGTCTCGGCGTCACCGGGCTCGGGCTGGCCACCGGTAACGCCCGGCCCCGGGGGCGGAGCGGCCGGACGATGGGCCCGTTCCTCGCCACCGGCCTGCCCGCGGGCATCGTCCCCCTGTTGCTGCTCGCGCCCGTGCCCGTGCTCGCGGCAGCGGGTGCGCAGCCGCGGTACATGGACAACCTCGCGCCCATCGCGATCTTGCTCGTGGTGCGCGGGATCGCGGCGCTTGGCGCGTGCGTGGACACCGCGGTGGGGGCGCGGGCCCCCCGCTGGCCGACCGGCGCGGGGCAAGCCGCCGCGGCCGCCGCCTTCGCGCTCGCCTGCGTGCGCCCCGATCTCCGCGGGTCGGCGACGCCGCCCGTGGCCGAGGACCAACTCGTCGTGTTCGAGGCGGCCCGGACGATCCGCGCGACCTTCGGCCCCGGCGTGGACCTCGCTACGGTGATGCCGGAGCTCGCGGCGAGCACGGGCGCCTGGGATTGTCCCCACCTCCGCGTCTGCCCTGCGGCGGCCGACGAGCCCTCCTACCGGTCTTGCCTGCAGGCATTCGCCCGGGACTGCCGCGGCGACGGCGACATCCCCTACGTCATCGTCGTCCAGACCCCCGCCGACGGCCGCCCCACGGCGCGCAAGGCGATGGACGCTTGGGTCGAGGCACGCTGGCCCGTCACCGAGATCGCCCGAGGGAAGTCGATGCGAGTCAGGCTCGCGCGGATCGACCGCGCCGCCGCGGCTGCGGGGGGGCTGGGAGTCGATGCCTCCCCTTGAGGAGGAAGGATGGCCGGAAGGACGGTCGGCCGGCTGGGCAACTTGGTCAAGGTCGTACGGTGGATGGCGGGCGGCGGGGCCCGATCCCCTACTCCCCCGACTGGTTCAGCAGCACGTAGGCCTTGCCCTTCGTGGTCTCCCACTCGGGGTCGCCGACGGCGATGTCGAGGTCGCCGTCGCCGTCGACATCGCCCGGGAGGGGGGACATGCCGTAGCCGACGTTGCCGTTCGACTCCTCGGTGTCGGTGTTGTTCGACCCGACGAAGGAGCCGATGGAGTCGTCGTCCTCGTCGTACTCGCCGGTGCGGTTGCTGCTCGGGAAGAGCTGCGAGCGGCCGAAGCCGCTGGTGGAGTCCTCGAAGAACACCATCATGTCGCTGACGCCGTCGCCGTCCCAGTCCCCGGTGCGGCGGATCATCTCGGCGTCCGTGGCGTTGCTGGCCCAGATGTAGCTGACCGCGGCGGTGTCCTCGACGTCGAAGGTCGAGCGGAGGCTCGGGCCGCCCTCGACGACGTAGAGGCCGTCGCCGTCGTTGTAGATCCAGAGCTCGGCGTCGCCGTCGCCGTCCCAGTCCTCGCCGAGCTGGGTGGCCCACGCGAAGCCGGCGCTCGCGACGCTGCCGCGGACGAGGGTGCTCGCGGTGGACTCGAGGTCGGCCGCGCCGGTGGTCGCGTAGGGGATGGCCTGGCCCCACACGACCCACATCGCGCCGGTGTCGGTGGTGCCGTAGTCGGCGGCGCCGTCGGAGAGGACGAGGTCCTCGTAGCCGTCCCCGTCGAGGTCTCCGCCGACGGGGGCGTTGCGGTAGAAGGCGGTCTCGGTGCCGTCCGTCGACCACGCGGCGTCGAAGCCGCTCACCGACCCGGAGACCGGGCCCGAGCGGCCGTACTCGACGCCGACGTAGTTCGAGCTGCCCGACGCGTACATCGCGACGAACTCGTCGAAGCCGTCGTTGTCGAGGTCGATCTCGGTGCCGACGCCGCGCCCGAAGGAGCTGCTGGAGGTGCCGGTGTAGGTCACCAGGGCATCGCGCGTGTCGCGGCCGGGGCGCACGGCCTCGTCGCCGGAGAGGAGGTACACGGTGCCGCTGTTCCCGCTCGTGCCCGTGGCGCTGATGGCGAGCTCGGGGACGCCGTCGCCGTCGTGGTCGCCCATGACGGTGAGGTAGGTGCCGAGCAGGTCGCTCGCGCTCACGCCCTCGAAGTAGTTGTCGGCGTCGTCCGCGTTGGTGCCGGTGGGGAGGAGGTCCGGGCCGCGGAAGATGGAGACGCCGCCGCGGCCCGCCGCCGAGCCGGTCGCCGCGTCCACGTAGGGCGAGCCGACGATGATCTCGGCGCCGCCGTCCCCGTCGAGGTCCCCCACGGCCATCGCGTAGCCGGTGCGCTCGAAGTTGCCGCCGCCGTCGTCCCATACGTACTCGGCGTTCTCGGCGCCGGCGTCGTCGTCGACGTCGCCGTTGCAGTCGTCGTCCTTGCCGTTGAAGCGCTCGGGCATGTCGCGGTTCACGCGGTCGTCGGCGTCGTCGCAGTCGCTGCCGCGGCTGTACTCGGCGGCGCCGTAGCCGTCGCGATCGTAGTCCCAGTCGCTCCACCCGTCGCAGTCGGTGTCGCGGTTGTCGTACGGCACGTCGACGGAGGCGGGGTTGTAGTCGACGTCGATGTCGTTGCAGTCGGTGCCGTCGTGGTCGTCGGTGGAGGCGTCGTAGCCGTCCCCGTCCTGGTCGTAGTCGTTGGCGCCGTCGCAGTTCTTGTCGTAGCCGTCGTACCAGTCGTCGTCCGCGCCCGGGTAGTAGCTGGCGTCCGAGTCGTCGCAGTCGTCGCCGCCGGCGTCGGTGGTCTCGTAGCCGTCACCGTCGACATCCGCGAGGGTGTGCACGGTGAGCGGCACGGTGACGGTGCCGACGGCGTCGCCGTCCGTCACGAGGATGAGCGCGCCCTCGAACGTGCCGTACGTGACCGGCTGGACGTAGAGCGTGATGGAGTTGCTGCCGCCGGGGAGCACGCGCAAGGTAGGCGGCGAGACCTGGAAGGGCGACTCGACGGTGATCGCGCTGATGTTCAGCTCGACGGTGCCGGGGTTGCCGACGGTGAGCGTGGCGGGCACGAGGTCGCCGAAGCCCACGTCGCCGAAGTCCACGCGGTCGGCGGAGAGCGTGAGGAGGGCCCCTTCGAGCGCGGCGGTGTCGCCGTCGGTATCGACGGGGAGGTCCTTGAGCCCACCGGTGCAGGCGGACAACATCAGGGCGACCAACAGAGAAGCGCGCACACGACCTCCGACGACGCGACAGGATACCCCAAAAGTCTCTCTGATCACGAGGCTCGCGCATGTCCGATCGTCTCGCCGCCGCCCGCGACTACGTCGCCAAGAAGCCCACCGACCGCTTCGGCCTCTACGCCCTCGCGATGGAGCTCCGCAAGACGCGGACCTGGGACGAGTGCTTCTCCGCCTTCGGCACCTTGCTCCAGCACCATCCGGACTACGGCGCCGCGTGGTACCACTTCGCGATGGCGAAGAAGGAGTCGGGCGACCGCGCCGGCTGCCTCGACGCGCTCAACAAGGGCCTCGTCGTCACGACGCGCACGGGCGACACGAAGACCCGCGCCGAGCTCCAGGGCGTGCTCGACGAGCTCGAGATGCAGGACGACGACTGACGCGGGCGTCCGCTACCGGGCCGAGTCGTCGAACTCGAGCAGCGCGCCGTCCGCGATGGCGATGTTCGTGAGGTAGCTCGAGAGCTCCCCGAGGAGCGCCTGGTTCTCGCAGCGCTCCGCGCGGAAGGCGCCAGAGAGCTCCGTGGGGGCCAGGTCGAAGGTGCCCGCCATCTCCGTGTCCTTGCGGTCGATCTCCAGCCACGCCGGCGCGGGGACGCCGATCTCGTGGGCCTCCTCGACGATCGTGATGCCCCCGGAGAGCGCGTAGTTCAGGCCGGCGCCGTCCTCTACCGCCGACTCGATGACGTGGATCCACGCCCCCGAGGCGACGCGCCCCTCGTCCGCCACGTACCCGGCCATCGCGCCGGGCTCCCACGCGTCCGCCTGGAGCGCGTAGCGGCCGAGCCAGTCCTCGTTCGCGTCGATCGCGACGGTGAACGCCACGAAGCGCGCGCCCTCCCGCACCACGGCCGTCGCCGCCTGAGCCTGCCAGTACTGGTCCTCGGTGGAGACGAGGCCGTCGGGGTCGTAGGTGCCGTCCGCCGGCCAGCACGGGAGCGTCGAGTTGGCGAGCACGACGTAGGCCTGGCGCGCGCCGTAGAGCTGGAGGGAGAGGGTGCTGTCAGGCTCGAAGTAGAGCGCGCCGCGCACGCGGTCGGGGCCGTCCTCCGTGGTGAAGGCGCCCATCCCGCAGCCGGCGAGCAAGAAGACCAGCATCAGAAGCTCCCTTCGGGGCGGGTCTCGCTGGGGGTGAGGCCGACCTCGCGGCAGGCGCTCGCGTGGAGGGCGTCGGCGCGGGCCTGGTCGCCGCTGTTGAGGCGGCGGAGGTAGACGGCGTCGGCGTCGAAGGGGGGCCAGTCCGCGGTGAGGTTCCAGCGGCGGCCGAGGCGATCGAGCAGGCCGCCCCAGTGCTTCACGAAGGCGGCGACCTCGGCGCGGTTCTCGTCCTGCACGACGATCGCGAGGTGGGCGACCGGGCGCGCGGCGCCGAGCTCGGCGCGCACGGTGAGGAAGCGCTCGACGTTGCGGTAGACGAGGTCCCGCTTCTCCGAGCCCTTGACCACGCCGTAGGTGGCGGCGCTGAACGCGTCGATCGAGAAGTGGATCGCCGTGAAGGTGTCGGGGGCCTGGCCGGGCGCGGCGGCGAGGCGGACCAGGCGCGCGGAGCGCTCTGCCGAGAGGAGGACGGCGTTGGTGTGGACCTTGAAGCTGCGGAACAGCGCGTTGTCGCGGTTCACGGCGAAGGCGTACTCGACGAAGAGGTCGAACTGGGGGTGGAGCGTCGGCTCGCCGAGCCAGTGGGGGCAGAGGGAGACGTCGTCCATGCCGCGGAGGCCC
>CAJBVW010000030.1 GCA_903959175.1 uncultured Pseudomonadota bacterium
GAGGCCGTCGTCCACGACGTCGAGCTGGTCGACGCCGCGGGCACCCGCATCGGCCGCGTCGAGCGGCTGGCTGTGTCCTACCGGCTGGGGGGCCTCCTGTCGCGCCGGCTCATGGTGCCGACGGTGCGCGCCGAGGGCGTCGACCTCACGCTCACCCGCACGGACGCCGGGCTCGACCTCCCCGCCCTCTGGGACGACGGTTCCCCGCCCTCCGGCGCCCCCTACCGCGGTGTCGGCATCGACATCGCACTCCCGGACATCGTCGTCTCCGATGTGACGTTCGCCTACCGCGACGGGGAGCGCACCTACGGCGTCGAGGGCGCACGGCTCGCCGCGGACGTCGCGCTCGTCGGCCCCGCGGTTGTGGTGCGCGGCCTGCACCTCGACGCCCCGGCCACCACGCCGGCGCTCGGCCGGCTCGCGGTCGCCGCCGACGCCCGGTGGGACCCGAACACGCTCTGGGTGGACGGCGTGGACGTGCGCCTCGGGCCCAACGTGCTCGTCGCGGCGGGCGGGCTCGGCCAGCTCGGCGGCGCCGCCACCGTGGGCCTCGACCTCACGACGCTCCACGTCGACGTCGACGCGCTCGCGCCGCTCTTTCCGCAGGGAGCGGACGGCGCCACGCGCACCCTCCCCGTCACCGGCGTCTTCGACGCGACGGGCGGCCTCGCCGGCCTCCTCCGCGCGCCCTCCCTCCTCCTCGCCGTGCAGACGCCGGGCGGGCCGGTCTCCCTCAACGCCGGCGTGGACCTGCGCGCGGACCGCCCGACGTGGACGGCGAGCGTCGCGCCCGAGGCGGTCGACCTCTCGGCCTTCCTGCCCTCCGTGCCCGCCCCCACCGTCGTGTCGGGCGCGCTCAGCCTCGACGGCGCTGGCTTCGGCTGGCCCGACGACCTCGACGTCACCGCCGTCTTCGCGCTCACCGCGCCCCGCGTGGGGACGCTCGCGTCCCTCGCCGCGCGCGGCACCGCCACGCTCGCCGACGGGGTGGTGGAGGTGCCGTCGTTCCGCGTGGACGCGCCCGGGATCGGCGCCGGGGGCACGGCGACCGTGCGCATCCTCGACGAGACGGGCGAGGCGACGCTGCGCGACACGTCCGTCGAGCTCGCGCGGCTCGCGGGCTTCGGGGTGCCCGGCGGGCGCGGCCGGGTCGCGTTCACGGGGCAGGCGCGCTTCGGGTGGGCGGCGGTCGAGGGGGCGCGCGGGGACGTGGCCGCGGAGGGCGTCGTGCACGGCCGCGACGTCGGGTGGGGCGCGCTCGCGGACGCCGGGATGGTGGACGGGCCGGTGCGCGCGTCGTGGTCGGCGGCGCGCGGCGCGGACGTGGTGGCGGGCCTCGCCCTCGAGGGGCTGAGCACCCCGGCGGCGGCCGGCTACCGCGCGGAGACGGGGCGCGCGGACCTCACGCTCGGGGTGCGGCCCGGCGGGGCGGTGGCGGTCGAGGGCACCGCGGCGCTCGGCGGGGTGAGCGGGCCCGAGGTCGCGGCGGAGTCCGTCGCGGTCGAAGCGCGGGTGGGGCGGAGCGCGCGCGGGCGGCTCGACGGCGCCATCACCCTGGTGACCGGGCCGATGGTCGTCGCGAACGTCGCGTCCGACCACGGCGCGGGCCGCGCCTCCTTCGTGGGGGACGACGTCGCCGTCGTCGTGGACCTCTACGACGGCGACCGCACCGTGTTCGCCGTCGACGGCGAGGTTGACCTCACGTCCCTCGCCGTCCGCGCGCGCCGCCTCGCGCTCGCGCCCACCCCGGACCTCGCGTGGCGCGGCGAGGGCGTCCAGACCCTCCGCCTCGTCGAGGGCGGCGTGCGCGACGTGAACGTCCGCATCGTCTCCGACACGTCCGTCCTCGCGCTCCAGGGCGGGGCCCAGAAGCACGCCGCCATCGATCTGACGCTCGACGCGCGCGACCTCCGGCTGGACTGGCTCGCCGCCGTGTGGCCCGAGCGCTTCGCCGGGTACGCCGGCCGCGTGGACGCGCGGGCCTCGATGGAGGGGCAGGCCGCCCGGCCCTCGCTGCTGTTCGACGTGGGGGCGCGCGGCCTCGTGGTGCCCGGCGTGGTGAACAGCATCGACGTCGACGCGCAGGGCGTGAGCACGGACGGCACGCTCCACCTCGAAGGGGAGGTCCGCGCCGGCGGCGGCGCCCTCGCGCGCGTCTCCGCCGATCTGCCCGTGTCCCTCGCGCTCGACGCGCCGGGCCTCCGCCGCGACGGGGACGTCGCCGTCCAGCTCGACCTCCCCCCGTGCGACGACGTCGCGTGGGCCGCCGTCCTCCCCGGCGTCGCCCTCCAGCCCTTCCGCGCCTCCGCGCAGGTCCGGCTCTCCGGCCCCCTCCGGGACCCCGCGCTGGGCCTCGTCGCCGCCGTCCAGACCCCCACCGGCCGCCGCGACGAGTGGCTCCGCTTCGACCTCGACGGGGCCACCACGGGCGGCCTCTTCGCCCTCCGCGGCGTCGTGCGGGAGCGCCTCGAGCGCCGCGCCCAGGTGGACGGCACGGTAGACCTCCACCTCGGCGACATCGTCCGCGCCGCGCTCGGCGAGGGCCCCGCCCGCGACCTGAAGGCCCCCGCCACCTGGGTCGGGGCCGTCGAGCTCGACGTGGTGCCCCTCCGCCTCCCGCTCCAGGCGCTCGGCACCTTCGTGGAGCTCCCCACCGCCCTCCGCGGGGACCTCTCTGGCGGCCTCCACGTCAGCGGTCAGGCGCGCGCTCCCCTCGTCGAAGGCGCGCTCTTCCTCTCCGATGGCAGCCTCGGGGACCTCCCGCTCTCCCCCGCGCTCGTGGCCGTCGGCCCCGCGGACGGCGGCTACCAGGTGGACGCCACCCTCGGCTTCGGCGCCGCGAGCGCCCTCGCCGTCACCGGCTTCGTGCCCTTCGCCCCCACCCTCGACACCGACCTCCGCGCCGAGCTCGCCCGGGAAGGCCTCGCGCTCGAGGTCCACGGCACGGACGTGCCCCTCGCCGCCGTCGCCGCCGCGTGGCCCACGCTGTCGGACGCCTCCGGCACCATCCGCGCGGAGGGCGTCGTGACCGGCTCGCTGGTCGATCCGCGTCCGGACGTGGCGTTCGGCCTCGCGGACGGCGCCTTCGCGCTCTCCCTGACCGGCGTGCGCTACCGCGACGCCCAGTTCTCCGGCCGCCTCACGCGCGACCTGCTCGCGGTCGACGGTCTCTCGGTCACGACGATCGGCGGGCTCACCAACGAGACGGGCACGGTCACCGCGGACTTCGACGCCCATCGCGTCGGCGACCGCCCGGCCCTGGAGGGGACGATCACGCTCGACAAGGCGTGGATCATGGACACGCCCAACCAGACCGTGCGTGCCGACGGGAAGCTCCGCGTCGCGAACGGCGCGGACACCGTCCGGGTCACCGGCGACGTGACGGTGCGCGAGGCCCGGCTCATCGTCCCGGAGCGCTTCTTCACGGGTACGAACGACCTCGCCCTCCCGTCGGACGTGGTGGTCGTCCGCGGCCGCACGACCTCGACCTCCGCCGCCAGCCGCGCCCGCGGCCTCGCTCTGCCCGCGTGGCTCGACCTCGAGGTGAGCGTCAACCTGGCCCGCAACGCCTTCCTCGACGCCAGCCTGCCCATGGAGCAGGTGCTCGGGCAGGCGTTCACGAGCCTCTCGTCCATCCGCGTCGACACCCAGCTCGACGGCACCGTGGTCGCGCAGGTGCGCGGCGGCGCCCTCTCGCTCATCGGCGAGGTCATCCCCGTGCGCGGCACCGCGCGCGTCTTCGGCGTGCCCTTCCAGCTCGCCGGCGAGACCATCTCCTTCACCGGCCGCGACTACACCGACCCCGTCCTCGACCTCGTCGCCACCCACGACAGCGGCGAGTTCGGGAACATCATCACGAAGATCACCGGCACGCCGTCGGCGTTGCAGCTCGCCTTCTCCTCCGACAACCCGGCGCTCGCGCAGGACGACCTCCTCTCCGTGCTCCTCTTCGGCCGGCCCGCGAGCGAGCTCGACGCGGCGGACGGGAGCGGGGCCACCGGCCTCCTCACCTCGGTCCTCACCTCCTCGGCGTTGGCCCTCGCGAAGAGTCAGGTGGGCAGCGCGGCGGCGCGCGGCTTCGACGTGTTCGAGGTGGGCGGCACGAGCCTGGAGATCGGCCGGCGCTTCGGGCAGAACGTGTTCGTGCTCGCCAAGTACGACTGGATGTCGCTGAACGAGAAGGAGAACGCGGTGGAGGTGACCGTCGAGCTCCGTGTGGGCCGCCATTGGCAGTTCGACCTCACCTCCGGGTCGGCGCCGATCAGCTCGGTTGGGTTGAGTAGGAAGTGGAGGTTCTAGACCGGGCCGCCCGCGCCACCCATGTCACGAATGGTCGCGGGGATCCCCCTAAGATCGCGTCCCCGTCGGGCTGGCACGCGCCTTGCGAAGGGGGAGGAGGCACCCCGGAGCCCCGTTGCTGCTCGCCCTCCTCACCCTCGCCACACCGGCCCACGCCTTCTGCGGCACGTTCGTCGGGGCGCCCGGCGCCGCGCTGACCAACCAATCGAGCCGCGTGGTCATCGGCCGGGACGCGGGGACGACCACGCTCACGCTCGCTGCGGACTACGCGGGGGACCTCGCCGACTTCGCGCTCGTCCTGCCGGTGCCGGAGGTCCTCGGGCCCGAGGATGTCGCCGTCGGGGACGCCGCGCTCATCGACTGGATGGACGCCTGGTCCACCCCGCGCGCCGTCTCCTACACCTGCGACGACCTCTTCGCGGATCCCGTCCAGTCCGGCATCGGCTGCGGCACGCTGATGGGCTGCTCCGACTCCTCGGTGAACTACGGCGCGAACGGCCTCGCCTCCGGCCCGCCCGCCGCGGACAGCGTCACGGTCGAGGCCGCCTTCACCGCCGCCGGCTACGAGATCGTGGTCCTCTCGGCGGAGGAGTCGTCCGACCTC
>CAJBVW010000031.1 GCA_903959175.1 uncultured Pseudomonadota bacterium
CTTCCAGCTCCTCGTCTACCCGATGATCGACGACCGCACGACGCTCCGCACGGACGTCGACGGCGGCGTCCACCGGGTCTGGAACCAGCCCGCCAACGCCTTCGGGTGGGCCTCCTACCTCGGGCGTGCGCCCGGCGGTGCCGACGTGCCCGACGCCGCCGCGCCCGCGCGCCGCGCCGACCTCTCGGGGCTGCCCCCCGCGTGGATCGGCGTCGGCACCTTCGACCTGTTCCACGACGAGGACCTCGCCTACGCCGCCCGCCTCCGCGCCGCGGGCGTCCCCGTCGACCTCGAGGTCGTCCCCGGCGCCTTCCACGGCTTCGACGCGATCAGCGCCAAGGCCGCGGTGTCCCGCGCCTTCCACGCCAGCCAGCACGCGTCGCTGCGCCGGGCCTTCGGCTAACCCGTGTCCCGCCGCGCCCCGCCCGCCTCCCTCGACGAGCTCGAAGCCCGCGCCGCCGCGCTCGCCGGGCGCTCGCTCGCGGAGCTCGCTGCGGCGCTCGGCGCGCCCGTGCCCGACGACCTCCGCCGCGCGAAGGGGTGGATCGGCCAGCTCGTGGAGGCGGCGCTCGGCGCCGTCGGCGGCTCCCGGCCCGAGCCCGACTTCGAGGCGCTCGGGGTCGAGCTCAAGACGGTCCCGGTCGGGCCGGACGGCGCGCCGCGCGAGTCCACGTTCGTGTGCGCCGCGCCCATCGAAGGCGCGATCGAGCCCGACTGGGAGACCTCCCACGCCCGTCGTAAGCTGGCGCACGTTCTATGGGTGCCGGTGATCGGCGATCGCGCCGATCCCGTCGGGGCCCGCGTGGTGGGGACGCCGCGGCTGTGGGCGCCGAGCGCGGCCGAGGATGCGGTGCTGGCGGCCGACTGGCTGGAGCTCTCCGAGCGCATCGCGAACGGCGAGCTCCACCGCATCCACGCGCGCCTGGGCGTCGCGCTCCAGCTCCGGCCGAAGGCGGCCAACGCCGTGGACTACGCGTGGATGCTGGACGAAGAGGGCACCTGGGTGCGCGCCGTGCCGTACGGCTTCTACCTGCGCGCGCGCTTCACGCGGGGGCTCCTCGCGGGGGTGGACGCAGGCGCGAGGCTAGGCGGCCTGGACCCCCTCGAGGGGGCGGCGCACGGCGCGGAGGGCCTCGATGATGAAGGCGACCGCTAGCGCAAGCAGCACGATCGCCACGATGCCGTTGATGATCGGCGGCGTGAACGACAGGCCGGTCGCGACGATGGCGCGCACCCCGGCGAGCGCCTGGAGCGACACCGCGGTGAGGGTCACGCCCATGACGAGCACCATCGGGCCGATGACGTACCAGGCGCGGCGGCCCTCGCGGACCAGCCACACGGACACCGCGAGGAGGGTGAGCGCGGCGAGGAGCTGGTTGGCGGTGCCGAAGAGGGTCCAGAACTGCCGCCAGCTGCCGGGCTCGCTGGAGAACAGCACGAGCAGCGGCACGCCGGCGGTGACGAGGGCGGCGAACGTACCTGCGATACGATTGGTGGCGCCGGTGAGCTCCTGGAGGAGGTAGCGGCCGAGGCGCGTCGACACGTCGAGGGTGTCGAAGACGAACGTCGCGACCGCCATCGTGCCGAAGGTGCGGGCGAAGAGGAGGGCGTCGTCGCCGAGGATGACGGTGACGAAGCGCGCGATGCCCTCGCCGTAGATGACGCCGGGCGGGCGCGAGGCGTCCGCGCCGGGGGCGACGATCATCACCGTCGCGAGCGCGATGACGGCGACCAGCCCCTCGAGCAGCATGGCGCCGTAGCCGATGGCGTGGGTGTGGCTCTCCTTCGCGATCTGCTTGGAGGTGGTGCCGCCGCACACGAGGCCGTGGAAGCCGGAGCACGCGCCGCACGCGATGGTGACGAAGAGGAAGGGGAACACGAGCGTCGTGAGCGCGGGGGCGTCCGGCGAGCCCATGAGGATGGCGCCGAGGCCGCCGGCGGTGACCGCGGGGGTGACGGCCGGCATCTGGATCGCGAAGCCGCCGAAGAGCACGCCGACGAGGCCGACGCCGATGGAGAGGTACAGGATGAAGCCGCCGAGGTAGCCGCGCGGCTGCTGGAGGAGCCAGAGCGGCAGGAGGCTGGCGACGAAGCAGTACGCCAGGATGCCGACGTGCCAGAAGCGGGCGCCGAACAGGAGGATCGTCGAGGCTTGGGTCCCGTACCAGACGGCGACGAGCGTGGCGGGGACGAAGATCACCGTCATGAGCCACATCGGGCGGAAGCGCGCGGGGGTGAAGCGCTCGACGAGGCCCATCGCCAGCGCGATGCAGAGGTAGAGCACGCTCGCTATCGCGACGGCGCCGCCGGGGTTGAAGCCGCCGGGGAGGCCCTCGAAGTCCTCCGTCTTGCCGAGGAACGTCGAGGCGGTCACGTCGGTGAAGGCCACGATCACGTAGACGAGCGCGACCCAGATGAAGGTGACCAGCGCGATCCACGCGCGGTGGCCGAGGTGGAGCTTGGCGATCTCGGCGACGGAGTTGGCGCCGTGGCGCACCGACGCGACGAGCGCCGAGAAGTCGTGGACCGCGCCGATGAACACGACGCCGAAGAGGATCCAGAGGAGGCACGGGAGCCACCCGAACGTGGCCGCCGCCGCGATGGGGCCGACGATGGGGCCCGCCGCCGCGATCGCCGAGAAGTGCTGGCCGAGTAGGTAGAAGGGCCGGGTGGGGACGAAGTCGACGCCGTCCGCGTGGAGGACGGCGGGGGTGAGCCGCGCGTCGTCGAGGGCGTACTGGCGCGCGATGAACCGCCCGTACGTGAAGTACGCGGTCGTGAGCAGGAAGACGACGAGGACCGCGAGCAGGCCGAGCGACATGGCGCGAGCATACCGCGCGCGATCAGGCCCGCGCCGCGCCCCAGGCCGCGCGCATGGCCGCGTACTCGGCGACCGGAGCGCCGTAGAGGGGCTCGGGCCCGCGCAGCCCGGGCGGGAAGCCGGGCACCACCGCGCCGCGCATCAGGGGCGCGAGGCGGTCGAGGGTGGCGGTGTCGACGGGGAGCGGGAGGAGCGGGACGTCGGCGGCGCCGAGGTGGGCGAGGCAGTGGGCCTCGGAGGGGTCGACGCGCGCGGCGGGCAGGTAGGTGCGGTGGCAGCCGTGGAAGAGGCGCGGCCAGGCGGCGGCGAGGGCGGCGGGCAGCGCGGTGGCGCCGGCGAGGGGGCCGACCGGGCGCACGACGCCGAGGAGGGGGATGCCGGTGTGGGCGGGGGCGTCGAGGTCCCGGAACTCGGGCTGGGAGTAGCGGAAGCGCGCGGGGGCGAGCACGGTGTAGCCGGAGCGGCCGTAGGCGAGGAGGCGCACGACGGTGTCGAGGTTGGCGGGGTCGACGGGCTCCATCTCGGCGCACACGAGGGTGGGGAGCTGGCGGCCGACGACGGCGTCGAGCGTGCGGCGGGCGAGGGTGACGGGGAGCGCGCGGAGCATCGCGGCGAGGCCCGTGCGGCGCCACTCCGGGACGACGAGCGAGTGGGACAAGGCGACGACACAGACGCCGCGGTCGTGGTCGATGTCGACGTACACGTCGCGCGCGCCGACCAACGTGTCCCCGTCCCAGGCGGCGACGAGGTGGTAGCGGCCCTCCATGCCGCCGCCGAAGGGGATCACCGGGTCCCGCACGAAGCCGGCGAGGGCGGGCCGGGCCTCCATCTCGCCGCGGGGGCCGAAGAAGGCGTCGAGGAGGTCATACGCGGCGTGGAAGGCGGCGCCGTCGGGGTCGCGGATGTCCTCGAGGCGGAGGCGCCCGAGCGCGGCCTCGGCCTTCGGGCGGTCGAGGGGGGCGAGGTCGGCGAGGTCGAGGAGGGCGCTCATCCGAGGAGGCTATCCGCTACGGGCGCCTACGGGAGGAAGCCGAGGAGGCGCTCCCGACCGGTCTCCACGAGGCCGACGTGCTCCCCGAGCCACTGGGCCTCGCCGTTGACGCCCGTGCAGGTGGGCTCCACGTAGCGGGTGGTGACCGCGCGCCCCTCGACCGTGGCGGGCGACGCGGCGCTCACTTGGGTGGTGCACTCGGCGGCGGTCACGACGGGCGCGGTGTCGTTGACGATCTGGGTGACCGTGAAGGCGTCGGACCAGGCCTCGAGAACGGCGGGGCGGACGAGCCAACCGGGCTCGAAGACGCGGCTGCCGGTGGTGTTCATGATGCTGTCGCCGGACGTTGCGTGTGTCTCCGCCTCTGAACGGATCCACCAGGCGCCGTCGGTGTCGCAGCGCCAGGTGTCACGCCGGGCCCATGTGAACGCGCCGCTCGCGCCGCTGTAGGCGCCCTCCTGCTCAAGGGTGACGAGCGCGCCCTCGATCGTCGTGACGGTCGTTGTGTACGAGCCGTCCATCTCGTAGGCGGCGACATAGGCGTCGGTGGGGACGTATGTCCATTGGGTGCCGACGCGCGCCACGCCCGCCCAGGGGCCGCAGGGGGCGCCGAGGGGCCCGCCGGTGTCGGAGGCGTCCTGGCTCGTGTCGCCCGTGCCGCTCGTGTCGCCCGTCTCGGCGCGGGCCGGGGTGCGGTGGGCGCAGGCGGTGAGGAGGAGGAGCACGAGCATGGAGAGAGCGTAGCGCGGACGAGCGGCCGGACGCGGCGCGCGGACACGACGTTGCGATCGGGTGACCGGGAGGCGCTCAGCCCGCCACGAGCGCGGGGCCGGCGGGGTCGGCGACGGTCCACACGGGCAGCTCGTTCTCCTCGCCGTCCTCCTCGCCGTCCTCCGCCGCGCCGGAGCCGGGGCTGTGGCAGCTCACGCAGTCGGAGCCGGGCAGCATCTGCGCGCCGGCTTCGCCGGCCGGGTGCTATCGGGCGGCGGCCGCCCGACGGAGCCCGGCGCGGCGCCGGTCTCCGCCCTTCGGGTGACGCCCCCTCGCGC
>CAJBVW010000032.1 GCA_903959175.1 uncultured Pseudomonadota bacterium
GGCGCCCACGCGAGGTCCAGCTCCGCGCCGCCGCCCGCCACATGGAGGCCCTTCCACGTCGCGAGCCACGCGCCGCCGACGCCCACCCCGAGGCGCCCACTTCCGGCGTCCATCGGGGCCGCGCCCGCCCACAACAGGCCGCGCCGCGGGTCGACCGAGGCGGCCGCGAAGTGCCCGGGGGCCTCGCCCCGCGCGGCACCCTCGCCCTGCGCCGGTGCCGGAACGCCCGCGGGGGCCGCCGGGGCGTTCTCCGCCTCGACCGCCCCCGCGCCGATGGTGCCGGCCTCTTCGACCGGCTCGCCCGTCACCGCGCGCTCACGCCCCCGTCGCGCCGACGCGCGGCCACCGCGGCCACCAGCGCGAAGCCGAGCCAGAGGCCGCCGGTGCCAGAGCCGCTGTCGCACTTGCAGCCGCCGCCGCCGTGGAAGGTGCCGGTGGAGGCGCACACGTCGCCCTCGTCCACGTCGCCGTCGCAGTTGTTGTCGACGCCGTCGCAGAGCTCCACGCCGTCGGGCCGGGCGGCCGTGCTGGCGTCGTCACACTCCTCGCAGGCGAGGAAGCCGTCGCCGTCGTCGTCGGACTCGTCGGACACCAGCCCGTCGCAGTCGGCGTCGATGCCGTCGCACGCCTCTTCGGCGCCGGGGTAGCGGTCGGGGTTGGCGTCGTCGCAGTCGTCGTCGCACTCGGTCACGCCGTCGCCGTCGGCGTCGTCGTACCAGGTGACGATGGTGGAGTCGCTCGCGACGAGCTCGTCGTCCACCACGGCCCACGCCTCCACGCGGAAGGTGCCCTCGCTCGGCCACTCCAGCGAGATCGACCAGGTGTCGTCGCTCGCGACGGGCACGCGGCCGCGCGAGAGGCCCTGGAGGTAGATCTCGACCTCGTCGGCGTCCGCGGCGGTGCCGGAGACCTCGAGGGTCGCCTCGCCGGAGCAGGAGCCGTCGTCCGGGAGGAGGATGTCCACGAAGGTCTGGCCGCCGTCGATGAGGCGCGCGCTGCCGTCGTTCGGGAGCACCAGGACCTCGAGCGAGCCGTCGCCGTCAGCGTCGATGGGGCGCACCGCGTAGACGGGGCTGCCGAGGTAGCTCGACCACGCGAGCGAGGGGGGCCCCTCGGCGGGCGCGAGGTTCACGGCGTAGACGTAGCCCTCGTCCTCCGCGACGATGGCCTCGACGTGGTTGTCCCCGTCGATGTCGGCGAGGGCCACCTGGAGCACGCGGCGCATGGGGCCGGGCTGCTCGGCGTAGACCGCGCCGGCCGAGAGGTACACGGGGAAGCCCGCGAGGACCGCGCCGTCCGCGCCGGAGTACGCCGTGATCTCGCCGTACCCGCCGCCGACGACGAGGTCGAGACCGCCGTCCTCGTCCACGTCCGCCGCGGCGTGCATGGTGTAGGGCATGCCCGAGGTGCTCAGCGGCGTGGCCTGCCAGCGCAGCGTGCCGTCGAGCTCGACGACCTCGACGTTGTAGAGGTTGGTCGAGGTGAAGCCGGCGCCGAGTGCCAGCTCGGGCTCACCGTCGCTGTCGAAGTCGCCCCAGACGGCCTCGGAGGTGAGCGGCGAGGACCAGCCGAGGAGGTACCCGTTCGTCCCGTACCAGGTGACGCTGCTCGCGCCGACGAACACGACCTCGTCGACGCCGTCGGTGCCGGGGCAGGTGGCGCCGTCGCAGAGGTCGGCCGCCTGCATCGGGGCGGCGTAGCTGGTGGAGGTCCCGAGCTCGGGCGCGACGAAGCTGGAGAGCAGCGTGCCGTCCCCGCCGTCGAGGAAGAACAGGGTGCCGCGCAGCTCGTAGGCCGCGGCGCCGCGGGTGTAGTCGAGGGCGTAGAAGGCGATGTCGCCGTCGCCGTCGCCGTCGAAGTCGCCCACGGTGAACTGGTAGGGCGCCCAGGTGGCGCTGATGTTGCGATCCGCGCCGCCGAGCTCGGTGGAGGTGACCCGCCACGACTCGGAGAAGGAGGCGCCGGTCCACGCGTAGACGGTCACGCGCCAGTCGCCGTTGACGCCCTGGCGGTAGCTGATGAGCTCGTCGCGGCCGTCGTTGTCGAGGTCGTCGAAGCGCACGGGCACGTCGTTGAGGGTCTGGAGCGGGGCGGCCATCCCGCCGGCGGTCGAGGGATCGCCGTAGATGCGGCTGCCGATCGCGACGACGGGAGCGGCGCGGCCCACGTCGCCGAAGAGCGCGAGGCCGACGCCCTGGGTGTCGTCCGTCAGCGTGGCGGACGAGACGACCTGGAGCGTGGCGTCGAGCACCGTGTGGCAGCTCGTGCCCTCGAGGAGCAGCCAGGTGTCGGCGCCGGTGCCGGTCCAGCCGCCGATCGTGCCGCAGCTGCCCTGCGTGTGGCGGCCGACCTCGGTGGTCGTGCCGTCGGCGAGGACCTTGTAGGCGACGAGATCCGTGCCGGTGTCGACCACGACCTCGGGGAGGCCGTCCCCGTCGAGGTCGAGCACCACGGGGACCACGGTGGGGTCGACGTAGGCGGAGGTGGCCCCGATGGACTGCGGGAGCACGAGCGGCAGGGTGCCGGTCACGGCCCAGGCCTGCTCGAGGGTGCAGCCAGTGTCGGTGCAGCTCGACCAGTCGCCGCCGAGGTCGGGCGAGGCGCACACGAGCTCCCAGCCGGAGACCTCGCCGAGCACGTCGTCCTGGACGAGGACCTCGGAGATCCCGTCGCCGTCGGCGTCGACCACGCCGCGCGCCGCGGCCCCGACGAGGTTGGCGAGGGGGGCGCCGGTGACGGCGTCGAAGACGATGACGGCGTCGTCGTCGGGGGCGTCCACGCAGTCGTCCGCGGGGGCGCCGACGTGGTCGGTCTCGTCGGTGCCGCTGCCGTGCACCGTGGCGACGACCGCGCTGCCGCCCGCCGAGGAGGCGAAGCCCTGGCCGGCCACGCCGTACACCATGCGGTCGATGGGGCCGGAGAGCCCGACGCCGTAGCGGAGCTGCCAGAGGATGGCGGTCGTGGTGTCGAGGCCCGCGGAGGGGTCCAACACCGTGAGGTCGACCGCGCCGAGGTCGTTCGAGGAGGTGGAGAGGTACTCGGAGTCGCCGTCGCCGTCCGCGTCGAAGGAGAGGCGGTCGCCGCTGGTGCCCGAGGCGTGCACGCCCGTGTACTGGTTCACGAGGCGCAGGCAGCGGCTCTCGTCCGGGCTGCACACCGCGCCGGGCGCGAGGCGATCGCTGGCCTCGATCCAGGTGATCGCCGTGCCCTGCTCGACCAGGAAGCCCCCCGGCGCGCCGGCGTAGGCGCCCGCGACGATGGGGAGTAGGCCCGAGGACGTGGTGGGCAGCGGGAACGTGACCTCGACCGGAGCGCCGAAGCCGAACTGGAAGGAGAGCAGCCGGTAGTCGGCGTAGCCGGTGAACGAGGTGCTCCAGAGGAGCTCGTCCACGCCGTCTCCGTCGACGTCGACGATGGCGGTCTCGGCGATGGAGCCACCGCCGTTCAGGCCGGGGTCCGCGCTGCGCCAGAGCAGCGCGAGCGTGGCCGCGTTGTAGACGAACACGCCGCCGCCGACGCCGGTGCCCGCGACGACGAGCTCGTTGGCGAGGCCGTCCCCGTCGAGGTCGTAGAGGCCGTGGATGAAGGGCGTGGCGAGCGAGTCGGACACGGCGACGAGCGTGCCATCCTCGTCCCAGAGGTGGACGCGCGCGCGGGTGATCCCGAGGGTCTCGGGGCGGCCGTCGCCGTCGGCGTCGAGCACGACCGAGTAGCCCGACGTGTAGCTGGTGGTGCTGTAGTCCGCACGCCAGGCGTAGGTGGGATACCCGCCGTCTACGCCGGTGATGTCGCCGAGGCCGGCGGTGAACTGCGTGCCCTCGGCGGGGCCGCGCGCGGTCGGCCAGTCGGAGGCGAGCGCGAGCGAGGCGATCAGGTGGAGCATGGAATCGGTTTAGCCGGGATCGGGGTTACCGCGCTATTCCCTTCCGTCGCGGCGGTGCTCTGGACGCGGTTTTCTCATCGGCACGGGCCGGCGCGGAGGCGGGGGCGGGGGCGTGGGCGTGGGCCGAGGCGGGGGCGGAGGCCGAGGCGGGGGCGGAGGCCGAGGCGGGGGCCGGGGCA
>CAJBVW010000033.1 GCA_903959175.1 uncultured Pseudomonadota bacterium
GCGCACGCGCCCACGGTCACGAGGAAGCGCGGCTCGGGCATGGCGTCCCACGCGAGGCGCACGGCGCGGGCCATGGCGGTGGTGAGGGGGCCGGTGAGCACGAGGGCGTCGGCGTGGCGGGGAGAGGCCACGAAGTCGATGCCGTAGCGTTGGAGGTCGAAGTTGACGTTGGTGGCGGCCGCGAGCTCCATCTCGCAAGCGTTGCAGCCGCCCGCGGAGACCTGGCGCAGGCGGAAGGATCGGCCGAAGAGCTGGCGAAAGCGCGCGGTGGCCGACGTCGCCTCCGGGGACGTCGCCTCCGGGGACGTCGCCTCCGGGGACGTCGCCTCCGGGGACGTCGCCTCCGGGGAGAGGTCCCCCTGCCCCTCGGTCACGACGAGGCCCGCTCTATCGACGCTCGCCATGCGCGGATCGGGGGAGAACGCGAACTTCTCGCTGGGACACACCTCCGCGCACGCGTTGCAGAAGGTGCAGCGGCCGAGGTCGAGGCGCACGGGGTCGAGGGTGATCGCTTGGGTCGGGCACACGTCCACGCAGCGGGTACACCCCTCTGAGCACGGCGTGGACGCGATCGTGGGCCGCCCGCGGAGGCCGAGGGGGCGCGCGGCGCGGAGGTCGGCGATGGACTGGCTCCCCTGGGAGCCGCGGACGCGGAGGGCCTGCCACATCAGAGGTCGCTCCCGCAATAGGACAGGTCGAAGCTCTTGTTGCAGATGGGGAAGTCGGAGATCTCCTCGCCGCGCACGGCCTGGGCGAGGCCCATCCAGTTCCGCAGCGAGGGGTCCTGCACCTTGTAGTGGATCAACCTACCCTCCCGGTCCGTCTCGAGCGCGTGGACGACCTCGCCGCGCCACCCCTCCACCACCGAGACGGCGAGCGTGTCGGGGGCGAGGGGGCCGATCGTGCCGCGGGAGACGCCGGCTTCTGGCTCATTGGCGAGCAGGCCGCCGAGGAAGCGGAGGGAGGCGTGGAGCTCGTGGACACGTTGTTCGGCGCGGGCGAGGCAGTCGCCGCCGGGGCGGGTGACGACGGGGAGGCCGGCGAAGCGCGGATCGTGGGCGCGGCGATCGATCGCGAGGCCGCTCGCGCGCGCGGCGAGGCCGACGAGACCGAGGTCCCGCGCCATGGCGGCGGGCACGCGGCCCGTGCCCTGGAGGCGGTGGAGGACGGTGGAGGAGCCGAGGAAGCGGGCGTCGATCTCGGTTGCGTCGCGGGAGAGGAGCGCGAGCGTGTCGCGGAGGGCGGCGCGGCGCTCGGGGTCGAGGGTGACACCGGAGCCGCCCGGGCGCACCCCGCCCCGGCCGAAGCGGGAGCCACATAAGCGCATCGTGGCGTTGATCGCCGTGGTGCGGAGGCGGCCGTAGGTCGAGGCGCCCTGGGCGAAGCCGAGGTCCTGCGCGAGGCCGGAGAGACCGGCGAGGTGCATCGCGACGCGTTCGAGCTCGAGGAGGAGGGCGCGGGCGGTGTCGTGCGCGGCGGCGCCCGTCTCGACGCCCGCGGCGGCGCCCGTCTCGACGCCCGCGGCGGCCCCGGCGAGGGCCTCGATCGCCGCGGCGTACGCCCAGGTGTGGGCCACGCTCGTATCGCCCGCGACGGTCTCCACGAGGGGGGCGAGCGCCCGCGGGTCCCGACGGAGGAGCAGGGCCTCGACGCCGCGGTGTTGGTAGCCGAGGTGGATCTCGAGGTGGTGCACGTCCTCGCCCTCGACCGCGAAGCGGAAGGCGCCGGGCTCGATGACGCCGGCGTGGATGGGGCCGACCTGGACCTCGTGGGACTGCCCGCCGTCGACGCGGTAGAAGGGGTAGGCGTCGGGAGCGCCGCCGTGCTCGAAGCGGAGCGGCTTGAGCCACGGGTGCCCGCGGAAGGCGACGCCGAGCTGCTCGTGGAGCTCCCGCTCGAAGACGTGGAGCGCCGGGAACGCGCCGGTGAGCTGGTGGTAGCCGCGCGCGGGGTCGAGGTCGACGCGGGCGACGGCGAGGGCGCCGCCGGGCTCCTCGAACACCGCGGTGATCCGCACGGTGCCCACGTCTGCGGGGCGACCGAACAGCGTCACGACGCGATGGCCCCGCCCGAGGCGCGCCACGAGGTCCGCCCGCCACGCGTCCACGCCGGACGCGTCCACGCCGGAGAAGGTCGGCGCCGCCGGCACGACGCGCACGCTCACCGCGCCCCCAGGGAGGCCGCGACCTGCTGCAGGAGCGCGTTGACCGGCGCAGGGATGTAGATGCCGAGCGCCACGAGCGCGACGAGGAAGATGCCCTTGGGCACGACCTCGGAGAGGACGTCGCCGCGGCCGGGGCTGGTGGCGGGCGCGCTCACCGGGGGCTCGCCCCAGATCATCGGGAACAACGTGCGACCGGTCGCGACGAAGGAGACGGCGAGCAGCGCGCAGAACGGGAAGAGCAGCGCGAGGCGGCCGGACTCGACGACGGAGGAGAGGATGAGGAGCTCGCCGAGGAAGCTGCCGAAGGGGGGCAGGCCGAGCAGCGCGAAGGTGCCGACCATCAGGAAAGCGCCGGAGAAGGGCATGGCCTTGACGAGGCCGTGGACGTCGCGCGCGTCGCGGGTGTGGAAGCGCGCCTGCACGCGGCCGGCTGTCAGGAAGAGGATGGCCTTGATGAACGCGTTGCTCACGACGTAGAGGAGCACCCCGTAGGCCGCGGGGCCGCCGAGCCCGAGCCCGACGGCGATGACGCCCGCGTGGTTGATCGAGGCGTACCCGAGGAGGCGGACGTAGTCGCGCGTGGTGACGATGCCGAGGGTGGAGATGCCCATGGACAACATGCCGGTCCAGAGGAGCTGCTGCTGAAGGCCCGGCGGGGCCTCGGCTCCGAACACGGCGAGCACACGCAACAAGCCGACCAGCGCGACGTTGAATTGCACCGCGCCGAGCAGGGCCGTCACGGGCGCGGGGGCGCTCGCGTAGGTCGGCGGCAACCAGGTGTTCATCGGGAACAGCCCGAGCTTGGTGCCGTACCCCGCCACCACGAGCGCGACGCCGAGCCGCCCCCAGGGGGACGCGAGCGCGGAGACGTTGGCGGCGAGCGCGTCATAGGCGAGCGACACGTCGGGACCGAGCGCGCGTTGGAGGCAGCCGAAGCCGGCGAGGACGAGGGTGAGGCCGACGGTGGAGAAGAGGAAGTACTGCCAGGAGATCGGGAGCTTGTCGCCGGAGCGGTCGTCCGCGACGAGGGGGACGGCGAGGAACGTGGTCATCTCGAGGGCGCACCAGCCGAGGAGGAGGTCTTCGGAGAGGACGGCGAGGTTGGCGAAGGCGATGAAGGGCAGGCCGAACCGGGCGAAGCGCATGGCGCGGCGGCGGAAGGGCTTCTCCTGGCGGGCGCGGTTGCCGACGTGGGCGGAGATGCCGAAGAAGACGGCGTTGACGACGGCGACGAAGAGGCGGCTGGTGGCGTCGACTACGAGGAGCTCGTGGCGCACGACCGGCGGGGGCACGAGCGCGACCAGCACGGCGGCGAGGGCCAGGGCGCCGGAGACGGCGAGGAGCACGGTGAGCGCGGCGGGGCGGGCCCGGCGGGGCAGGAGCGCGGCGCCCGCGAGGAGCGGGAGGACCACGAGGACCCAGGCGATCACGACGCCTCCTCGCCGGGGACGACGGCGACGTCGGGGTCGTCGTCGTGATCCGCCGCCGGCCGCGCGGCGAGGGCCTCGAGGTACCAGACGTAGAGCCCGATGGCGCCCGCGAGCACGACGAGCTGGGCGACGCGCGCGGCGGGGTGCACCGGGGCGCCCTCGCCGTGGGCCTCGAGCAGGGCGACGGCGTTCTCGATGCGGAGCGCGCCGATGATCTGGCTGAACACGTTGCGCTGCGTCGCGAGTACGAAGAAGCCGAGCACGAGGCTCGTCGCCGCGACCGCCACCCGGCCGCTCTCGGGGCCCGCGGGCGCCATGGTGCCGGCGAAGCGGAAGCTCACGAGCACGAGCAGCACCACGACCATCCACGCGAGGAGGTTGGCGGGGATGACGTCGTTGCGGTCGGGCACGTCGGGCCGGCGGAAGGCCAGGTAGAGGAGGCCCGGCGCGAGGCCGGCGCGCAGGACGAGGAAGTCGACGAGGTCGAAGGCCCAGGCGTCGTCGAACGTGGGGGTGCTCCCGCCGGACGCGTACCAGAGGAGCACGCCCTGGGCGGCGAGGCCGAGGAGGCTCACGCGCCACCGCGCCACGAAGAGCGGCGCGAGGACGACGAGCAGGAAGAGGGTGTCGACGCCGTTCACAGCGCGCCTCCGTTGCCGTGCCACGCGCTCGCGAGCACGGCCGCCCCCGCCGCGAACAGCGCCACGAGGACGTACGCGGGCACCGCGCGCATGCGGAGCCGCGCCGTGAGCGACTCGACCGTGCCGAGGCCTACCGCGAGCGCGAGGCACCCCGCGGCGGTGGCGAGGCCCGCGGCCCACGGGGGGAGGCCCACCGGCACGAAGAGGGCGGCGAGGAGGGCGAGGCCCGTCGCGAGCTTCAGGCCCGCCGCGTACTGGAGCGCGGCGAGGTCGGGCCCGGAGTGGTCGAGGATCATCCCCTCGTGGACCATCGTGAGCTCGAGGTGGGTGGTCGGGTCGTCTACGGGCAGGCGCGCGGCCTCGACCTGCACGAGCACCGTGAGGGTGACGACGGACAGCGCCCACACCAGCCACCCCGTCGCGTCGTGACCGCGCACCTGCACCATGGCCCCGAGGGTATCGACGTCGCCAACGAGTCCGACGCCGCCCGCGAGCAGGAAGAGCGCGGGCTCGAGGAGGGTGGAGAAGGTCGCCTCGCGGCTGGCGGCCATGCCCTCGAAGGGGCTGCCGGTGTCGAGCGCCCCGAGCATCATCGCCGCGCGCGCCAGGCCCCACGCGTAGGCGAAGAAGACGACGTCGCCGGGGAAGGAGACGAGGGCGGGCCCGGCGAGCGGCACGACGAGGGAGGCCACGACGGTCGCGCCGAGGACGGTCCACGGGGCGACACGAAAGAGCGCGGTGGTGGTGGCGCTGTAGACCGCGCGCTTCCGCATCAGCTTCACGAGGTCGTACGCGGGCTGGAGCACGGGCGCGCCGCGGCGACCGGCCCACCACGACTTCGTCCGCGTCACGACGCCGGGGAGGACCGGTGCGAGCCCGCCGAGGAGGACGGCCTGCGCGAGCACGGCGGCGGCGGTCACGCGGTGCCCCCGGCGAGGTAGGCGAGCACGACGAGCATCACGAGCCCCACCGCGAACACCGCGCGGGGCTCGGCGGACACGCGCCCGAAGGCGTCGGTGACGCGCTTCTCGCCCTCCCCGAGGCCCTCGAAGATGCGGTCCTCGACGGGGTCGGCGGGGTGGGAGCGCAGGAGGCCGGGGCCCGCGGGGAAGTAGCCCTGGGGGAGCACGCGCTTGACCACGGGCGGGATCCACGCCGCGAAGAGGCGCGCGAAGGGGGCGGCGAAGGAGGTCGCCGTGACTTGCATGCGCGGGGTCGCCGCGGGGTAGCCGCAGCCCCACGTCGGGATCGGCGCGCGGGCCTCGACCGTGCCGCGGCGCGCGAGCCACAGCCCGACCGCGACGGGGACGGCGATCCCGGCGGCGAGGAGCAGGTTCGCGGTGCCGACGTTGGTGAGGAGGGCCGCGGCCGGGGCTTCGGAGGTGCCGGGCGGGCCGAAGAGGCGGAGCGCGGGGGTCACGAGCGCGAGGCCGAGGGTGGGGACGAGGCCGAGGAGCGCGATGGCGACGGCGTGGAGGGCCATCGGGGCGAGCATGCCCCAGCCGGGGTCGGCGGGGACGGCGGCGAGCGGCGCGCGCGGGGTGCCGAGGAAGGCGACGCCGAAGGCGCGGACGACGGCGAAGGCGCTCACGGCGCCGCTGAAGGCGAGGCACGCGCCAAAGGCGATGAGCGCGGCGGCGGCGTTCCCGCTCGCGCCGGAGCGGAGGAGCGCGGCGTACAGCAGGAATTCGCTGGCGAAGCCGTTGAGCGGCGGCAGGCCGGCCGTGGCGAGGCCGCCGATGAGGAAGAGCGCCGCGGTGCGCGGCATGGCCCGCGCGAGGCCGCCGAGGTGCTCGAGGTCGACCGTGTCGGCGCCCCGGCTGACCGCGCCCGCGCCGTAGAACAGCAGGCACTTGAACAGGGCGTGGTTGAGGATGTGCAGCAGCCCGGCGCCGAAGCCGAGGGCGACGAGCTCGCCGCGGTGCCAGGTGAGCCCGAGGTAGCCGACGCCGAAGCCCATCGCGGCGATGCCGACGTTCTCCGTGGAGGAGTACCCGAGGAGGCGCTTCAGGTCGCGCTGGGTGGTGGTGAACAGGGCGCCGACCACCGCGGAGGTGGCCCCGAAGGCCAGGATCGTCCAGCCCATCCACTCCTCGGGGACGCCGAGGAGGAGCGTGAAGCGGAGGAAGCCGAAGAGCCCCGCCTTGTGGATGACGCCCGACATCAGCGCGGAGACGTGGGCGGGCGCGGCCGACTCGGCGCGCGGCACCCAGGTGTGGAACGGGAAGAAGCCCGACTTGAGCGCGAAGGCGACGCAGAGGAGCCCGAAGGTCACGTCGCGGAGCGCGCCGGGCGTCGAGAGCGAGGCGCCGAACGCCGCGAAGTCCATCGAGTGGGCCTGCGCGCGGAGGGTCATGAACGCCGCGGCGATGACGAACAGGCCGACGTGGGTGGAGACGAGGTAGTTGAATGCGGCGAACCTGATCTTCTGGCTGCGGTAGGACCAGATGACCAGCAGCCACGCGCACACCGCCGCGACCTCCCACCCGAGCAGGAAGACCAGCGCGTCCTGCGCCGCGTAGATGAGGAGGAACGAGAGCGAGAGCAGGTCGAGGAGGGCGACGTGCGAGCCGGGGTTGCGCCCGCCGGACAGGTCGGGACGCAGGTAGGTGCCCGCGTAGATCGTGCCGAGGAGCGTCAGCGGCAGGGACCACGCGAGGAAGAAGGCGGAGAGCGCGTCCACGCGGAAGGCGATCGTGCCGACGGGGTAGGACCACGCGATCTCGGCGCTCAGCGGCGTGCCCGTCGCGAACACGGGCGCCACGGCGACGAGCGTAAACACGCTCGCGACGACCTGCGCGCCGATCGAGGCGCCGACGCGGGCGCGGTTCTGCCGGAGCACGAGGGACGCCGCCGCCCCGAGGAGGAGCGCGACGGCGCCGATGAGGAGAAAGAGCATCAGCGGCCTGGACGCGGAGCGTCGTCGGCCCCCCTTTATCCGGCCGGCCGCGCGCGATCGGGCGCCGATCTTCGCGGCGATGGACGATCCATACCGCCGCGCTCAAGTGCCCTCCGCCGGAGCCCGATGGCAGAGGGGATGGAGGTCCCAATGTCGACCGCCGACGACCTCGTCGCCGTCCCCTTTCTTCGCTTCGCGCCGCCCTCGGAGCTGCGCGCCTCGGCCCCGCTGTGGTCCACGGTCACCCTGGGCCCCGACGAAGAGCTGTGGGCGCAGGGCGAGCCGGTGGACGCGCTGGGGCTCGTGGTCGAGGGCGAGCTCGTCGTCGAGCAGGCCGGCACCGTCGTCGGCCGCCTCACCCGCGGCGACGCCCTCGGGGAGGCCGCGGCCTTCCTCGGCGAGGGCCGGCACGCCACGCGGGTGACCGCGAAGGGCCACGCCCGCGTCGTCGCCCTCCCCATCGGCGCCCTCCACGGCCTGCGCGTCACGCACGCCGACCTGTTCGACACCCTGCTCGAGCTCTGCCTCCACTCGCTCACGCGCCGCCTCGGCGACGCCCGCCGCAGCTTCGCGCGCGCGGCGCCCGGCGGCTCGCCCGTCCCGGCGCGGGTCGAGCCCTCCGTGCTCCTCCGCCTCTGGAAGGCCCTCGTGCCGGGCGGCCCCACGAGCGCGCCGCCCCCGCTCGCGCCGCTCCTCCGCTTCCAGTCGGGCCTCCAGGCCGCGGACGACGGCGTCATCGAGGTCCTCTCGCGCGCCTTCGTCGGCGAGTCCGTCTCGCAGGGCGCCGTGATCTTCCTCGAGGGCGAGACGCGCTCCGCCGCCTGGCTCCTCGGCGAGGGGACGGTGGCCGCCTACCGCAACGTGCGCGGCGATCGCGCCGAGCTCCTCAACAGCTACGAGCCCGGCGCCTTCATCGGCTCCAACGCCCTCGTCGAGCCCGGCGTGCGCACCGTGAGCTGCGTCGCGACCACCCCGTGCTGGCTCTACCGCATCGACACCGCCGCCGTGGCGCGCATCCAGGGCCGTGCCCGTCGGGAGTGGCGCGGCGCGCTCCTCGGCATCCTCGCGGCGGAGGTCCGCGCGGCGGAGGACGCCCTCCAGGGGGTGGCCGCCCACGCCCGCGAGCCCATCGTACGCGTGCGCACGTCCCTCCAGCAGTTCCTCCCCGAGCGCGCGGCGGCGCCGAGCGCGCCCAAGAACGCCGAGCTGACCGCCTTGCTCAAGGACAGCGGGTGGGCCGGCGAGGTCCCCGACGACCTCTCCAGCGTCGACGTGGTCATCTCGGACGAGGACCGTCGCAAGCCCCGCAACGGCCGGCGCGCCGCCGGGTAGCCGCGCGCCCGGACGGACGGAGCGGCGGCGGAGCGGCTATCCTGCCGGGATGAGCCTCCTCGTGCTGCTCGCGTGCGGCGCGCGTCCGGACGTCGCTCGCCCCGCCGCCGACGGCTTCCCCGACCTGCTCGTCTCCAACCTCGGCACCCCCTCGCGCCTGTACCGGGCGAGCTGCACCGCGGCCCGCGCCCTGACGGTGGAGCTCGACGGGCCCGCGCCCAACCGCTTCGGCATCGGGGCGCGCGTGGAGGTCGAGACGGACGCCGGGGTGCAGGTGCGGGAGATCGGCACGAAGCCGGGGTTGGCGGCGGCGAGCTACCCGCGGGCGTGGTTCGGCCTCGGCGACGCGCGGGTGGTCTCCGTCACGGTGAGGTGGCCCGACGGCGTGGACCAGGCGGTGGACGTACCGGCGGACGCGGACGGGCCGCTCGTGGTCACGCGCGCGGAGTAGCTACCACTCCGCCGGATCCTGGCGGTAGAAGGCGGCGAGCTGGGCGTAGAGCGCGGGGTGGGCGCCGCGGAGGCGCGCGGGCGGGGAAGAGGAGGTCGAGCATGGGGACCTCGCGATGGGAGGGCCGGGGCGACGGGCACCCCGGCCGGGCGGTCAGAACTGGCGGACGAGCGAGAGGCGGCCGTCGTAGAGGCGGCGGATGTCATCGATCCCGTAGCGGAGCATGACCATGCGGTCGAAACCCATGCCGAAGGCGTAGGCCTGCCACTCGTCGGGGTCGTGGCCGCACGCGCGGAGCACGTTCGGGTGCACGAGGCCGCCGGGGATGAGCTCGATCCAGCCCGACTGCTTGCACACGCCACAGCCCTTGCCGTGGCAGAACACGCAGCTCACGTCGAGGTCCAGGCCGGGCTCGACGAAGGGGTAGAACGCGGGGCGGAAGCGGGTCTTCAGGCCGCGGCCGATCACCCGGTCGACCAGGGTCTCCAACGTGTGCTTGAGGTGCGCGACGGAGACCTGACGGTCGACGAGGAGCCCCTCCACCTGGTGGAAGCTGGCGTGGTGGGTCGCGTCGATCGTCTCGTTGCGGAACACGCGGCCGGGCGCGAGGATCCGCATCGGCGGCGTGCGATTCATCATCGTGCGGATCTGCACGGACGAGGTGTGCGTGCGGGGGATCTCGCCGCGGTCGGTGTAGAAGGTGTCCCACACGTCGCGCGCGGGGTGGTCCTTCGGGATGTTCAGCGCGTCGAAGTTGTGGAAGCTGTCCTCGATGTCGGGGCCGCTCGCGATCTCGAAGCCGAGGCCGGTGAAGTGGTCGATCACCTCTTCGAGGAGGAGGGTGATGGGGTGGAGGCGCCCGAGGGGCCGCTCGGGGGCGGGCGCGGTCACGTCCATCCAGCCCGCGTCGAGGCTGGCGGCCTCGGCCGCGCCTTCGAGCTCCGACTTGCGCGCGTCGAGCAGCGCCTGGGCCTCGGCCTTCAGCGCGTTGACCTGGGCGCCGAACGCGGCGCGCTCCTCGGGGGCGAGGCCGCCGAGCTGCTTGAGCATCCCGGTGATCTCGCCCTTCTTGCCGAGCAGGCGCACCCGCACGTCTTCGAGGGCGGTGAGGTCCCCCGCGCCGGCCACGGTGGCGGCGATCTGCTGCGTGTCCATCGCCTACCCCGCGCTGGAGCCCGCGAGCTCCCGGTCGATGATGGCCTTGAAGCGCTCGTACGGCACGGCGCCGTTGAGGAACATGCCGTTGACGAAGAAGGCGGGGGTGCCGCTGACGCCGGCCTTCGTGCCGTCCGCCATGTCCTTCTGGATCTCCATCTCCATCGCCGGATCCTTGCGGCAGGCCTGCCACTTCTCGATGTCGAGCTTGGCCTCGCGCGCGACGCGCTCGAGGTCGGCGTCTTCCAGGGCGCGCTGGTTCTTCATCATCGCGTCGTGGACTTCCCAGTACTTGTCCTGCTTCGCGGCACAGTTCGCGGCCACGGCGGCGGGGATGGCGCGGTCGTGGAAGCCGAGGGGGAAGTCGCGGAAGACGAACTGGACCTTGCCCGGGTAGTTCTTCTGCACCTCGTCGAGCGACTCGCGCGCGGAGCCGCAGTACGGGCACTGGAACTCGGCGAACTGCACGATCGTGATCGGCGCGTCCTTCGGGCCGATCGAGGGGTCGTCGTCCACGGAGACGTTGATGCGGGGCATGTTCGGGTACGGGAGCTGGACCACCACGCCGTACTGCGTGCGGAGCTCGCCGATGTAGACCCCGAAGCGCTCGCCCTGCTTGCGCTGCCGCACGGCGCGCTCGATGTCGGGGCGGACCTCCTCCAGCGGCTTGCCGCGGAGCTTGCGCGCGTTCGCGTCGTAGAGCTCCTTGATCTCGGCCTCGGTGGCGGCGGGGGTCTTCTCCTCGACCTCCTTCTTCAGGAGCGCGCCGGGGTCGGCGAGGCCCTGCTTCTTGGCCTCGGCCTCGAGCAGCGCGGTGTTGATGCGGTCGTCCGTCGCGGCGGTCTCCGCGTCGTAACGATTCGTCAAGTACTCGGCCTCGAGGCGGATGAGGTCCGTCGCGATGTCGGCCTTCACGTCCTTGTAGGTCAACGAACCGCCGTTCCACGCGGCGACCACGCCCTCGTCGGGGGTGGCGGCCGGGGCCTGCGCGGCGGGGGGGGGGGCGCCCGCGGAGATCGGCGTCGGCGCGGCGGAGTCAGCCGGCTGGCATGCGATCATCCAGGCAAAGACGAGGGAGAGGGTCATCGAACCACCGGGGAAGCGGCCGCCCTAACCGGATCCAGGACACTCGGGAAACGCGTTCGCGCCGCCGCGTGCGCCGACCCCCTCCGGCACCGTCGAAGCCCCCGGCGGGCGGCTACACTCGCCGCGATGTACGGCCCCGACACCGCCCCTACACACGTCGGGCCCTTCCGCGTGATCCGCCTCGTCGCGCAGGGCGGGATGTCCGTGGTCTACGAGGTGGTCGAACCCGACACCGGCCGCTCGCTCGCCGCCAAGGTGCTGACGGAGCGCGGTCAGGGAGTACCGAGGTTCGGGCGGGAGTATCGGGCGCTCACCCGCCTCGACCACCCGAACATCGTGCGCGTCTTCCGCTACGGCATGACGGAGGAGGGCCATCCCTACCTCGTCATGGAGCTCCTCCACGGCGTGCCCGCCCAGGTGCGCGTCAAGAGTATCGGGCGGCCGGGCGAGCCCGCTCGCACCGCCGAGGCGGCGCGCATCACGACGAAGGTCGCCCAGGCGCTCGAGTACATGCACGTCCGCGGCATCGTCCACCGGGACCTCAAGAGCAGCAACGTCATCGTCCTCGGCGACGGGCAGGTCAAGGTCCTCGACTTCGGCACCGCGCGCCTGCTCAACACCCCCGAGGTCCTCACCGACCCCGGCGAGTTCGTCGGCACCTTCCACTACGCCAGCCCCGAGCAGCTCACCGGCAAGGAGGTCGGCCCGCGCAGCGACCTCTACGCCCTGGGCGTCCTCTTCTACCGGATGCTCACCGGGCGCCGGCCCTACGAGTCCGACCACCCGCCCACCCTCGCGCGCATGCACCTGGAGGTCGTGCCGCTCCCGCCGCGCCGCGTCGTCCCCGTGCTCCCCGAGGCCGTCTCCGCCCTCACGATGAAGCTCCTCGCGAAGCGCCCGGGCGACCGCCCCGAGAACGCCGGCCGCGTCGTCGAGGCCCTCCGTGGGAGCCTCCCCGTGGGGGACGGCACCGCCGCGCCCGTCGCCCCCTCGCTCCACACCATCGGCCGCGCCGTCCAGCTCCGCGCCATCCACACCCTCCTCGACGAGCCCCTCCCCGGCGCCGCCGTCGTCTTCACCGGCCCCGAGGGCACCGGCCGCAGCCGGCTCGTCCGCCTCGCGCTCGAGGAGGCCGCCACCCGCGGCTTCCGCATCTTCGAGGTCTACTTCGGGACGAACCCCCGCCCCCTCGCCGCCTTCGCCGAACAGGTCCTCGCCACCTTCGCGGCGCTCGAGGACCACGCCGCGGTGCGCGCCGCCACCGCCATCGCGACCGGGGCCGCCGCGCCCGACGCGACCGTGCTCGCCCGCATGATCGCGGCCCGCGCCGACGCCGACCCCACCTCCGTCGTCCTCGGCGTGCACGCGATGGAGGACGGCGCCCGCGCCGACGTGGAGATCTTCCTCGGCGCCCTCGCGCAGCTCCACGCCGACGGCGCGCCCGTGCTGACCTTCGCCACCTGGTCCGACCGCCCCGTGCCCCGCGTGTGGCCCGGCGCCCAGGCCATCCCGGTGCCGCCGCTGACCGCCACCGAGGTCGCCGTGCTCGCGAGTCAGTGGCTCGGCGTCGCGTCCGTCTCGCCCGAGCTCGTGCGCCGCCTCCTCACCGCGAGCGGCGGCATGCCCGGCCCGCTCGAGCAGCTCGTCCGCGCGCTCCCCCACGGCCGCGATCAGCGCGCCGCGCCCTTCTCCGTGCCCGCGTCCGTCAAGGATGCCCTCCTCGTGCGGCTCGAGAGCCTCGCCCAGCTCCACCGGCGCACCGCCGAGGCCGTCGCCCTCGCCGAGGGGGACCTCGAGCTCGCCCAGCTCGCCCACGCCATCGACGAGACGGAGGAGGACACCCGCGGCGCCCTCGACGCCCTCGTCGCCGACCAGCTCCTCGCCGAGCAGGAGGGCCGCTGGAGCTTCCGCGTCGGCCTCGCCGGCGCCCTCGTGCGCGAGCGGCTCCGGCCCACCCGGCGGGGCGTGCTCTGCCGCCGCATCGCCGAGACCGTGCGTGGCGCGCTCCCGAGCCCCCGCCTCGCCGCCGTCCTCCTCGACGCCGGGGACGTCGACGCCGCCGGCGCCACCGCCGTCGCGTGGGCCACCCCCCTCGCCCGCGCCGGGCTCTACGCCGAGGCCCTCCCCCTCCTCGAGCGCGTCGCCGCCGCCCGCGGCAACGCCTCCGCCGACTCCCCGCTCTGGAGGTTGTACGCCGAGTGTCTCGCGGAGGCCCGCCCCGAGGGCTCCGCCGCGGACCAGGCCATCGGTCGCGCGCGCGCGCTCGCGGCCAGCGTGGGGGACCTCGGCGACACCGACCTCGTCGCCGCCCGCCTCGCCCGCGTGCGCGGCGACACCGCGGAGGAGCGCGACATGCTCCAGCGCGCCGTCGAGCGCCTCGGCCGCGTGGGGGACCGCAACCGCGCCGGCGTCGCCGCCGAGCGCCTCGCCGAGCTCGAGCTCTTCGCCGGGTCGCTCGAGTCCGCTCGCCGCCAGGCCGCCGCCGCGATGCAGCGCCTGCGCGGCATCGACGCCCACCGTGCGGCCGTGCTTCTCGCGACGATCCAGACCGCCCAGGGCGAGCTCCGCGCCGCCGAGACCGGCCTCACCGGGGTCCTCGCCGCCCCCGACCTCGACGCCCTCTCCGCGTGGCGCGCCGCCGCCGCCCTCGCCGGCGTCCTCCGGCCCCAGGGCCGCTTCTCCGAGGCCCGCGTCCGCATCGAGGCCGCCCTCCCCGCCGCCCGCATCCAGGCGCCCGCCCCGCTTTTCGCCGGCCTCCTCCTCGCCGCCGCCGAGATCGACATCGACCTCTTCCGCGTCGGCCAGGCCCGCGAGCGCCTCGCCCAGGCCCAGGACGCCGTGCTCGGCGGCGCCCCTGCCGCCTTCGAGGCCGCCGCCGCCCTGCTCGCCGCGCGCCTCGCCGGCCTCGCCAACGACCCCGCCGGGGCCATCCGCCTCCTCGAGCCTGTCCTCGAGCGCGTCGTCGCGCGCGAGCTCAACGGCCTCGCCGCCCGTCTCGTCGGCGCCCGCGGCCTCCACCTCCTCCGCCTCGGCCGCACCGCCCCCGCGGAGGCCGATCTCGACGCGTCGCGCGGCCTCCTGCGCGCCTCGGGGGCCTTCCCCGCCCTCGCCGAGCTCGCCGTCGGTCGCGCCGAGATCGCCGACGGCAACGCCGACCCCATCGACCTCTTCGCCGACGTCGCCGCATGGATGGAGATGCAGCCGGTGCGCGTCGTGCGCCTTGAGTACCTCCTCGCCGCGATGCGCTACGCAGATCGCCGCGACGACACCGGCGGCTCCGAGGGCTTCCGCCTCCAGGCCGAGGCGATCTACGGCCAGATCCGCCAGCTCCTCACGCCCGAGGACGAGACCAGCCTGGGGGTGCACCCGTGGCGGCAGATCCTGCGCTGGGGGTGAAGGGGGGGCTTCGAGGAGGCGTGGGCGCGTCCCCGCAGCGGACCGCGGGGGCGTGCGCGGGGATGGGGAGAGGAGGGGTTCATCTTTCCTGTCCGTTGATTTGGGGCAAGTTCACATCTCGATGAGCGCCACGTCGCATCCACCCGCGTCGCGCGCGTCCCATCCCCCGGTCAACGCGCTCACGGCCCCGCTCTCCGGACACGTCACGATCTCGAACGGGCACCATGAGCCGCACTCGGAGCGATCGTTGGCCCCGATCGCGTCGACACCCGAGCAGGTCGTGACGCTGCCGTCACAGAGCCGGAGCACCGGGTCGCCGTCACAGTCACCGAGGCAGGCGGGGTCACAGCCGACGAATACGCTCGTGCCGGGGACGCAGGCGAAGGTGCCGGCCACGTCCCAGCCGCAGTCCCGGTGCTCCCCGTAGGAGAGGGTGCCGCAGGCGTCGGTCACGGGGGGTTGGTCGGCCCGTTCCGGCACGGTGACGGTGACCTCGGAGACGTTGTCCGCGTAGCTCCGCTCGGCGATGACCTGGTCGGGGTTCACCGTCACCCGGAGCGTGTAGTCGCCTGCGGACAGGTCGGTGATGTCGATCCATTGGCAGTCCAGGTAGGACGCGTAGGTGTCCGCCCAACCGACGCTGACGCCCTGGAAGTCGCATGTGTAACGAGCGGCTCCCTCGTCTCCCCAGTTCTCGTTGTCCATCATGCAGAAAGCCTGCTTGCGGCCCGTGACGGCGGTCGTGCCGTCCGCGCTGAGCAGGACGAACTCGGCGTAGGCGCTGAAGTGGGAGTGCTCGTGGCACTCGGAGTACTCGAAGCCGACCTCGTCGGACACGTCGCCGAAGTACACGTCGGCCGTGCCGGTGTTGGGCGTGGTGGTGGCGAAGCGGAGCAGGCGGCGCAGGCCCGGCGCGTCCACGCAGGCCTCCTGGACCGCGCAGTCGTCCTCGGAAAATGGCACGTCCTGGATGTCGATCGTCTCGGTCATGCCGCCGAGGTCCACCGAGAGATCGGGGAGCGGACACGCCCCCGATGCGTCGAGGGTCGTGCACTCTGGCGTGGCGTCGTTTTCGCAACACGGGGTGCAGCAAGCGGCCTCGGCCCCACAGTCGCTCTCGTTGGGGACACAGTCCGCGCCGAGCGGCAGGTGATCGGTGTCGGTGTCGGTGTCGGTGTCGCTGTCGCTGTCGCTGTCGGTGTCGGTGTCGCTGTCGGTGTCGGTGTCCGTGTCGGTGTCCGTGTCGGTGTCCGACGCCGAGGTGTCGTCCTTCGTGGGTTCGGGCCCGTCGCAGCCCGCGCCGACCGCCAGGCACAACGAGAGGGCGAGCGAGAAGGTGTAGGCCCTGGCGAGCATGCAGACTCCGGCCGATTCGTGCGCGAGCGCGTCGGGCGACTATAGTAACCATCGTCGGGCAACCTCGCGGAGCGTGTGATGACGGCCGGACTTCTCCTCATGCTCGCGGCGCCCCTCCTCGGAGCCGGGCCGGCCCTCGGCGCGGTGCCGACGCAGGACGTGTACATCGGCGTGGAGCCCGCCCGGGTCTTCCCGGTGAACCCGGCCGTACAGGCGAGGCTGCGTCGGGGCGCGGGCTGGAGCGCCTTCCAGGCGGGCGAAGGCAGCGGGTGGCTCGCCCGCTTCGACGAGGGCACCGGCACCGTGCGGCGCATGTGGGGCCCCGGCCTCCCCCTGGGACGGCTCCGGGACGGCCAGGATGCGGAGAGGGCGCTCCGCGCGCTGCTGGAGCGGTGGCCCGGCCTGCTGGGCGTGCCCTCGACCGACCTGGCGCTGCGGTCGGCGCGCCACGTTGCCCGCACGGACACCTGGTACATCGACTTCGACCGCCTCGTGGGCGGCGTCCCCGTTTGGCGCGGCGGCGTCACGGCGCGCGTGCGGTACGGCAACCTCGTGCTCGTCGGCGTCGACACCCACCCGGACGCCCCGTTGCTCGACGCGCCGCGCCTGACCGTGGCGGAAGCGCGATCCGTCGCGAGGCGGGCCGGCCCGGTGCCGGACGCCGCCCACGACGACGGCGGCGCGCGGCTCGTCGTCCTGCCGCTGGAGGAGGGCGGGCGCCTCGCCTACCACCTCGCCTGGGAGACCCGCTCCCGCACCGCCGTGCCCCCCGGCGAGTGGGTCTCGTTCGTGGACGCCCACGACGGAGCGCTCCTCTCCGTTCACAACGAGGTCCGGTTTCTGGACGGCGTGCTGTACGGCACGCACGACACCCGGCTCCCGGACGGGGACCTCACCACCTCCGCGCTGCCCTACGTCACGCTGACGGGGAGCGGCGGCTCGACGGCCACCACCGCCGCCGATGGCTCGTTCGTCGTCTCCGACGACGAGAGCTGGATCTCGGCGCTCACCGGCGATTGGTTCTACGTGACGAACGAAGGCGGCGCCGAAGGTTCCGTCCTCCTCGAGGGCAGCGCGCCCACCTGGACAGACGCGGACGCCGCCCAGGCGGAGATCGATGCGTGGGTCAACCTCCACGCGGTGCGCGAGTTCGGGATCCGCTTCGCCCCGGAGCTCGCGCTCCACACCTCGCGGATCCGCGCGAAGGTGAACGTGAGCACCCCCTGCTACGCCTTCTACGACGGCCAGATCCAGTTCGGCCACGAGGGAGACGGCTGCAGCGACCTCGGTCGGATCGCCGACATCGCGTTCCACGAATGGGGCCACGCGTTTCATGCCTCCAGCCTCGAGGCGGGGGTGCTCGACGGGACGATGGGAGAGGGCATCGGGGACCTGATCGCGGCGCTGCAGACGCTCGATCCGTACGTCGCGCCCTCGTTCTACACGAGCGGCCGCCACCTCCGCGAGATCGACACCGACAAGGTCTACCCGGACGACATCGAGGACAACATCCACCGGGACGGGGTCATCTTCGCCGGTGCCGCGTGGGACCTCTTCGGCATCCTGCAGGGCGTGTACGGAGAGGCCGCTGACGTGAAGGGGCGGGCGTGGGAGGTGACCTCCGCCCTGGTTGCGGATGCCATCAAGGCCGGGCCGACCCTGGACACGGTGTACGACGAATTCGTCCTCGCGGACGACGATGACGGCGATCTCGGGAACGGCACGCCCCACCTCTGCGAGCTCGTGGAGGCCTTCGGGATGCACGGTCTCGGCCCCTTGGGCGCCGCCTTTCCCGCGTTCCTGGAGCACCAGGCGCTCGGGAACCAGGGCGCCGACGTGGAGATCGCGCTCCACGGCACCGTCACGAGCATGGCGCGGGGCTGCGTGGAGGTCGAGGTCGCCGAGGTCGACGCGGTGTGGTCCTCCGACGGCGGGGAGACCTGGGACGCCGCGCCCATGCGCCTCGACGGCGAGGCCTGGTCCGGCACGCTGCCGGCGCTTCCGGCGGGGACGATCGTGCACTACGCCATCGTCGCCCGGAGCCCGGCGGGGGACGAGGTGCGCGCGCCCGACGCCTCCTGGGCGCCCCACACCTTCTACGTCGGAGAGCTCGTGCCCGTCTCCTGCGAGGACTTCACCGCGGGAGACGGCGGGTACGTCCACGAGTCGCAGGCGGGGGCCGGCGAGGCGGACGACTGGCACTTCGGACCGCCCCAGGGCCGCGCCGGGGATCCCGACAGCGCCTGGTCGGGCGCGGACGTATGGGGCAACGACCTCGGTGCCGACGACGACGACGGCGCCTACCCACCCTCCGTCACGAACCGCCTGTACGCGGCGCCGATCGACCTGCGCAGCCTGCCCCGGGTCGTCCTGCAGTACCGGCGCTGGCTCGCCGTCGAGGACGGCGCGGTCGATCGGGCCGCCGTGTACGCCAACGAGGTCGAGCTCTGGTCCAACCACGCGGGGGACAGCACCGAGCACTCGGAGGACGCGGAGTGGATCCTCCACACGCTCGCCGTCGAGACCGACACCGACACCCTCGTCCTCGCCTGGGAGCTCGCGAGCAGCGGCGAGGGGAACTACGGCGGCTGGAACCTCGATGACGTGTGCGTCTATGCGCCTGCCGGACCCGACGCGTGGTTCCCTGTCGCGGACTTCGTGGCCTCCGACGACGTAGCGGGCGGCGTGATCCTGACGTGGTCGCAGCCGAGTGACGCCCGCGCCCTCGAGGCGATCGTGGTCCGCCGGGAGGACGGCTTCCCGACCCACCCAGAGGACGGGGTCGTCGTGTTCCACGACGCAGTCGACCCCGGCAGCGCGGCCGAGGTGCACGATCCGCTGGTCGGCTCTGCGTACTACGCGGTGTTCACGGGCGGCGCGGACGGTTGGACCACGAGCGCCCGCGCGCCGTACAGCGCTGACCAGGGCACGGGCCTTCCCGAGGAAGAGGCTCCGGAAGAGACGGGCGGCCCCTCCGACGAGACCCCCGTTCCTCCGTCCGACGACGCGTGCGGCTGCGGCTCTCGGCGGGGTGGCGCCGGAGCCTTCGCGGTGGCGCTCGCCGTCGCGTTCCTCAGGCGCCCGAGGCGCCTGGGCTGATCAGGGGCAGACCTCAAGGTTCCACATCGTGGAGTCGTCCTCGGTGGAGCAGTCGGCGAACTCGGGATCGACGCTCCCCGCGATGCGCACCATGATGTCCTGCATCGGCGTCGGCACGCCGGTGAGCTCGACGAAGTCGCTCGCGGTCATCATGCCGGCATCGACGTTGCCCGTCCAGGTGTCGGTTCCGAGGAGGACCATGCCGGTGGCGGTCTGTCCCCAGAACTCGAGCGAGAGGATCTCCGACACGTCGTACCAGCCGTTGTTGGCGATGGAGTACCAGATCCAGACGGTCCCGTCGCCGCACTCGTCGCTACACACGTCCCGGATCACCGGGTACACGGACACGACGGTGGCGATCCCCTCGCCGGCGCGGAAGTTGTTCGCGCCCTGCCAGTTCGGCGTGGACGCGGCCGGGAGCTGGCTGTTGTCCTCGACGTTCGTGAGGCTGTAGTCCGACTGGTGCCAGACCGGCCGCGCCTCCGTGAACCCGGCGGTGTCCCTGAGCGCGCGGACGCGCCCACTCGAATCCACCACGACGATCTCCGCGTGACCGTCTCCGTCGAGGTCGACGATGGGGACCGGTCCCGCGCAGCTCGTGTTGGTGCCGGTGTACTCGGCGAGCAGCTCTCCGTCCCCGGAGAGGATCCGCGTCGCGCCGGGGCCCGCCCAGATGATCTCCCACGTGCCGTTGCCGTCGAGGTCGTAGGCCGAGGCCCCGCCCCGGCCGGTTCCGCTGCTGGAGGGCGTGTAGACCCAGCGCTCGTTGCCGTCGCCGTCGAGCACGATGAGCGAGGTGGTCGTCGGGATGATCACGTCCGGGAACATGTCCCCGTCGACGTCGGCGAGGACCGGGGTGCTCGCCGAGGCGCCGCCGAGGTCGTAGGTCCAGAGCTCCTCCCCCTCCGCGTCGAACGTGAGGACGCCGTAGTTGCCCACGGTCACGATCTCCGGGGACCCGTCCCAGTCGAGGTCGGCCACGGCGGGGGTGCCGTCCGTGCCGCCCGTCGACCAGAGGGTGACGCCGTCCGCATCGTAGGCGGCGTTGCCGACGATCACCTCGCGGGTGCCGTCATCGTCGAGATCGACCGCGATGGAGTGGCCGTACGAGTTGCCGACGCCGAAGCCGTCGCCCTCGGTGCCGTTGCCGCGGGTCACGCCGGTCGTCCCGTCGACGATGAGGCTGCCGAGGTACACCTCGGGACTGCCGTCCCCGTCGAGATCCGCCATTCCGTTGGCGCCGCAGGTGCCCTTGTTCTTGCTCGACGAGCTGGGACCCGTCCAGATCGTGGCCCCGGTGCTCCCGTCGATCGCGGTCAGCGTGTAGTTGATGTCGGTCACGATGTCGGGGAACCCGTCCGCGTTCACGTCCCCGATGGCGGAGAGCGTGTTCACCGAGTTCACGATGCTCCGCTGCCAGTTCACCGTGCCGTCGGAGCCGCGGATGGAGTACATCACCGCGGAGGTGTCGAAGGCGATGACGTCCGGGATGTCGGCGTCGTCCACGTCCCCGTCGCCATCGTCGTCGTCGAGCTGGCCGACCACGAGCGGGCTGTACGTGCCGCTCCCGATGGTGGTCTCCCAGAGGACCTCCAGGGACCAATCCGGGCTGACGGGGCCGCCGTCACACTCCGCGTCCTGCGCGACCGGCTCGGCCCTGAAGTTGCGATCGTCGCAGTAGACGGGCAGCTCCTCGAAGCCGGTGTCGGGCCGATCATCGGTGGCGGTGTCCGCGTCGATCGGGGGCGCGGGGTCCTCGGCCTCCTCCAGGCCGGTCGGCTCTTCCTTCTCCGTCTGGAGGGTGTTCTCTGTCGCGCAGGCGGACACGAAGAGGAGGACGAGTGCGACGGGCAGGCGGTGGCGATGCACGATGGGCTCCGATGACCCCCTCATCTTGCCACGAATACGGCAAGGTTGAAAGATCGTTTCCCGTCCCCCTGTCTCAGGGGCCGGTCCACACGTCACCGCGGCCCTCGAGCACCACCCGGGTGTTCGTCGACGTGGCATCGAACTCGAAGATCGCGGCGGCGCGCGGGGCTGCCCCGGACTCCTCGTCGAGGGTGTCGTAGAGGGCGATCACCCCCGTGCCGTAGCCCCACTCGCCGACGGAGAGGGTCGTCTCGGTGCGCCCGGCCGTCCCCTCGGCGTCCGCTCCGAGCACGTCGGCCGCCAGCGACGCGCCCTCGCACAGCCGCACGTTCAGCGTCGAGACCGGCATCCCGAGGATGTACCAGTGAACTACGGTCGCGTCCTGGCTCGGGTCGAAGGGGGCGCCGGCGCTGTCCGCGGTGACGCCGCTCCAGTCGGCCGTGAGCTCTGGGCATTCACAGACCGTCTGGGTGTACATCACCTGCGCGGCGCAGTCCTCGTCGAACGGCACCTCCGGTACGCGCCCGGTGTCGGTTGCGCCGGTGTCCTCGGCCTTGTCGGGTTCACATGCAGCGAGCCCGAGGCACGTGAGGACGACGACGGCGGCGCATTGGGAGTGGCTCATGCGGGATCCTTCGGTGGGCGTCGGGCGCGGAACCTATCACCATGGCCGGACCTCGTCGGCAGGTACGGCTGGGGGAGGTCCGCCTCTTGGGGCGGGGGGGGCGGTCCCGGCCGTGGCGTCGCGGGCGTCAGCGCGGCTGCGATCCCGGGGCTTCGAGCGGCACCGCGGGCGCCGCTTCGACCTGCACCGCCTGCCCCGCAAGCCAGGCGGCGGCGCGGTCGTTCGCGTTCGCGCGCAGGTCCGCGTAGTACATCTGGACCTCGATCGCGTGGTGGTTCCCGGCGCCGATCGCGCGGTCGAGCAGCCGGCTCCTAAGGTCGCGGGGCGCGGCGCCGATCTCGTCCACCACGAGCGTGCCGTCTACACACTGGGCGCTCGCGAAGGTCGGGAGCCGCACCGGCGGCGTCGCCTCGAGGAACACCGCGCCCGCGTTGGCCGAGGCCGGCGACGGCGCGCCGTCCGTGCGCCAGGTGATCGGGTTCACACACACCCGCGGGTCGCCGGGGGCATCGTCCAGACCGCGCGGCTCGAGCTTGCCCGGCACGAACCCGGGCGCGCGCGCGTTCCACCCCACCACGCACCCCACCTGGGTGGCCGACGCACACACCGGCAGGTCCCGCATCTCCCGCGCGAGCGACGCCTCGGTGAGCGGCGCCCCGATCAGGTAGGCGGCGACGAGCCGTTCGCGCAGCGGCGTCCCCGTGATCGTCTTCTCGAGCAGGCGCCGCAGCAGGTGCGCGCCCTGGCTATGCCCGACGAGGAAGAAGGGCCGTGCGGGGTCGCGTCGCGACAGGAACTCCCCGAAGGCCGTCCGCACGTCGCCGTACGCGAGCGCGATGGCCTGCTCGCCGCTCTTCGTCGGCCGCGTGAAGGCGATCGGGTTCGCCTGCCGGTACCGCGGCGCGTACACGGCGCAGCAGCCGTTGAACGCGCTCGCCTGGATCTTCGTCGCGACGGCGTCCGTGCTCGCGTTCAGCGTGGCGTCCCCCATGGGCCCGTTCCAGTCGCGCCCGATGTAGGACGTGGGGTGGACGTAGAACACGTCGACCTGGGCGGTCGTGTCGTCGATGGCCGCCAGGCCCTCCATCGTGGCGTCCGCGGCGTCGACGCGGCCGGGGAGCGCGCTCCACGCGGCGTCCTCGCTGTAGTCGGGGCCCTCGGGCGCCGCCGCGGCGTCGAAGCGCGTCGTGGGCGACATCGCGAGCAGCACGACGTCCTCGACCCGCGCGGCTGCGAGCGCGATCGCGACCACCACGACGGCCAGGAGCGCGAGCAGGATCCGGGTCGGGGTTCGCATCGGGCGCGGGTATCCCGAGGGGGGTGGGGGTGCGCGGCTTCGCCCTCCCCCGAGCTCCCGGCCCTCCCCGCTCCGATCCCCCCATGCTACGCCCGCCCCCCATGCCCGCTCCCCGCACCCTCCCCTTCGCCCTCGGCCTGAACCCGCACGGCCGCGTCGTGGTCGATCGCGAGCCCCCGGAAGACTCCGTCCTCGACATGGCGCTCGCGGAGCCCCTCGCGCAGGCCGTCACCCAGGACGACGCGGGCGCGCTGCTCGACCTCGCCGCTCGCCACCCGACCACCCCGTTTCCGGCCTCAGTCGCGTATTTTCGGGACGTCGCCCGGCGGGTGCTCGTGGCGGCCGCGGCCGGTCGCACTGGCGGAGGGGCGCTCGGAGGGGCCGACGCGGCGCCGCCGATGCTCGGGCACGAATACCTCTCGGAGACGACGCTCGTGGCGCGCCTCGGGGCGGCGCTCGGCGCGCAGCTCGGCGGGCTGACACTCGAAGCGTGGCTGGGCGCACGCAGCGCGACCTGGGCCGTCGTAGGGCGGGTGTGTTTCCACCTCGCCGAGAACCGCACCAACGCGGAGCGTCCCTTCGCCTTCATCGCGACGTATTCCACGGGGCTCACCGCCAATTCGGACGCGCAGCACCGCCCCCTGGGGCAGGCGCTCGCGGAGTCGGCGGCCGCGGGGGACCGCGCGGGGCTGCTCAAGCTGCTCCTCCCGGTAGACCGCGCGGCGCAGCAGGTGGACTGGCTGCGCGAGATGGTCGACTCGCAGGCCCTCTTCCGCCCGCAGGCGTGGACAGCGGCGCAGGCCCACCGGTTCCTCCGCGCGGTGCCGGCGTTCGAGGAGGCGGGGCTCGTGGTGCGGGTGCCGGATTGGTGGCGGCGGACAGCGCCGCCCCGCGCGGAGGTGACGGTCTCGCTCGGCAAGGCCCCCTCCATGCTCGGGGTCGCCGGACTGCTGACGTTCGACGTGGGTGTTTCGTTGGACGGCGCCCCGGTGACCGACGCCGAGTGGGCCGAGATCCGCGCCGCCGGGAGCGGGCTCGTCCCGTTGCGGGGGCGTTGGGTAGAGGTCGATCGGGCGCGGCTGGAAGAGGTCCTCGCGATCTGGAGCCAGGCCCGGGAAGAGGCGCGCGACGGCGTGCCGTTCCACAAGGCGATGCGGCTTCTCGCGGGTGCGGAGCAGCCGTCGCGGCTGGTAAAGGGCGGCGCCGAGGGGCCCGAGTGGTCGCGCGTGGTGGCGGGGCCCTGGTTGGCGGACGTGCTGATGCGGCTACGTACGCCGGAGGCCGCCGAGGGGGCGCTCCCGGGCGCGGACCTGCACGCCACGCTGCGCCCCTATCAGGAGCACGGGGTGCGCTGGCTCGGCTTCCTCAACCAGCTCGGGCTGGGCGCGTGCCTCGCGGACGACATGGGCCTGGGCAAGACGATCCAGGTGCTCTCGCTGCTGCTGGTGCTTAAGGCGCGCGGCGAGGCACGCGCCCCGCACCTCCTCGTCGCACCCGCCTCGTTGCTCGGCAATTGGCGCGCCGAGGCCGCGCGCTTCGCGCCGTCGCTGGTCGTGCGGGTCGCGCACGCGTCGGGAGACGGGGTGTCGCAAGTCGGCTTCGCGGGCGCGGATCTCGTCGTCACGACCTACGGCACGCTCGCGACCACGGACTGGCTGCGCGCCGCGTCCTGGGACACCGCGATCCTCGACGAGGCGCAGGCGATCAAGAACCCGAGCGCGCGGCAGACCAAGGCGGTGAACGCCGTGAAGGCGCGGGTCCGCCTCGCGCTCACCGGCACGCCGGTCGAGAACCGGGCGGGCGACCTCTGGAGCCTCTTCAACTTCCTGCAGCCGGGACTGCTCGGGTCCGCGGCGGAGTTCCGGAAGTTCGCGAACGCGCGGGACGGCGCCCCCGCGCGCTGGGCGCCGCTGCGCGCGCTCGTGAGCCCGTACCTGCTCCGGCGCCTCAAGACCGATCCGAAGGTGGCGCCCGATCTCCCGGCGAAGACCGAGATGAACGCCGAGTGTGGGCTCACGCGGGAGCAGGCCGCGCTCTACCAGCGCACCGTCGAAGAGCTGGCGAAGGCGCTCGACTCCGCGGACGGCATGTCGCGCCGTGGGTTGGTGCTCGCGAGCCTCATGCGGCTCAAGCAGATCTGCAATCACCCCTCCCACTGGCTCGGGGACGGCGGCTGGGAAGACGCGCGGAGCGGCAAGGTCCTGCGGCTGATCGAGCTCGTGGAGCCGATCGTGCGTCGTCAGGAGAAGATGCTGCTTTTTACCCAGTTCCGGGAGGCGGTAGAGCCACTCGCGGCGGTTCTCGGCCGCTTGTTCGGGCGTCCCGGCCTGTTCCTGCACGGCGGCACCGCCATCCGCGGGCGGCAGGAGCTGGTCAACCGCTTCCAGTCCGACGACACCGTCCCCTTCGTCGTGTTGTCGCTCAAAGCGGGCGGGACCGGCCTGAACCTGACCGCCGCCACCCACGTGGTCCACTTCGACCGCTGGTGGAACCCGGCGGTGGAGGAGCAGGCGACGGACCGCGCGTTCCGAATCGGGCAGAAGCGACCGGTTTTCGTTCAGAAGTTCGTGTGCCGCGGCACCGTCGAGGAGCGGGTGGACGCGCTGCTCGGGGAGAAGCGGGGGCTCGCGCGCGAGCTGTTGTCGGGCGAGGACGAGGTGCGTTTGACCGAGCTTTCCAACGAGGAGCTGCTGCGCACGCTCGCCCTCGACCTGAACCGTGCGACGATCGACTGAGAGGGGGGTGGATGTACGGCTGGAGACCCTACGTGCCGGTGGCGAAGCGTCGCGCGGAGGCCGCTCGACAGGTGGCGAAGTCGACGAAGAGCGGTGCGCCGATGTCGCCCGTCGTGATCAGTGGGCGCACGATCGCGTCGTCATTCTGGGGAAAGTCCTGGTGTGACGCGATGGAGTCCTACGGAGACTACGAGAACCGGCTGCCGCGCGGCCGGACCTACGTGCGAAACGGCTCGGTGGTGGATCTGCGCGTCGAGCCGGGGCTCGTGACGGCGATGGTGAGCGGCTCGGAGGTGTACCGCACCACCGTGCGCGTGAAGCCGCTGCCGCCGGCCCGCTGGAAGGGCGTCGTCGAGGAGCACGCCGGACAGGTCTCCTCGCTGGTCGATCTCCTCCAGGGGAAGCTGCCGGCCTCGCTGCTCCGGTCCTTGTGTGACGTCTCGCGCGGGCTCTTCCCCGCGCCGACGGAGTTGGAATTCGCCTGTTCCTGCCCGGATTGGGCGATGATGTGCAAACACGTCGCCGCGGTGTTGTACGGGGTGGGCGCGAGGCTCGACCACGACCCCGGCCTGCTCTTCGTGCTGCGCGGGGTCGAGGCCACCGACCTCGCGGCGCGGTCTGCGGCCGTCACGTTCGCGGCGGCGGCGGGGCCCGACGAGCTGAGCGGGGTCGACCTCGGGGATCTCTTCGGGATCGACCTGGGCGGGGCGGGTGCGCCCGCCGCTCCGTCGACGCCGGAGCCGCCCAAGGTGTCCGCCGCGAAGGTCACTCCCGCGAAGGCCGCGCCCGCGAAGGCCGCGCC
>CAJBVW010000034.1 GCA_903959175.1 uncultured Pseudomonadota bacterium
CCGTCGGTGTCGGCGGCGAGGCTGCGGTAGACGCGGTAGCCGATCGCGCCGTCCACCGGGAACCACGAGAGGCCCACGGCGAGGTCCCCGGTGTCGGGGAGAGTGATCACGAACGGGTCGCTCGGGAGCGACTCGCCGCCGGGGTTGGAGACGTCCGCGGTGTCGTAGAGCGCGGCCACCCGCCACACCCAGTCCCCGCCGCCGAGCCCGCCCGCGTCGTCGATCGAGACGGCGTCGAGCTCGGGGACCTCGTCGGGGTCGAGGATGTGCGCGCGCCAGGTGGTCGCGAGGGGGCCGACGCCGTCCTGGCCGCCCACGAGGTAGACGAACTCGCCGATGATCGCGGCGCCCGCGAGGGTCAGCGGAAAGGGGAGGGTGGCGGAGAGCAACTCCCACGCGCCGAGGTCTCCGTAGACGCCGACGGGCGCGCGCTCGATCGAGTCCAGCGGCAGGGTCGCGTCCCCCTCGTCGCCGCCGATGGCGTAGACCCACCGGGCCACGGCGCTGGTGCGGCCCGCGACCGAGGCAGGGGCGCGGCGCGCCTCGACCATGTCGGTGCCGACCGACCACGGGAACAGGTTCTCCGACGGGTTCCGGATGGACATGCCGGCGTAGCGCGCGTAGGTGCCGTCGGAGTTCGTGACCGTGACCAGGCACACGGCCTGCCCGAAGTCGGCCGCCGGGACGATCGCGTGGATGCGCGTGCCGCTGGCCTCGGTGACGGTCGCCGACACCGTGGTCTCCGCGCCGCCCTCGCGGCAGGTGAGGCTCACGGCGGGGTCGCGGAAGGAGCGGCCGGAGATCACGACCTCGATGGGGTCCGAGTTGGGCACGCTCGGCGGGCTCACGCTGGTGATGACCGGGGCCGGCTCCTCCGTGACGGTCAGCCCGCTGGGGAGGAGGCCGACCGTGGCGTCCGGGTTGACCACGAGCACGTCGTAGACGCCCGGCACGAGGCCCGCGGAGACGCGCGCCGTGAGCAGTCCCTCGCTGCGGAAGTCGACGCCCGTGAGGGCCGAGGCCGTCGCATCGCCGCCGGCGAGGGTCACGTAGACGCGCGGCGTGGGCGCGAAGCCGACCTCGCCGGAGGGCGCCGGGTCGGTCGCGAGGACGGAGACCGGCGTGTCGTCGTAGGCCCACGCGAAGGGGGGATCGAGCGCCTCGACGGCCACGGTGAGCGTGTCGGTGACGGTCAGCGCGCCCGCGAGCTCGGCGCCGCAGCCGTCCGCCTCGACGATACCGAAGCCGTACTCGCCCGCCGCGAGCCCGGCGGGCACGAGCGCGCGGACGCGGTCGGGCTCCGCGGGGTCCCAGGTGAACGCGAGCGCCGAGCGCGCGCCGGCGGGGTCGACGAGCCACACCTCGGTGACCTCGGAGGTCACGTCGGCGATCCACGCGGTGACCACGACGGACAGGCCGTCGTAGACGGTGGGCGGGTCCACGAAGTACACGTCAGGGTTGCCGACGATCTCGATCGTGGCGACGGCGTCGCAGCCGTCGCTCCCGCTCACGACGACCTCGACGAGGCCCTCGGGGGTGTCCGCGCCGAGCACGACGTCGAGGGTGTTCGGATCCACCACCGTGACCGACGCGACGGGCGCGCCGCCGACGGTGACCACGGGGTCGGCGGGGAGGCGCTCTCCGGTGATCCGCACCGTGCCGCCTGAGGCGCAGGTGAAGGCGGGCTCGACGGTCGTGATCTCCGGGGGGAGGGTCACGGTGAGCGTCGCGGGAACCATGGAGGAGCACGCCGCGGGTTCGGGGTTCGTCAGGGAGATCGCGACGTCTCCGAGGGCGAGGGCGGTGGTCTCCACGTCGGCCGTGAGGGTCGTGCAGACCTCGCCGTCCCGCCCGCCCGCGAGCGGCAGGCAGTCGGACGCGACCGTGGGGACCGGCGCGTTGGCCCCCACCGTGAGCATCGGCGTGGCCCCGTCCACCACGAGGAAGCCGCTCCCGGTGAGCGTGACGGGCACGGTGCCCGCTTCGATGCACACGTTGCCGGGGGCCACGTCGCGGAGCTCGGGCGGGCCCGCCCATACGAGCGCGGCGGGGCGGTCATCGGCCTGCCCGTCGGGGTTCCCGACCGCGGCGTCCCAGGTGCCGGGCACGAGGCCGAGCGCGGGGGAGGCGTCGAAGCTGAGGGTGCCCGCGTCGATCCAGCGGAGCGTGCCGTCGCCCGTGGAGAGGGCGAGGGCGTCGTACCCGCCGCCGTCGTCCGCGCCGTCGAGGCCCCCGACGCGCGTGAGCGTGAGCGTCGGCATTGTCAGCACCGGCTCGGTGAGGACGTGGGCGGGCACGGGCGTGAAGCCCTCTCCGGACACGGTCATCGGGACCGGGGCGCCGGCGTCGCACGCGAGGTCGGGCGACCACGCGCGGATCTCGGGGGCCGGTCCGGTGGGAGGGGAGCAGCCGGCGAGGAGGAGCAGGAGCGAGGCGGGTCGGTGCACGGGGGGATGCTACGCGCCGGACGCCCGGGCGGGAAGCGAACCGGCGGAAGTGAAAGGGCGATGTATGTACCTGTCGCCCCGGGCCCGTCACCCCACGTCATCCCGCGTGACCCCCGCGAACCCGAGGATGAAGTCGGCCCCGAAAACCCCCGCGGGCGTGCCGAACCCGGTGCGCGGCGCGCCCTCCAGGACGCGCCGCGCGGCCTCCACCGCGGTGAGCGCGGTGAGCGCGTAGGCCTCGGGGCCGGCGAGGCGGGCCTCGGCGCGTCCGCCGGCGTCGTCCTCGACCTCGCCCCAGACGAACGACCGCCCCTTCGTGCGCTCCTCGAGCGTGGGTCCCGCCGGCGCCGCGTCCACCCGGGCCTGGATCGCCCGCTTCACCCAGCCCCACTTCAGGACGGGGCCGATCCAGTTCGCCAGCTTCATGCCGCGGATCGCCGAGGCGGGGAAGGCGGCGTAGGTCTCGATGTCGGGGATCTTCGTGGTGTACCACGCCGTCGACACGTCCCCCCACGGGATGGTCACCGCCGTCCGCGGCCCGCGCCCGAAGTCGACCGCGCGCGTCTTGTACGCGCCGGGGACGCCGAGGATCCGCCCGTCCTTGCGCACCGCGCCGCCGGCGTGGAGGTTCTCCACCGCGGTGGTCGCCGTGCCGTGGGAGACACCGCCGCCGCTCGACCCGATCGCCAGGCGTAGCCGCGTCGCGGAGGGGAGGCGCTGCTTGAGGTGGAGCGCCAGACAGTCCGTCGGTACCACGTCGAAGCCGACCCCGGGGAGCACCAGGATGCCCGCCGCCTTCGCCTCGGCGTCCCGGGCGGCGAGCGCCTCGAACACCCCGATCTCGCCGGTGACGTCGAGGTAGTGGACGCCCGCGCGCAGGCACGCGTCCACCAGCGGCTTCGCCGTGCGCGAGAAGGGCCCGGCGCAGTTGAGGAGCACGGTGACGCCGGCGAGATCGGGGGCGTCCACCGAGAAGGGGCGCGTCGGCAGGCCGGTACGCGCACCCACGGCGGCGACCTTGGCGGGGTCCCGCCCGGCCACGATCGGGGCCAGCCCGCGCGCGCGCGCCTCGTCGACCACGAGCTCTCCCGTGTACCCGGTCGCGCCGTAGATCATCAGCATGGGGGGATGCTCCGCGCCGCGAAGCTAATCGCCGCCGCCGGGTTAGGCGCCCGCCATGCCGCGCTATCCCCGCGCCGACGGGCGCCTCGACTTCAAGAGCCTCACCCTCGACGAGATCCGCGCCGAGATCGAGGGCGTCGGCTCCGAAGACTTCCGCGCCCTCCAAGCCTACAAGTGGGTGTGGCAGCGCGGCGCCCGCACCTTCGCCGAGATGAACAACATCGCGAAGGGCGCGCGCGCGACGTTCGAAGAGCGCTTCTACATCCCGTTCCTCGAGTGTGAAGGCGTCCTCGAGAGCGGGGACGGCACGACCAAGTTCCTCTGGAAGACCGAGGACGGCTGGCAGATCGAGTCCGTCCTCATCCCCGACGGTGACCGCCTGACGCTCTGCGTCTCCTCCCAGGTCGGCTGCGCCATGGCGTGCACCTTCTGCCTCACCGGCGACCTTGGGCTGAAGCGCCACCTCCGCCCCTCGGAGATCGCGAATCAACCCCTCCAGATCCGCGCCGGCCTGCTCGCCGGCACCCGGATCACCAACGTCGTGATGATGGGGATGGGCGAGCCCCTCCACAACTTCGACAACCTCGTCGCGGCCCTCCACACCTACCTGTCGGAGGACGCCCTCGGCTTCTCCCACCGCAGGGTCACCGTCTCCACGGTCGGCCTCGTCCCCGCCATGCGCAAGCTCGTGGACGTGCTCCCCGTCAACCTCGCAGTGAGCCTCAACGCCACGACCGAGGCCCAGCGCAGCGCCGTCATGCCGGTCAACCGCAAGCACTCGATGGCCGAGCTGCTCGAGGCCTGTCGCGAGCTGCCGATCCTTCAGCACAAACGCATCACCTTCGAGTACGTGATGATGGCCGGCTTCAACGACAGCATGGACGACGCCGCGCGCCTCGTCGAGCTGATGCGCGGGATGAAGGTCAAGATCAACCTCATCCCCTACAACGAGAACCCTGCGCGGGAGATCCGCCGCCCGACGGACGCGCGGGTGTACGACTTCCAGACGGTGCTGGTGCAGGCGGGGGTCCAGTGCTCCGTGCGATCGACGCGCGGCATCGACATCAGCGCGGCCTGCGGACAGCTCGGCAAGGCCGATCCGCGCAGCGCGACCGACTGGTTCGCCCGCGTCCGCGCGCAGCCCGGCGCCTGAACCGCGGGGCACACAGCGACGATCGCGCGCCCGTGGGCCGCGGCCCTGGTGAAGAGGCCCGTTCCCGTGATAGGACCGCGCGGCGAAGGAGCGATCGGATGCGAATCGGGGTGATCGGCGGCAGCGGCCTGTACCAGATGGACGGTCTCGAAGACGTGCGCGAGGAGCGGGTCACCACCCCCTTCGGCGACCCGTCGGACGCGCTGATCCACGGCCGTCTCGGCGGCGCCGAGCTCGTGTTCCTCCCGCGCCACGGCCGCGGCCACCGCTACAACCCGAGCGAGGTCAACTACCGCGCCAACATCTTCGCCCTCAAGGCGGCGGGCGTGGAGTGGATCGTCTCGGTCAGCGCGGTCGGCTCCCTGCGCGAGGATATCGCCCCCGGTGAGGTCGTCGTCATCGACCAGTTCATCGACCGCACCTCCCGCCGCGAGAACACCTTCTTCGAGAAGGGCATCGTCGCCCACGTCGCCTTTGGCGATCCGGTGTGCAACACCCTCCGCGGCTTCCTCCTCGAGAGCTGCCGCGAGACCGGCGCCACCCACCACGACGGCGGCACCTACGTGTGCATGGAGGGCCCCGCGTTCTCCACCCGCGCCGAGTCCAACCTCCACCGCTCCTGGGGCGCCTCTGTCATCGGCATGACCAACATGCCCGAGGCGAAGCTCGCCCGCGAGGCCGAGATCTCCTACGCCACCCTCGCGATGGCGACCGACTACGACTGCTGGCACCCCCACCACGAGGCCGTCACGGTCGACCAGGTGATCGCCCTGGTGAACGCCAACGCGGCGCTCGCCAAGCGCATCGTCGCCAACACCGTGCCGAAGCTCGTCGCGTACGGCAAGCCGGCCCCGGCCTCCACCGCCCTCGCCAGCAGCATCATGACCTCGCCGTCGGCCATCTCCCCGGAGACCCGCCGCATCCTCGCCCCGCTCATCGGCAAGTACATGCCGGTCTGACCGGCGCTCCAGAAGGGGTCTCTCATGCGCGCTCTCGCCGTCGTCGGTACGTTGTCCATCGTCGCGACTCTCGGGCTCGGCGGGTGCATCTCGCAGAGCCGGATCACGCGTTCGTCGGCCAAGGTCGATCTCGGCGCGGCGTACTACCGGGAAGGGGACATCGAGGCCGCCATCGAGACCCTCCGGGACTCCGCCAAGCTCGACCCGCGCGCCTGGCGCCCGCTCAACGCCCTCGCGATCGCCTACATCGCCAAGGGCCAGACCGACCTCGCGGAAGACGCCTTCCGGCACGCCCGGCGCATCGCCCCCGGCGAGGCCGAGATCCTCAACAACCACGGCACCTTGCAGCTGAAAACCGGCCGCACGGACGAGGCCATCGCGTCCTTCCAGCTCGCGCTGAAGGATCTCGACTACCGCACCCCGGCCATGATCTTCAGCAACCTCTCCTACGCGCTGCTCCAGGCCGGCCGTCCGGACGAGGCCCTGCCGTACGCGCGGGAGGCCACGCGCCGCGCGCCGACCATGTGTGAGGCCTGGTACCACACCGGCCTCATCCAGGAAGGCCGGAAGGACGCCCTCGCCGCGCTCGAGGCCTACCACCAGGTCGAGCAGACCTGCCCCACCGCCTCGCTCGGCGCCCGCCTGCGCACCGGCTGCATCCAACTGCAGGTCGGCATGACGGACGACGGCCGCTCCGTGCTGCAGGACGTGTTGATCGCCGCCCCCGGGACTCCCCTCGCCGACGAGGCGCGGGCCTGCCTCGGCGGCACGGCGCGCTGATGTCGGCCGGGCGGGATCTGCGCGACGCCCGCGCCCGCATGGGCCTGACCCTCGAGGCCGCCGCGCAGCGCGCCCGCATCCCCCAGCGCTACCTCGAAGCGCTGGAGAAGGACGACCTCTCCGTGTTTGGCCGCGGCCCGTTCGCCAGCGGCTACACCCGTCAGTACCGACGGTTCCTCTCGCTCCCCGACGCGCCGGTGCCGGTCGTGCCCGCCCCCTTCGAGCGCGGCGGGCGCGCCCTCGATCCCGACGACGACGAGCCGGACCAGACCCTCCCCACCCAGACCTCCCCGCTCATCCCCTCGCGGCCGCGCCTCCTCGCGCTCGGCGTCGCGGTGGTGCTGGTGCTGGTCCTGGCGCTGCTGGCGGGCCGCACCGCCATCGACAGTACGGCCGAGCCCGAAGTGGGCGAGGCCCCCGACCAGATCGTGCTGCTCACCACCGGCGAGCCGCTCAAGGCCACCATCGTCGCGGACGGCCGGACGATCTTCAAGGGCGCCCTGGCCGCCGGGCAACAGCAGCGGTTCGAGGCCCACGATCGCCTCGAGATCGACCTCGCGCGCCTCAACGGCGTGAGCGTCGTCTACAACGGGCGCACGCTCAAGCCGCTCGGCGCCCAGTCTCGGCCTCGAAGGCTGGTCTTCATCGACGACAGCGGGAGATGATTCGATGGCCGAGTCGCTCCTCAACAAGCGGGTGGACGCCATCCGCCGCCTCGCCCGACGCGGCGCCATGCAGGCTCTCGCGAAGGTCGTCGCCACGACCCGCGCGGAGGACCTCGCCGCCGCCATGGGCCACCTCGCGCGCAACGAACAGCGCCTCGTGTTCCAGCAGGTGCGCGTCGAAGGGACGGCTGCCAACCTGCTCGTCCGCGTCGGCGAGGACGACTTCCGCGCGCTGACCGCCGAGCTCCCGGTCGACCGCCTCGTCCGCCTCTTCAGCGAAATGGAGGCCGACGACCAGACCGACCTCATCGAGCTGCTCCCCGACGACAAGCGCGAGGCCGTGCTCGCCCGTCTCCACGGCGAGGAGCGCGAGCAGATGGAGGAGCTGCTCGGGTACCCGCGCGACAGCGCCGGTGGCATCATGTCGCCCCTCGCGTTCCGCCTCCGGGAGGACGTGACCTGCCGCGACGCCATCGCGTCCGTGCAGGAGGCCTCCGATCACGAGCTGGTCTACTACGTCTACGTCGAGAGCGAGAGCGGCCAGCTGGTCGGCGTCACGTCGTTGCGCAACCTGCTGACGCACCCGCCGTCCACGCGCCTGTCCGACATCATGACGACGGACCTCATCGCCGTCGAGGCCCACACCGACCAGGAAGAGGTGGCGCGCATCGCCGGCCGCTACGACCTGCTCGCGGTGCCGGTCGTGGACGATCACCGCCACCTCCTCGGCATCGTCACCGTGGACGACGTCATCGACGTCATCCGCGAGGAGGCCGCGGAGGACATGCTCCTCATGGCCGGCGTCGGCGAGGAGTCGCCGGACGGCGCCAGCGGCAACCGCTTCGCCATCGCGGGCCGTCGTCTCCCGTGGTTGCTCGTCACCCTCGTCGGTGGCTTGGTCATCTCGGAGATCATGGGCCGCTTCGACGGCATGTTGAAGATCCAGGTCGTCCTCGCCGCGTTCATCCCGATGCTCACCGGCATGTCTGGAAACGTGGGCATCCAGAGCGCCACGTTGACCGTGCGCAACATCGCCATCGGTCGCCTCGACACGGGCGTCGCCGGGCGCGTCGCGGGGGAGGCCCTGACCGGGTTCCTGCTCGGGCTCGTGTTCTCCACCCTCATCGCGACCTACAGCATGATTCGCTACGGTGACGTGCACACCGCGCTCGCGATCGGCATCGCGCTGACCTGCAACACGACGACTGCCGCCCTCATGGGCAGCCTCGTCCCGTTGACCCTCCGCCGCGCCGGCGTCGACCCCGCCATCGCCACCGGCCCCTTCGTGACCACCGGTATGGACGTCGTCGGCGTCACCATCTACCTCACGATCGCCTCGTTGTTGCTCACCTATTGGTGAGCGTCGGAGTCTCCCTGTCCGTGCTCCCCCGCCAGAAGAACCGCCACGTCGTCGTGACCGGCGCATCCAGCGGCATCGGCCGCGCCATCGCGCTCCGGCTCGCCGCCGAGGGCGCCAACGTCGCGCTCGTCGCCCGTCGCGTCGACAAGCTGAATGCCGTCGCGGAGGAGGTCCGCGGGCTCGGCGGCGGCGCCGCGGTGTGCCCCTGCGACCTCGACGACGCCCCCTCCGTCCCCGCCGCGTTCGACGCCGCGGTGGCCGCGTTCGGCCCGATCCACGCGCTCGTCGCCGCGAGCGGCATCGGCGGGCCCAACACCCCCGGCCCGGACGACCGCTTCGACGCCATCTTCCGCACCAACGTCCACGGCACCTACGCGAGCATCCGCGCCGCGGAGGCCCGCCTCGCGCCGGGCCCCGACGCCCGTCAGGTCGTCGTCATCTCCTCCATCCTCGCCCGCTTCGGCGTGCCCGGGTACACCGCCTATTGCGCCTCCAAGGCCGCGTTGCTCGGCATGGTCCGCGCCTTTGCGCTCGAGCTCGCGGGAGGCAACGTGCACGTCAACGCGATCTGCCCCGGCTGGGTCGACACCGACATGGCGTGGGAGGGCATCGACGGCATGGCCGCCGGCATGGGGATCACCCGGCAGAAGGCGCATGAGATCGCGATGCGCGCGGTGCCGCTCGGTCGGATGGGGAAGCCGGAGGAGGTCGCGGGGATGGTGGCTTGGCTGCTTTCTACGGACGGCGTGGGGGTCACGGGGCAGACGCTGGACATGAATGGCGGCGCCTGGATGTAGCGGCCTGCCGACATTGGACGCGGCGGAGCCCGCGTCCAACGTCGGCAGCCGCCGTGCATCTCGACATGCGGGGGGGACCCCGCACGTCGGGGATGCTCTCGACTGCCGCCGTCCCGCTCTGCGGGATGGCGGCAGTCGGACCCCCGGGGAGCCTCGTCGCGACCACCGTCGGGGCTCGGACTCCTGTCGC
>CAJBVW010000035.1 GCA_903959175.1 uncultured Pseudomonadota bacterium
AGGAGCTGCGCGAGGCGGGCCGCGCCGCGGTGGACGCCCCAGTAGGGCAGGCCCTTCTCGAAGCGGAGGGAGGCCTCGGTGCGGAGCGAGAGGCGCCGGGAGGCGCGGCGCACGGCGGCCATGTCGAAGGCGGCGGACTCGATGAGCACGTCGGTGGTGCCGGCGTGGACCTCGCTCGTGGCGTCCCCCATGACGCCGGCGATGGCGACGGGGCGCTCGCCGTCACACACGAGCAGGCACTCGTCCGTGAGGGTGCGCTCTACCGCGTCGAGCGTCGTGATCTTCTCCCCGCTCTCCGCCATGCGGAGCACGATGGCGCCGCCGTCGAGCCGGGCGGCGTCGAAGGTGTGGAGGGGCTGGCCGACCTCGAACATGGCGAGGTTGGCGGCGTCCACCACGTTGTTGATCGGGCGCATGCCGAGCTTGCGGACGGTGTTCTGGAGCCACTGGGGAGAGGGGCCGACCTTCACGCCGGTCATCGCGACGGCGAGATAGGCGCGGGCGCGCGGCGTGCGGAGGTCGAGCGCGGGGGCGGTGGCGACGGGGAGGGCGGCGAGGTCGAGCGCCGTGGGGAGCGTGACGGGGTGGCTCCAGATGGCGCCGGCGTCCCGCGCCATGCCGAGGAGCGAGAAGAGGTCGGGGCGGTTGGGCTCCAGATCGAACTCGAGCACGACGTCGTCGAGCTCCAACGCGTCCCACGGGTCGGCGCCGACGGCGGTGTCGGGCGCGAAGCGGAGGGGGCGGGCGGCGTCCTTGCCGACGCCGAGCATGGCCTCGCTCACGAGGGCGCCGTCGCTCTCCATGCCGGCCACCGGGCGGGCGTCGATCGCGGTGCCATCAGGTAGAGCGGCCCCGGCCAACACGGCCGCGTAGCGACCACCGGCCTCGATGCCGAAGCGGTCCCCGACGACGACGTGGGTGGCGCCGGCCGGGCCGACCATCTCCCAGCGGGTGTGCTCGCCTTGGGCCTGGACCGGGCGCACGGCCTCGACCACGGAGACGCCGGCGAACGCGACGCGCGCGGGGAAGCGGATCACATGCTCGACCTCGCTCACGCGCGCGTTCATGACGTGCACGAGGGTGTCGAGGTCAGCCGGGAGCGGGACGAAGGTGCGGAGGAGGGAGACCGGGACGCGCATCGGCGGCGTCTATCCGGTGGGGCGCGGGCCGGCCCGACCCGGGCGGGCGCGAGGGGGCGTCACCCGAAGGGCGGAGACCGGCGCCTTGGCCGGGCTCCGTCGGGCGGCGTCCGCGCCGGCCGATAGCACCCGGCCGGCCCCGGGCCGGCGCGCTCCTCGGATGGCTCGATTCCGAGCGTCCTAAACGTCCTTGGCCTCGACCAGCACGCGGAGGACGGCGACGCCGGTGGCCTGCGGATCGGTCTTCAGGCGCTTCGCGGCGACGGCGTGGCGGTGCTGGAAGTGGCGCTGCAGGCCGATGGCGAAGAGCTTCTGCGCCGGGGCCTTGCTGGTGAAGGTCACCGCGTCGACGTAGCGGCAGCCGTCCGGCGTGACCTCGAAGAGGTGGTCGTGCTCGAAGCGGGTGAAGAGCGCGTTGGTGGAGGTGTCCCGGAATGACGCGTGCTTCACGACGGACGCGAGGTGGATCGGCCAGGCGACGGGGAGGATCTGGCCGAGGCGGAGGGACGCGGAGAGGTCGGCCGGCACGTCCCCGCCGAGGGCGCGGCGCAGGGCGTCCCCGTCCTTGATCGAGAAGGCCGACCACGGCTGGAGCTCCGCCTGGATCGCGGCGGGATCGGTCTTGAGGGCCCACACGTCTTCGAGGGGGGCGAAGAAGCGGGTCCAGACGCGGAGGTGGAAGGTGGTGGCCATGGCGGCCCGTCTATCGCGACCCGCGCGGATCGCCCGTCGCGGGCTGGGCTATCCTGGTCGCATGTTCGTGCTCCCCCTCGTGGCCCTCTCGCTGCTCACCGGCTGCACCCCGACGGCGCTGAGCCTCGGCGACGGGCGGCCCCGGCCGCCGAAGGGCGGTTCGGACACGGACATCGAGGTGCTCGAGGGGCTCGACCCCGCGGACACGGGCGACACGCCCGAGCCCGACGACGACACGCGGATCTTCAGCCTCGACGCCGTGCATGTCATCGCCGTCACCCTCGGCGACGCGGGGCGACGCGCCCTCGGGAGCGACCCGTACACCTACGTCCCCGCGGACCTCACCTTCGACGGCGAGGCCTTCCCCAACGTCGGGGTGCGCGTCAAGGGGCGCCTCGGCTCGTACCGCTCCCTCGACCAGAAGGCGGGGTTGAAGGTGGACCTCCTCGAGTTCGGGGGCGGGGCGAGGCTCGAGGGGCTCGAGAAGTTCAACCTGAACAACATGGTCCAGGACTGCGCGAAGACGCACGAGTACGCCGCCTACGGCGTGCACCGGATGCTGGGCGTGCCCGCGCCGCGCGTCGCCTACGCGGTGGTGACCGTGGACGGCGAGCCCTTCGGCCTCTACAGCCTCGTCGAGGACTACGACGACGCGTTCCTCGGGAAGAACTTCGTCGATCCGTCGGGCAACCTCTACGACGGCGACTACTACCTCTACCCCGACGGCAACTACGCCCTCGTCGACTTCAACGACGCGACGCAGGCCTACTTCGGGCTGGACGAGGGCACGGACGTCGCGTTGGCAGATGTACACGCCGTCACCGACGCCGTGAACGCCGGCGCCACCTTCGCGGACACGCTCGGCGACCTCGTCGACCTCGAGCAGCACGCCGCCTTCGTGGCGGCCACGGCGTGGACCGGCCACTCCGACAGCTACGCGTACTACAGCAACAACTACCGGGTCTATTTCGACCCCGCCCGCGGCGGCCGCGCGGTATTCATGCCCTGGGACCCCGACTGGGCGTTCGAGGCCTCCACCGCGGTCACGTCCTTCTACGGGTCGGTCTCGGCGCGCTGCTACGCCGACGCCACCTGCACCGCCGCGGTCCACGCCGGCCTCGACACCCTCGACGCCACCCTCCCCGGCTCCGCCCTGGTCGCCGAGCTCCAGACGGCGGCCGACCTCATCCGGCCCCACCTCGCCGACGACCCGCGCCTGGAGACGCCGATGCCGCAGGTCCGGGCGTGCCAGGCCGACCTCTCGAGCTGGTTCGAGCGGCGGGGCGCCGAGCTGGACGCGGTGGGGCTGTAGGTCGCGCGGGCCACGTCCGTAGACACTGGGCAATTCCCGCGGCATGGTTGGGGCCGATTCGGAGCTACCCATGTTTTCCCTCGCCCTCGCCCTCCTCGCCGGCTGTTCCCCCTCCGGCCCCGCCGGCATCTGGCTCATCCAGGTCAAGTACGACGCCGACGCCGGCGTCGAATGCGCCACCAACATCGAAGAGAACTTCACCGACGGCTACGTGCCCGGTGACGACTCCGCGCCCACCGAGAGCGAGTGGACCTACGAGCAGAGCACCACCGGGAGCGACAGCCTCCTGTTCGCCCAGATCGAGACCACCGCCGCCGGCGAGGGCGTCCTCCTGATCGGCGGGGACGTGCTCCCCGGCACCGCGGCCGGCGGCGCGTGGAGCTTCGCGTGGACCGACGAGTCCGGCACGGAGGACGCGGCGGAGCACGAGTCTGGGTACCGCTACACCGAGCGCACCGGGAGCGCCTCGGAGATCGCCATCGAGCTGACCCTCACCGGCGAGACCGCGAGCGGCGTGCTCGTGGCGAGCTCGGACGAGTCGATGCGCTGGACGGAGACCGACGAGTACGGGGACGGCGCCGAGAACTACGTGGGCACGAGCGGCCAGATGCCCTCCGACGAGTACCTCGTGTACGACGAGCGCGGCGACGAGTACTCGCAGCAGAACGGCTACGAAGACGACGACTGCGAAGGCTCCACCTGCGAGCTGACGGTCACGTCGAGCTGCGAGGGCACGAACACCTTCACCGCGACCCGCACCGACTACCAGGACGAGGACGCCTACAGCTACCTGCAGACCTACTGAAGGCCTGCTGAGACGCCGTCCGTCGAGGCCGCGGAGGGTTAGACGGGCGGGGTTTCCACGGCACTCCATGCTGCTCGCCGCCCTCCTCGCCCTCTCGCCCGCCCACGCCGACGCCCAGGCCCTCCCGGACGTGGGCGTCACCCTCGACATCCCCGCCGGCTGGGAGATGACCCGCTGGTCCAACTGGGACTGGAAGGGCAAGACGGCGGACGGCAGCGTCGCGGTCGACGTGTGGGCGACCCCCTTCCAGGTCCCGGTCACGAAGGAGGCCGCGGAGGCGTGGGCGGGCCTCTACACCGAGCGCCTGGACGACATGCGGGCCGTCGGCATCCTCCGCGACAGCGTCGCCATCGAGGAGATCGCGGCGCGCCCCACCGCGCGCACCACGATGCACTTCGCGTTCGACAAGGGCGGGCCGAAGGGCGTGATGCTCGTCGCCGCCTTCGCGGTGGAGGGGCAGATGATCCACGTCTCCACCCTCGCCGCGGGCCCGAACGCTGGCCGCGCCAAGGCCGCGCTCGACGCCCTCCTCACGCGCCTCACCGTCGACAAGCCCGCCGCCGACCTCTCCACGCTCGGCGGGCCGGCCACCACCACGCTCGGCTTCACCCCCACCCTCCCCGACGGGTGGCGCCGCCCCCTCCCGGTGGAGGACGCCTACGTGTCCGACGCCGCCGCCGCCATCCTCATCGGGCCGAAGGACCCCGCCGCGTGCCTCCACGCCGTGCGCCCGCGCCCCTCCGGCGAGGCCGACGTGCTGCTGTTCTGCGGCGAGACGTGGAAGCTCGGCATCGTCGACGAGGACTCGTTTGCGGACGCGGAGAAGGCGCTGAAGGCGCGCTTCTTCGGCAAGGCCGCCGACAAGATCCCCGACGGCACGCAGCTCGCCCGCGCCGAGCGGCTCGGCATCCTCCTCGCGCCCGAGATCAACGGGAAGGACCTCCGCATCGGCGCCCTCCCCTACGACCGCGGCACCGTCGTGGTCTGGGGCATCGGCGAGCCCGGCACCGGCACCGAGCTCGAGTCGGCCGTTCGCGGCACCGCGGCGAGCCTCAGCTTCGACGGGCCCGACGGCGGCGCGTCCGTCCACGACATGGGCGAGTGGCTCGTCCACATGCTGACCTACGAGCCCTTCCACCCCGCGATCGTCGGCAGCGGCGTGCTCTTCTGCGGGATCCTCGCGGGCTTCGGCTGGCTGGTGTTCCGCAAGCCCAGGCAGACGGACGCGGTGGTCTAACGACGGGGGCGTAAAAAAGGCGCCGCGGCCGCCGATCACATGCCCTTTCGGACACGGGACCGGGGCCGCGGCGCGGCGCCTGGCGTTCCCCCAGGAGCGCGTCGGGCGCGAGCTTCCGTGGAAGCCGGCGCCTTCACATCTCCTACGCCGGCACCGTCTGTTGCAGGGTGGCCATCGCCCGGCAAGTGCGCTCCTGCTCGGGCAGGATGCGGCTCCGGATGAGCTCCTGCGAATGCGGATCGAGGTCGCCGAGATCGCGGCGATAGTCGTTGAGTCCGTGCTCCTCGCCCTGGTGGAGCGCGGCGAGCGCGGGGCCCACGCCGAACACCTTGCCCGCGCCCTCCACCAGCCTGGCGAAGGCGCCCCAGGCGCCCGACGAGGCGGAGGGGCTCCCGCCCAGCTCCACGACGCGCAGCCGGAGCAGGTCGATGCGCTCCTGGTGGGAGCGCAGCAGGTTCTGGAGCTCGTTGCGGACCCGCTGGTCCTGGAGGCGGTCGAGCGCCTGCCGGTAGGTCTCCACTGCGCTGACCTCCCCCCGGAGGAACGAGTTCAGCTGCGCGATCGCCTTGTCGGTGTCCCCGGTCTGCATCCGACGCCCCCTGTGCTCCACGAAGGTAGGCCTGCCGGAAGGATCGACAACGCCCGGCCCGCGCCACGTCGGCAGCGCGGGCCTCCTCGCCGGGGATTCGTCGTTACGCTTACACGTTCGTCACGGGGGCGGGGTCGCCGGGGTCGGGCGCGGAGCGTGGGGAACAGCTCGGCGAGGTAGGGCGAGCCGTTGGGGAAGGCACTCCATGCGGACGTGGCGGCGTTGCGCGGCCAGCCAGCGGGCGCAGCGGGTGCAGATGCCGCAGTCGGCGTCGTAGAGGACGTAGAGCTTGGTGATCACGGCGTTCACGCGGTGCGCGCGGCCGTGCGCGGCGCGAGGAGCTCGTTGGGGAGCACCGGGGGCGTCAACGAGGAAGATGCCGCCGTTCTTGACGAGGGTCCGGGCGACCCACACGGTCAGCCCGACGCTGAGCGCGAGGTACGAGGCGTAGGTCAGGACGGCGAAGTCGGTGGGTTGCATGCGGGCTCCGGTGGGTGGGGCGGGGCCCATGGGCGCGTGGCGGGGCCTACGGCGCCCATGTGGAGAGCCACGACCAGGTGGCGTGAAGCGGCTGAAGGAGCGCCAGCCCCATCCCTGCGAACAACATCCACTCCCGACGAAGCTCCCGCGCGGTGCGGTGCGCTTCGAGCACGCCCACCCAGAACAGCGCGGGGCACACGAGCTCAAGCACGCCGCCGAGGAGCGGCACGAAGGGCGCGAGCGCGGAGGTCTCGGGGAGCGCGAGCTGGCGGCCGGCCCCGATCGCGAGGGCGAGGACGCCGACGCCGAGGAGCCACCGCGACGCGGCCACGGGGCGCTCCGGCGCGTCCTCGAGGAGCCCGTTCGTGCGCCAGTGGCGGAGGATCAACGCCCACGCCCGCCGCCGCCGCCGCCGCCGCCGCCACCGCGGTGAGCACCGGCCCCTCCTCGAAGCGCGCGCGGGAGAGGAACCGCCATCCGTCAGGGGTTCGAGGCAAACCATCACCAGGGGGCGCACCTCGGCAGGGGAGAGCACGCGCGGCGTCACGCTCACGAGCACCGCCCCGATCACGGCGCCGCTCGACGCGGTGAGCACGAGGGCGGCGACGCGCTGGAGGAGGCGCTCCTCGGGGGTGAAGGG
>CAJBVW010000036.1 GCA_903959175.1 uncultured Pseudomonadota bacterium
CCGGGTCCCGACGACGTGGGCGACGACCGGAGGGCGTGAACACGCGGGACCGGGGGCGGAGCCGTGCGCAGCGCCCCTAGAACCCCGCGATTCCGGCCGCGTCGAACGTGTAGCCTCGCCCCGAACGGCCCGAGCGCGCGGTTGACGGGGGGGAGGGCCAGGAGCGAGAATGTCGAGATGCGGGGTTCATTTTTCCTATCCGTTGCCCCGCTGTGATAGAATTTGGCGGCCAAGGAGCGCTCCGATGGGCCAGAAGCAGGGCCAGCAGATCAACATCCCCGGCGAGCGCGCCGCCAACTCGGTCGCAACCGAGAAGCAGAGCGCCTCCAGCCCCTCGCAGCAGAGCGCGTCGCGCGCCCAGAGCCGCCTCGGCAACGCCGCGGTGCAGGAGCGCATGGACGCTGGTATGGAGATGCCGTCGACCGCGGCGGAGACCGAGCAGGAGACGGGCGGCGTCGCCGCGGCGGGGACCGAGCAAGAGACGGGCGGCGTCGCCGCGGCCGCTTCGGGCGGCATGAAGGCGGCGAGCGCGCCGCCTCCGGCCACCAAGGAGCACTACAAGGTCGAGATGAAGGCGTGGATCCCGCACGACAAGGTGGTCGATCCCGAAGAGCCGGCGCGGGTGTCCGACTGGCTCCAGAGCATCGACGACATCGTTGACAGCGTCCCCGGGACCGGGCTCATCGCCAACCCCGAATACGAATACCACAGCTACTACCGCGGCGACAATCACGACGGCTACGGCGGGAGCTACCGGGTTCTGTCCGTCATCGAGTTCGATTGGGACGGCAAGTCGATCTCCAACGTCACCGGCACCGGCGACTACGGCGCGAGCCACCGCGATTGGGACGCCCGTGCCTGGGTCGAGACCCTCCTCGGCGACATCCCTCTCGGCTCCGATTCTGGCTCCGAGAGCGCCCGGGCGACCTCGGCGACGAGCAAGTCCGGCGGCGGCAATACCTTCTCGCTTGGCATCGCCTCGGCCAACCCGTTGGTGTTGACATGGGCGCCGAACATCAACGCCAACCTGACCGGGACGATCGCGCGGGACGGCCGCCTGACCCTCGACTACTCGACCGACTTCTTCCCCAGCCACGGCGTCCAGGTGTCCCGCAACGGGAAGGCCATCCACACCGCGATCACCAACAACGCATCGGGAGTGAACGCCCTCGGGGCGGTCGGCGCGGTCAACGTAGGGGCGCGGCTGATGAATCAGGGTAACAGCGGCGGCGCGGTCCTGCCGGGCGGCGGCGTGAAAGGGAAAGTCCGCTAAAAATGATCTGGATTTTACTCGCGTTCGCCACCGGGTGCGGGAGCCCCGAGCCGATGACCTTCGTCGTCCCGACGGACTACGAGGGCTGGGTGGTGGTCGAATTCGCCGTCCCGGGCCTCGACCCCGCGCCGCTCGAGGCGGGGGTGCGCGTCATGAGGATCGATGCGTCGGGTCGCGCGAAGACAGGGAGCCCGCTGCGCGCGGGCAAGCTCGGCTATGCCGATGCCGGCGGTCGCTCCCTATCCGTGCTGGAGGACAACGGCGTCGGCTACGACGCGGCTCACGCGGTCACGCGCGCCGCTCCGTTCGCGTGCTGTCGCACGAACGGCACGACCCAGGCGGGAGACGCTCCCGAGCGGACCTTCGAGCGGTTCTACGTCGGTCGCGGCCCGGCGGGGGAGCCCCCGGCCTTGCCCGGAACGCCGTGATCCGGTGTTAGAAGAGGGACCTCCGTCCTTTTTTCTCCGCGTCCGAGCAGGTCGAGCTCCGTTGCACGCGGGGCACTCTACCTAAACGGCGTGAGGGGGGCGGCCCGGCGGCGCGGACGCCGCCGTCGGCACCTTCCGGGCTCGCTGTCGCTCGGTCCGCCCGCGCGGCGCGGGCGGGACCGGCGGCCGGGGGCCGCCGCCCTACAGGCGCCTGCCGCGGGAGAGGGGGTGCGTCTTGGGGGGGGGGGCGCTCGACACCAGCGGCGCGACAACGCGCGCGACCTCCCGCGCGATCTTCGATGGGGTGCACTTCGGGCGGCGGGAAGCGCCTGGCGGCGGCCTGGATCGGGAGCCCGCCCCAACCCGAGTACCCGGCGAGCGCGGCGCGGTCATCCACGTTCGGTGTGCGCTTCTGCGCGTAGAGGTTCGCGGCGGCCGCCATCGCGGCGATGTTAGCGGCGGTGCGCTTCGCGGCGCTCCTGAGCTCGGGGATGTCCTCGTCCATCGGGCGGTTCGCGGCGTGGCGGCCGAGGAAGGGGCCGAGGTTCTTGGCGATCTCGGCCTCAAGGACGGCGCGGTTCCGCTGGACGAAGTCGTCAAGGCGGTCGACGTCCACGCCCCGGGGGAGGTGGGTGCGGACGATGGGGACGACGGCGGCGAGGATCTGGGCGGCGGGGGGAATCGGGCGGCCAGGCGAAGGAACGAGCGTCCCCGAGCAGGAGGAGCATGGGACCCTGAAATGTCACGAGGCCGATGTGGCCGCGTTTTCCGCTCGAGGTGCGTGACACGGTGCGGTCGGTCAGCCCGTGGAGGTCGATGAGCGGCAGCCGACCATAGTAGCCGACCATGCCGATCCTCCCGAGCGCGATCGTCGGCCGGATGCCACTGTCGGTCAGCGTGCGCCCGACGCTCTTCCCGATGGTGTAGGAGATGTGGTCGATGACGACGGGCGATCCGCGCCAGGCACCCGGCGCGGCGAGGGCGGCGAGGCCGACGAGCACGCGGCGAACTGTGTCCAGAACGCCCGAAACGGCCCCTCCTCCACGACGCGCTGGAGTCAGGCATCGAGGACGGGCTGGAGGAGAGGCGCCATGGGGCGGGGACGCTGACCCGGCGGGGGGCCGGGCGGCCCGGGACCGTGCCCGACGGGGGCGAGCCGGCGGCGGTCCAAGGTGAACCCTACGCGCGCGCGCTCCGGGCTTCAGGCCCCAACAAGAAACCGTTCGGGGACGATCTGCGAACCCGCGAGCGACTCTCCGAGCCGCGACGGTTGGACGGACACAATTCGATAGGGTCGGTCACCGGATTGACACGAGAATGCGACCGCCGTCACACGGAAGCCCCTCGAAGGCTGGTCCGACGGTCCATACGGTGGATCCTTCGCTACGATCCAGGTATGATTTTTTCCCCGAGAGGTCCTGCATGCGCACCGCCGTCTTCACGCTCCTTCTTTCCGCCGGCTGTGTGTCTACCCTGACGGTCGGAGGTGACGAGAAGCCGAGCGACACGCGCCCCGAGGACACGGACGGGGCGACCGATGACACCGACGCAGCCGACACCGACACCGACACCGACACCGACGGCGACGGCGACACCGACGGTGACACCGACACCGACGGCCCGATCGACGCGGACGGGGACGGAGTGACCGTCGCCGATGGCGACTGTGACGACACGGACCCCGAAACGCTCCCTGGCGGCGCCGAGGGAACGGACGCGGACGGGGTCGACCAGGACTGCAGCGGCATCGCGGACGATGTCGACGCGTGCGCCTTCGGCGCGCCGGCTGACCTCCAAGCGGCGATCGACGGGACCCCGGAAGACTTCACGCTCCGCGTCTGCGCCGGCACCTACACCGGCGCGTTCACCTGGCCGCACCCGATGACCCTGCTCGCCGACGAGGGCCCGGACGTGACCTTCCTGGTGGGCGTCGGAGACGCTCCCGTGGTCTCCATCGAGGGCGTGCGCGGCCTCGTCGGGCTCGTGGGGTTCACCGTGTCCGGCGGCGTCGGCGTGAATGGGGGCGGCATCGTGGTGACGCGGGCGGAAGTCTCCCTCGTGGACAACCGCATCGAGGCGAACCTGGCCACCAGCCTGGGCGGCGGCGTCTACCTCGAGCGGTGCAGCGGCGTCGTCAGCGGGAACACGGTCTCCGGGAACACGGCCGGCTCCGGGGGCGGCATCGTCGCCTGGGAGGGCTCCGTCGAGATCCAGGGCAACGAGGTGTTGGGCAACACCGCCACCTTGGTCGACGAGACGCTGTGGGGCAAGGGCGCCGGCGGCGGCGGCGTGCTCGTGTCGGGCGCGGCGGCGGTCATCGACAACTGGATCGACGGGAACGAGGCCGACGGCGTCGCGGGCGGCATCTACTCGGTCTACGGGACCGGCACGATCTCGGGCAACACGGTCTCCAACAACCACTCCGTCGATGACGGGGGTGGCATCCTGCTCAACTACGCCAGCAACGCGGTCCTCGACAACACGATCGAGGGCAACGTGTCAGACGACGACGGCGGAGGCGTCCGCGTCTACGTCGGGGTTGGCGCCGTCATCTCCGGAAACTCCTTCTACTCCAACGCTGCAGGTGACGATGGCGGCGGGATGAAGCTCTCGCATTCGACCAACACCGTCACGCTCAATCATTTTGAGGGCAACGCGGCGGGGGACGCCGGCGGCGGCCTCGAGCTCGACAACGAGACCTCCCACGTCACCGACTGCACCTTTGTTGGCAACACCGCGTCGCGGGGGGCCGGGCTCCATTCGTGGCAGGCCGAGGCGCCCGTGCTGCTCGAACGGCTGACCTTCGAGTCGAACGCGGCGTCGGCATGCGGCGGCGCGATCGGGATCGACAACGACCCGTATGGAATCACCTTCCTCCACATCACCGCGGTGGACAACACCGCCTGGGACGGCGCTGCCATCTGTCTCGACAAACGATACACCGACGACGAAGACACCGTGTTCAACGACAGCTACGTCACGATTCAGAACAGCATCCTGGCCCGCAACGTCGCGGGGGACGACGGCGGCTTCTTCTCCTCGCTCAACGGCCACACGAGCTTCGTCCACGTCACCGCTTACGACAACGCCGGCGGAGCGTTTGGCGGCTTCTCGCTCGAGGACAGCACCGTGAGCTTCGAGAGCTCCATCCTCGCCGACCAGGACGGCCCCGACTTCGCCACCGCGAAGGAGGGGGTCGTCGTGAGCACCGCCGCGTACACGTACACCGTGTTCCACGACAATGACGGCGGCTTCGTCGGGCTCACCGACCCGGTCGGGAGCGGCGGAAACGTCCTCGCGGATCCGCTCATGGTCGACCCGGAAGCGGGCGACTTCACGCTCACCGCCGCCAGCCCGGCGGTCGACGCCGGCGACCCGACCCGGAGCGACGCGGACGGCAGCCGGGCGGATGCGGGGGCGTATGGCGGGCCGAACGGGAGCTGGTGAAACTATCGGTGTTACACCTACTAAATCATGAGTGATGCATCAACTGTGATCCGTGCCCCCGCGTGCGGCAGCTACTCCTCGCCAACCCGGCGGAGCGCCTCCGCGACGAGCGCAGGCGCGATGCGGAAGCCCTCGCCCACGAGGGCCTCCAAGACGGGCCGCAGGGCCAGGAGGGCTCCATGCTGGCGGGCGTGCACGAGTACGCCGAGCGTGCCCCGGACGACCAGTCCACGCTCCTCGGCCACCGCGCGACCGGCCCGCTCGTCGATGAGGAGCAGGTCAGCGTGGAGCGCCTCGGCGAGTAGGATCGCCGCAGTCTCTCCGGGGTCCAGACCCAGGTCGGCGCTGGGAAGGCTCCGCCGATCGACACGCAACCAGGTCGCCGAGCGGAGTGCCGAAACCCCAGGGGCGTCGGGGCGGGCATCCACGACTTCCGCCCAGACCGTCGCGGGGACGACAACCTCTCCGAAGGCTGTCGCCAACAGGTCGAGAACACCTACACGCGACAGGTAGACCAGCGGCGAGCTGTCCGCAATGACCAGCACGCCGACCTCAGCTGCGCTTCGGTTCGATACGGTCGAGTTCGCGGCGGAAGTCGTCGAGATCGTAGTCGATCGCGTACAACCCGTGCTTACCGGCCTCGATAAGGAACGCGTCGAGCGACATCCCGAGCGCGCGCGCCGCCGCCGCCCGCGTCAATGTCCCGCCGCGTACCTCGTCAATCACCAGCAGCAGCCGCGCGCGATCAGCCAGAGCAGCCGGAGGCTGCGCCGCCAAGGGGGCTGGAACGTCGAAGGTGATCCGAACTGCGTGGGCCATCCCGATGAACATAGCCCTGAAGCGGGCTGCGGCAATGGCTGGCGGTACCTTCATCCACCGCTTCGCGGCGTCCGTACCTCAGCGACGTCGACCCCGACCTCCCATTGTCCCCATGAACCCCAAGGCGGGCCCGGAGGAGTTTGGTGAGCCGGATTCGGCGTTGCAATAGATGATTCGTCGGCACCTCAGCTCCTGACTCAGGAGGGTGAGGGGTCAGGGCCGCGAACGGCGCCGCAGCTGCCGGGGCTCCGGAGGCCTCCACCCGGTCAGGTCAGCTCGGGCTTGACGGAATCGTGACCATGGCTATATGACCATGGTGAGGTGCACGATGGAGATCCCCGCTGGCGAGTTCAAGGCCCGCTGCCTTCAGCTGATGGACGAGGTCGAAGAGACCGGCCGTGAGGTGGTCATCACGAAGCGCGGTCGGCCCGTAGCGAGGCTCGTTCCTATGGCGGAGTCGGCTGCACGGGACGTATTCGGCTGCATGCGCGGGACCGTCACCGTGGTCGGGGACATCGTCGCGCCCTTGGAGGAGCAGTGGGAAGCGGATCAGTAGACCTCCACGTACTCGACACCCACGTCTGGATCTGGCTCGTGAACGGCGGCCCGGAGCGCCTGCTCGGCGGCGCGACCGACGCAATCCGACGCGCGTCTGCCGAGTCGGCGCTCGCCGTCTCCGCCATCTCCGTCTGGGAGGTGGCGATGCTCGAATCCAAGGGGCGCCTGCAGCTACAGATGGACTGCCTCGAGTGGGTGGCCGAGGCCACAAGGCGAGCGGGGCTCCGCATCGTTCCGCTGTCGCCTGAGATCGCCGTCGCGAGCACCCGGCTGCCCGGCGTCCTTCACGGCGATCCGTCGGATCGGATCATCGCGGCAACTGCGCGCCATGAGAGCGCCATCCTCGTCACCCGGGATGGCGCCCTGCTCAGCTATGCGAAGCGGGGCTACTTACGCGCGATCGAGGCGTAGATAACGCCACGCACGCGACCCACCCCGGTTTATCGGGGCTGACCGCTCAGCCGGGCCGAACGGATCATGGTGACCAAAACGCCGCGATGAACCCGGTGCGGCACCATGGCCCGTTGCTCGCTCTCGGCGGGCAGACGGGTCATGGCCACGCTATTTCTTCCACGCGCGGTACTCGCTGAGCCGTAGGCCGAAGCGGGCGATATTGCCCTCGTGCAGCCGATGGAGCTCGTTGACGGCCATCGCCACCACGGCGTCGAGGTCTACCGCCGGCACCAGCTCCCGACTGCGAGCGCGAACCGCGCCGATCTCAATCGCCTGGCCGCCGCGGACGGTCTCTCGCACGACCTCGCCAAGCTCGTTGCGGTAGCGAAGTCGCAGCGGGTCGGGCGCGGGTAGCGCCTCCCGCAGTTGGGTGTACCGCTGGCAGGAGCGTTCATAGGCCCAGGCGAACAGATCGCGGAGAAGGTCGACGCGATTCAGTTCGTACACGCCGAGGATTCCGTCGACGTAGTCCCGCTCCGGGACATCCACGAAGCTCAGCGGCGCCAGGTTGCGTTTGATCAGTGGAATGTTCGCGGCGAGCCGCGACACGCGCTTGTTCACGTCCTCGAAAGGTTGAAGGTAGGGAATGTGGACCATGACAAAGAACGCCTGCTCGAATGGGTCTTCGATGATGTCGGCCTTGCCGAGCAGCGTGTCGAAGGCCTCCTCGATGACCTGAGGGATACCCGTGGGTTGGTAGGTGGTGCCAGAAATACTGACGAGAATCGACCGGAGCCGGCCGGCCGCGTCGGGGTCCGGGAGCAGGTCGTCGGCGAGGAGCGCATGCAGGTTCTGAACCGTGTAACGATTGAACCCGATCGTCTCGGCATCCTCGACGAGCATCTCGATCGCGCCCTTGTGGTTGAGGATCATCTGGGCTTCGCGTTGGTCCTTGCCCTCCGCGACCTGACCGAACGCGATCAGGTTCTGGGTGTCCAGCCGGGTATACGTGTTTCCTTCGAGGCGGCTTGAGGCCCACGACAGGTCGATGAGGAGCCGATCGAGGACCTGTCGCGCATACGTTCCAGCGGGGCGATCGCCGTCGGGAGGCCGGCCGAGCTCGTGCAGCTGGCGTCGCACCTCCGCCGGCAGGTACGCATCTACGTTGGGGCGATAGGCGTCGAGCAGCGATCGCCGGTAGCCCACGGGCTTGCGCTGCATCAATGGGCGGCGGACGAACCGCTGCACCTCCCGCCCCCCATCCGACGTCCAGGCCGCGGCATCGACCAAGCGTTCAACGACGGTTGCTTCGACGGCGAGCGCAACGGCCGTCAGGTATCGCCGCGCGGCGGCCTGCCCCTCCGCGCGGATCCTGCCGTCCGCCGCCAGCCGGGCAAGGTGGCGCTGCAACGTCCGCCTGGCGAGCGCGGGGCACGCGGCGGCGAGACCCTCAATCCCCACCCCCGCGGAATGCCGCTCGATCTCAGCGACGAGCTGGTCGTACACGGCCGCGGGAACTGATCTCGCCATGTGGAGCCTCCGATGTGGCGCGATCCACCTATCGCGCCACTTGAAGTGGCGCGAGTCCATGATCGCGCCACTATCCGGGCGAGCGCCCCCTCGGCCTCCTCACCCCCTCCGCCTCCACTCGCACCCGATAGCGCGCCGATGACCCCTCAGGCCGTCCGACAGCCACAACCCCGAGGCGCGCAGCGCGAACAGGTGCAGCGCGCGCGCCGACAGGTCGCCTCTCACCTTCGCTGCGATGACGATGAGCAGTCGGTCGGCGCCGAGCTCGACGGCAACGGCGATGGCCTGTGCCTCCCCAAAGTGGAGACCGCCTCCGAGGAGCGCCGCCACCACATCGCCCGCGTCGACGTCACGACGCGAATCCACACGTCCGCGCCGACCTCCGCCGCGCCGGGCAAACCGGCGCCTTCCACGACCACCTCGTCGAATAGTGCCTGCGGTACCAGCACGTCGGGTGAGATCCGGTGTGTACCGAGCACCTGCACGAACGCCGCCTGGGGCATGTGCGCCAGCTCGGCCACCCTCCCGCACGCCCACCCGGCACAGCTCCCCCGCCGCGGGCAAATCAGGTGATCTATCGGGGGTTCTCGCCGCGAACACAGCGTGGCGCGCCGAGGTGGTCCCCGCCCCCCGCCCGAGAGCCCCGAGGCGGCCAAGGCGCGTCGCGCCAAGCGGCTCACGCGGCACCCGCGCATGCGGCTTGCGGGCGAGTGCCCGAGCTGGAGCGACCTGTTGGAGCGGGTGTTCCGCGTAGACGCGCAGCGATGCCGTCCCGGCCGTGCTCACCATGACCCCGAGCGCGCCGACGCCGACGCCGAACCGCTCCGAGGACGGCGCCGTACGTCGCGCGCGGCAGCTCGCGTCACGAAACGGACGCGGCACGTCGCGGCGCACGACCGCGGCTGGACCGGGACGCCGCGGCCCCCTTCCTCTTGCGAAGTGCGACGCCGTGACGCGTTTGAGCCTGGCGTCGGGGTCGTGACCGGGACACCCTCGCCCGCACCCCGCCTGCGCGCTATCCCGGGCGCATGCTCGCGCTCCCGCTCGCCCTCCTCGCCGCCTGCTCCTCGCCCGACGACGACGGCAGCATCCGACGCGCACCGCCGGACCGCGACACCGAAGACAGCGCAGACACCGGCGCCCCCGTCGAGCCCGTGGAGGAGGTGCCCCTCCCCTTGCCGGGCTTCCTCGACACCTCGACCGTCGTCGATCTCGGCGACACGCTCGACCAGCTCTTCGAGGGCACCCGACGCGGGATCCGCATCGTGGACGCCGAGAACGGCGAGGTCGTCTACGAGTACGATCCCGACGCGCCGCTCACGCCCGCCTCGAACACGAAGCTCTACACGACGGCCGCGGCGATGGAGGCGCTGGGTGAGGACCACCGCCTCACGCTGTCGGCCTATGCACCCGCCGACCCCGACAGCAGCGGGCGCGTCTCCGACCTCACCGTGCTCTCCGAGCACGACGCCACCTGGTCGGCCTACGTGCTGCTCAGCAGCGAATGGGCCGCGGAGCGGCTCGCCGACGCGCTCTACGACGCGGGGGTGCGGGACGTCGGCACGCTCACGCTGACCGGCGAGGTGCTCGTCGACGGCAGCTCCGTCGGCACCTACGACGCCTCCGGCCACCGCTACGCCGGCCTCGACGTGCTCGCGGAGGCCCTCGAGGACCGCGGCATCACCGTCGGGAACACGGCGGTCTCCTCCAGCCTCGACACGCCGTCGGGCGTGCAATTGGCCTCACATACGTCCCCGACCCTCGAGGTCGTGTGCCACCCCATCAACGTCTACAGTCACAACGAGATGGCGGACCTGCTCGCCCGCCACGCCGGCTGGTCGCTCGGCGGCGACGGGAGCTACGCGGGCGGCGAGGAGGTCATGCTCGATCTGCTCGACGCGCTCGCCATCGACACCTCCGACGTCGCCTTCTACGACGGCTCCGGGCTCTCGCACTCCAACTCCGTCACCGCCACTTCGACCAGCGAGCTGCTGCTCGAGATGCTGGACCGCCCCGTCGGGCAGGCGTGGGTGCGGACCTTCTCGATCGCCGGTGTGGACGGCACGATCGGCTCGCGCATGACCGGCGACGACACGTGGGGCCGCGTGTACGCGAAGACCGGCACGCTCTACAACGTCATCGCGCTCTCCGGCGTGCTCCACCACCGTTACGACGGACACCGCTACGTCTTCTCGATCCTCCAGGACGACGTCACCAGCTCCACCACCGCGCGGGGTCTGGCTGACGCCGCGGTCACGGCCCTCGCCGCCGACCTGCGGGGCCTCGAGCGGCCGGACGCGCCCGTGCTGCGGAGCGTGCGGAATACCGGCAACGGCACCCTCGCCGTGACCTGGGACGCCGTCGACGGGGCGGAGGGCTACGGCGTGTGGGTGTCGGCCGACGGACGGGTGTGGGACCGCGCCGACGCGGTGCTCGCCACGGGGACCGCCCACGTGATCCGCGGGCTGCCCGCGGACGAGACGGCCTACGTGCGCGTCACCGCCTTCGACGGCGCCGCGGAGAGCGAGGCCTCCGACGTCTACGCCGGCACCCCCTCCGACGCGCCGTCCCGCGTGCTGCTCGTCGACGCCAACGACCGCTGGGACACGCAGTGGGAGAACACCCGCGGCGCCGGTCACGACTTCCTCCACACCACCGCCGAGGCCATGCCCGGGTACGCGACGGACAGCGCGTCCAACGAGGCCCTCACCAGCGGAGCGGTCTCGCTGGACGACTACGATGTCGTCGTCTGGTCCCTCGGCGAGGAGTCCACCGAGCACGCCACCTTCGACGACGCCGAGCGGGCGCTGATCGCCGGCTGGCTCACCGGAGACCGAGGCCTCCTCGTCTCCGGCGCCGAGCTCGCTTGGGACCTCGACGCGGAGGGCACCGACGCCGAGCGGGACTTCTTCGCCGATACGCTGCACGCCGCCTACGCCGGGGACGACGCCGCCACATGGACCGCGGAGCCAGTGGCCGGCGGGCTCTTCGACGGGCTCGGCGACATCGGGTTCTACACGCCCGCGCGCCTCGTCATCGACTACCCCGACCAGCTCGACGCCAGCGGGGGTGCCACGGAGGTGCTGCGGTACGTCGGCGGGAGCGGCGGCGTCGCGGGCGTCGCCTTCGACGGCGACGGGCGCGTGGTCACCCTCGGCTTCCCGGTGGAGTCCATCGACGGGGTGGAGGTGCGCACGGCGGTGCTCGCGCGCATCCTCGACTTCCTCCGCGCGTAGGGGCCGGCCCTACAGCGGTGCCTCGGCCCACCTGCGTCAGCCGCGTCATCCCGAGCGCCTCCCAAGCCATCGGATGCAGGTCGAACGTGGCGCCGGGGTGCTATGATCAAGGGATGTTCCTCCTGTCTCTGGCGCTCGTCTCTTGCTCGTCGTCGAACGACACCGCCCCAGGCCGGGACGCCGACCCCGCCTGTTTCGTGGACGAGCCGACCGTGGAGATCGGCATTGGGGACATAGAATTTGAGCCAGTGGACGAAGGGGACACCGTGTACATGCAGCACGGCGCCCAAGGTGGTGAGCACATCCTCGGCAGCATTCGGCTCTGGCACATGAGCCAGATCGTCACCGTCCACTACACCATCGCGCGCGAGTCCGACGGGAGCTTGGTGTCAGACCAAGCGTTCCGAGTCGCGATGATCGAGGAGCCGGACTGCGCGTACATGTACCCCGGCATGTACGGCTACCTCGGCCTCACGTCCGAGTACACCCAGTCGCTGCAGAACACCAACGTGATCCTGCAGATGGACGTGACCGACTCGGACGGCCGCGCGGCCTCGGACAGCGTCGGCGTCCTGATCGGCCAGGAGGGCCGTCCTTAGGGCTCGCCGCTCACTAAACGGTGCATTCGGCCGCCCCGTGACTCCCCGCCTACCCCCCGATGGTGATCCGGCGCTGGGCCTCGATCCACGTCGCGCCAAGCTCGGTGCCGTCGAGCCGCGTGACCGTGAGTCGGTCGATGGTCTTCGCCTCCCCGAGCCCGAAGTGCACACGGGGCGGGCGGTGCGACTGGTAGCCCGCGTCCGTGCGGATCCAGTTGGTCTGGGTCCGGCCGCCGGCCTCGATCACGACCTTGCTGCCGATCGGCGCCTCCACCTCCACCCAGCCGGCCTCGGTGCAGCCGTCGGACACGTAGAACATGGGTCGGTCGTCCATCTGTGTGGCAACCAGGTCTTCGACGCCGTCGTGGTTGAAGTCCAGGGCGCTCACCGCGCGGAACGAGCCCATCGCGGCGATGCCCATCGCGGCCGAGACATCGCTGAACACGCCCTGCTCTTGCCGGAGGAGCTTGAGCGGGGTGTCGAAGTGGGGGTGGTCGTTGCCCTCGTTCCAGCGGTCCCCCTGCGCGGGGAACAGATCCCGCTGCCCGTCGTTGTCGAAGTCCAAGAAGATGCCGCCCCACCCGGTGGCGTCCTCGTCGATCGCGGCGGCGTTCGCGATCGTTGTCTCGTCCACGAAGCTCCCGTCGTCGAGCTGCACGAGCAGGGTATTCGACGGGTTGCCCGACACCAGGATGTCGGGGCGGCCGTCGCTGTTGAAGTCGTCTATGTCCACGCCCTTCGCGTTCTTCAACAGCGAGCAGAAGCAGGTGTCCTCGGCGCTCGTGAACGTCCCGCCCTGGTTCACCAACAGCGTGCTGCCGCCGTAGAGTATGCCAAAGTCGTTCGCGACGTAGGCGTCCTCGTCCAGGTCGCCGTCCACGTCGAAAAGGACGACGTCCAGGCTCTGCCGGTACCCGACGTCGGTGGGGACGATCGACTCGTCGTAGGTGTAGTCCGCCCCGGCCCACTTCATCACCGGGTCGGTGTACTGGGTCGCCTCGTCACCGAAGTTGTACGTCAGCGCGAGGTAGAACTCGACCACGCCGTCGCCGTCGATGTCTGCGGGCGACAGGTCGTGGATGAGCACCGCCGCGCCGTTCTGGGTGGACGGGAGGAGCGGCAGGGGTTCGTTGCGCCTGAACACCCCGCCCTCGTTGCGAAGCGTCGTCGGCATGTTCCCGCCCGCGACCAGGTCCAGATCGCCGTCGGTGTCGATGTCGAACAGGACGTTGGAGATCATCGGGATGATCACCGACGTGAGATCGGTCACCTCGAAGGAGGTCCCCGTGTTGCGGTAGTAATACGAGGTGCCGTCCCGATTCACGTTCACCAGGTCGTCCCAACCGTCGCCGTCGATGTCGCCCGCCACCAGGCTCGCGCTCTCCTCGTGCCGGGGCGACACGTTGTCAGGGGCCTGGAACCCCCAGGCCTCGCCCGCCTCGGTGTAGGTCGTCGTGGGGCTCGGCGCCGAGCACGCCTGCACGTCCGAGAGCGTAACGCCGTCGTCCACTTGCTCTACGAGCGGAGTCTGGGATTCGGAGCCAGGGCCCGCGGAGCACGCGATGAGCAGCAACATGCACGCATCGTATCTCAGGACCCGCGTGGTAGGATGCGGCATGCTCCTGCTCTGGCTCGTCGCCTGCGGCGCGCACGACTCCGCGGGCGATTCCGCGCTGGTGTTCGATTGGCCGGGGTGGTTCGGGAACGAGAGCGACAGCAAGGCGATCGGATGATGGCTAGTCGCCTCTCGAAGACGTGGCCCCTCGTGGGCGGCGCGATCGGCTTAGGGAGCGTCCTCTGGGGCGTTTGGCTGATGCTCGCCCCCCAAACCGCCGCGGTCCCGGCGATGCTCCCCCCGGCGAGCCCGACGACAACGCCCACGAACCCAGCCACTGCGGCGCCAACAGGCGCGCAGGCGGCCGGGCGGACCCCGTTGCAGGGCGGCTCGGGCACCTGGACGGCCGATGCCCCCTCCGCCAGTCAGGCGGTCTCGCCGGGCGCCTTGTGCCCGGACTGCGACATCGTCGTCATCACGATGTGCTCGATGCGGCGCGACCACGTGAGCGCATACGGCTTGCCCCCGTCGACGCTCGACGGCAAGCCACTCACCCCCGCGCTCGACGCGCTGACCGCGGGCGGGTTCCGCATGGACGACGCCTGGGCGGCGTCGAACTTCACGCTCGCGGGCCTCACGGCGCTGCTCACCGGGCGCTTCGGCTCCAGCACGGGCGTGACGGGCTGGGACAAAGGCCTGGTGAAGGACGTGCCGACGCTGCCCGAGATCCTCGGGTACTACGGCTACACCACAGGCGGCTTCACGATCGACGCCCCCAGCGGCTTCCGGCCGGACTACGGGCTCGACCGCGGGTTCCAGCGCATGGAGATCATCCCCCCGCCGCGCGACACGCCCGACGGCCGCACCTCCGGCGGCGACATCGGCCCTGGCGGCGCGTCGGCCAAGCCAGCGGCCGCGTGGATCGCGGCCCAGGACAAGACGAAGCCGATCTTCGCGATGTTCCACACCCGCACCGCGCACTACCCGTTCGTGCTGGAAGAGGACGCCACCGACACCACCGGGGTGACGGACCTCCTGTGGGGCGCCGGCGGTCGGCACACGAGCACCCAGGCGATGCCAGGCACGGCGGGCGGCACGGCCCAGCGCGGCGTCGTGGCGCTGACCGGGCAAGACCCGGTCCAGATGGGCGTCCTCGCAGCGGGCGCACCCGGAATCGCGTTGTGGAAGCAGCGCTACGCCGAGGCCGTCGGGCGGATGGACATAGACCTCGCCGTGATCGCTGCGGCGCTGGAGAAGCGCGGGCGGCTGGACAAGACGATCGTCGTGGTGCTGGCCGACCACGGCGAGTCGATCAACGACCACGGCGAGCTGCTGCACGGGGACGCCTACTTCGCCGGCGTGGTGCACATCCCGCTGCTGATCCGCGTACCAGGACTCAAGGGGGGCCCGGTGCCGGCCCTCACGAGCCAGGTCGACGTGCTGCCGACGCTGTTGGACCTCGTCGGCGCAGTCACCCCCGCCGACATCGACGGGAGCTCCATGCTTCCGCTGTTCACCGGGAAGGCGCAGAGCATCCGCTCCGCCACGCTCGTCGAGGGTGGGGTGTCCTGGCACGACGACGGCCACCCCCGCGGCGCCGTGATCGCCCCTCCGTGGGCGATGCTCAGGCAAGACCGTGGCTGCGGCGGCGGGCCCGGGGCCATGCGGAAGCAGGGCGAGCCCGCGACCTGCTTGTACGACATGAGTACGGACCCGACGCAAGACCACAACGTCGCGGGCGCGCGCCCCGATGTGACGGCCGACCTGCAGAGTCGGTGGGACACGTTCCGCGCCGCCCACGCGGGCCCCGACACCACGCTCACGCTCGACCCCGCGTACGTAGAGGAGCTCCAGCGAACCGGCTACAACTTCCGACCGGAGGAGAAGTGAGCCGACGGGCGACGGGCCGCTCAAAGAGGAGGGGCGAGGGAGCGGGGCGGTGGACCGACCTGATGGCCGTGGCCGCAGCAGCGGCGCTCGGGGCCGCGCTCGCGCCCGTGGTGTGGGCGCACCTCGGGCCCCCGGTCCCGCTCGACCCGGCCACGTGGGCGGTCGTCTGCTTCGGGATGGACGAGCAGGATCCGAACAAGGGGCTGGCCGCGGGGACAGGCCTCGTGGACGGCGCGCTGATGCTGTCGATGCGGGGGCTCGGCGTCGCGGACACGCTCTCGCCCGTCGACCAGCGGGCGCTGGGCTCGCTGGAGCTGACGCTGGCGCGCGACAGCGACGTCGTGGGCGTGGGGATCCGCGACGGCGACGGAGCGGTCTCGGAGCGGCTCCAGGCGTCGCCCGAGGGCTGGTCGTTGCCCGGCACGGCCGCGTTCACCCCGTGGCGCACCCCGCGCACCGTACACCTTGACCTCACGGGTCCGAAGGCGCTCGTGAACGGGGTCGCCACCGGCCCGTCCCCGGTCGGCATGCTCGAGCTGCACGCGCAGGCCGGGACCGCACGGCTCGAGTCCATCCGCGTGACCGACGCCGCCGGCGCCGTGTTCATCGAGCAGTCCTTCGGCGCCCCGGACCCGGGCGTGCGCGTACGCGCCGGCATCGCGCTCTTGTTCGCGAACGTGGCCGGCGCGCTCGCGCTCGTCCTCCGAGGCGCACCGTCCCGCGTCGCCGGGCTCGTGGGCGCGTTCGCGGCGCTGGTGCTGCCGGCGGTCGTGCTGTCCACGCCGTTCACCAGCTGGCGGGGGCTGGCCGAGCGCCTATACCTCGTCCACACGAGCGCCTCCGACCTGCGCATCATGGCCTTCGCGCTGGCGCTCGCCCCGCTCGCCGCCAGCGCGTTGCTGACCTCGGGGGCGCTGGCGCTGCGTGAGGACCGCAGAAGGGCCCCAGCGCCGCTCGTCGCCGGGCTCCTGGCCCTGGTCGCCGCCCTCGGCAGCCGGGATCTCCACGGGCTCTGGCTGCTCTTGGCTGTGCCGGGTGTCCTTTTCTTGGCCCTGCCCTGGCGCGGAGTCGTCCAACTCGGCCTGCCGGGCGGGCGCGTGCTCCTCCGCGACGTGCCGGCCTTGGCGGCCATCGGGGCGCTCGGCTGGGGCCCTGGGCTGCTGATCGCCGTGGCTTGGCGGCTGCTTGTGCTGTGGGCGGACGTCCCGATGCACCTATCGCGGTCGCCCCGGCTGGGGACGGACACGCTGTTACTCACGTTGGCGGCGCTCCCAGTCGGGGTGGAGGGGGCGGTGCGCTCGACGTACCTGGACGTCGCATGGGACCCCGTGACGCTCGCGGGGAACTCAAACGACACGGCCGGCCACTCCGTCGAGTTCAAGCCCTTCTGGCAGGGTAGCTGCGGGGCCGCCCCAAAGGTGCTCTATACGTTCGGTGGCTCCTCGGCGGGCGGCGCGTACCAGTTCAAGGACGACCCAACTGCGTTCTTCCCGTCGAAGGTGCACGCCCGCCTCTGCGAAGCGGGCATAGCCGTGCGAACCATCAACCACGCCAACAGCGGGCGGGACAGCTTCGACGCAGCCAGCGCCGTGGACCGCCTGTTCGCCGAGCAGCCCCCGGACGCCGTCGTCCTGTACCTCGGGGTGAACGACCTGCTCACCGCCGACTCGGCGCTGACCCGCAAGGAGCGCGCCGCGAAGCTCGCGGCGCACCGCTCGATGGCCGCGGGCCTGGACACCCTCTCGTCAAAGCTCCGCACGCTGTCGGGCCTCTCGCTGCTGCTCTCCCCCGCGGTCGTGCGGAAGCCGGTGGTCGCGGTGCCGCTCGCGGACGCCGAGGAGAACCTCAGGCACATCGCCACGGCCGCCAAGGCGCCGATCCTGTTCGTGACGGAGCTCACGCAGTCGTCGGTGGCGCCCCAGTTGGCGCAGTACGACGCGCTCGAGCAGCGGCTTGCGGGCGAGTTCGCGGGATCGGCGTTCATCAACCTCCGGGTCGACCTCGGCCCTGACGGGTCGAAGTGGCTGTTGGACAGGAACCACCTGACGCGCGAGGGCAGCGAAGCGGTCGGTGACCTGCTCGCGCCCCACGTCCGGCGCGCGCTCGGCG
>CAJBVW010000037.1 GCA_903959175.1 uncultured Pseudomonadota bacterium
CCAGCGGCGTCGCGGGAGGCGCCGTCGCGCTCGCCAGCGCCGTCGCGGGAGGCGCCGGCGTCGCGGGAGGCGCCGTACGGGGCCGCGGGGGTGGGGGCCGGGGTGCGGGAGCCGGCGTCGCGCGAGGTCGAGTCGCGCGAGGTCGAGTCGCGGCTGCCCGCGTCGCGGGAGGAGGTGTCGCCGCCGCCCGCATCGCGGGCGGGAGCCTCGCGGGAGCCACCGTCGCGGGAGGTGGGCTCGCGGGAGGCGCCGCCGGAGTCCGTCTTGGCGCCGCCCGAGTCCTTCTTGGCGTCGCCGGAGTCCTTCTTGCTGTCGCCCTTGGAGGCGCTGGCCTTGCGGCGGCCGGAGCGCTCGGCGTGGTCGGGCGCGCCGGAGGAGAGCGATGCGACGCCGGCTTCCGCCCCGACGGCCGCCGCGTCGGCGGGGGCCGCGAGCGCCACGGCGGGCGCGAGCAGGAGCGCGAGGGTGGTGGGGAGCAGCAAGCGGAGCATCAGGCCCTCCGAGGGGGTTGGGATCGACCTAAGCGGTGAAACGCGCACCCGCGCGGTCCATTCGACGCTTCTGCATCATCCTCGCCCGAAGGCCTTGCGCAGCTCGCTCAACACCGCCTCCCGCAGGAGGTACACACCGGGCTGGCCCGCGACGCGGACCCGCACCAGCGCGCGGTTCTCGGCCCCGGGCTCGACCTGCCCGAGCTCGAGCGCAACCGTACGCCCGTCCCGGAAGCGCACCTGGAACCGTGCGCCGGTCGCGTCGAAGCGGGTGTCGGGCGCGACGGCCGTGGCGCGGAGCGCGGCGAGGGTGTTCACCGTGAGGAGCGCCTGTTGCTGGTCGGCGTCCATGTTGGGGGGCTGGGTGACGGCCCAGGAGGCGCCGTCCTCCGACTGCTCGAGCACGACGGTCAGCCCGCGGTCGACGTAGGCGATCGAGGACACGTCTCCCCGGGCGAAGGTGAGGAGGCGGCGGTCCTGGAAGGCCTGGAGCGGCTGCGTGAGCGCGCGGCCGACGTTCCCGGGGGTGCGGAACACCTCGTCGCGGCCGGCCACGCGCACGAACGCGTTGCCGTCGGCCACGCGCGCGCCGAGGGTCACGACGTGGGTGGTGCCGTCCTCCATGCGGAGGGTGCCGACGGCGGCGGGGGCGTCGAAGCCGGCGGCGTAGTCGGGGTTGTGGATCTCGGCGGCGCGGATGCGGGCGAGGGCGCGCACGGTGAGGCGGAGGGTCTCGTCGTCCACCGGGCCGCCGAGGAGCGCGGCGGCGGCGGGGTCGAGCTGCCAGGGCGTGGGGAGCGGCTTGCCGTCCCCGTCGGCGCCGGGGGAGGCCCCGCGCGTGAACGTGAGGGTGTCCGCGGCGCGCGCGAGGGTGAGCCCGACGACCTTGTCGGGGTCGAGGTCGAGGGCGACCTTGTCCCGCCACTGGCCCGCCGGCCGCGCGTAGCGGGCGCGCCCGCCCACGTCGGCGCGGTACACGGCCTCCGCGCCGGGGATGCGCACGAAGGTCGAAGGCCCGGCGGCCGTCTTGCCGACCATGACCGACACCGTGGGGAGCTCCGCGCCCGCCCCGAAGAGCTCGACGAGGAGGCCGTTCTGGTCGTCCACGCCGTAGTCCTCGTGGTTCCCGCCGTCGACGAAGGCGTCCATCGGGAGGCCGCCGGCGAAGGTGGCGATCACAGCCTGGATCTGCGCGGTGTCCGCCGGGAAGTCGAGCGGGGTCACGATGCGCCACCGGTCGAAGCCCGGCGCGCCCTTCTCCATCGACACGCGCTCGATCCGGAGCTTCTCGATGGGGGTGGAGACCTGGAGGACAGCGACAGTGTCGGCCACGGCGGCCGGGAGCACCGGCAGGGCCTCGACGGCGGCGGGGCCGCCACCGCCCCAGAGGTTGAGCACCGCGAGGAGGGCCGCGAGGGCGAGGAGCGCGAGCGAGCGGCGGGTGAGCGTCACGACGCGGCCCCCGACCGGCGCGCCCGGCGGCGGAACCACACCTGCCGCCCCGCGCCGAAGGCGAGGAGCGCGAGCGGGCCCGCGAGGAGGTTGAAGGCCTTCCACCCGGCTTGTTCGGCGGGGGTGGTGGAGGCGAGGGTCGGGAGCGTGGCGGTCTTGCTGCGGATCCCGATGAGCGACTCGTCCTGCACGAGCCAGTCGCAGAGGTTGAGCATGAACGCGAGGTTGTTGGCGACGAAGTCCGCCGATCCGCCTACGACCAGCCGGGTGGGCGCGCCCTCGATCACGAGGGGTTGCTCCTCGGGGGCCTCGTTGTCGGTCATCAGCGGGGCGTCGGGATCCGGCGGGGGGGCCGGACGCGTCTCGAAGAAGGAGCGGAGCGGCCCCTTGAGCGCGACGAGCACCGGGAACGGCCCCCGCTTCTCGCTGGAGAGCACCACGGAGAGCTGGGTGGGGTCGATCGTCTTGAGGTCCTGCACCGCGCCGGAGGAGGCGGAGGTGCGTGCGAGCACCTCTCCCTCGAGGCCGGGGTTCAGCGCGTCCGCGATCTGGACGGAGGAGGTGAACGGGAACAACATCCCGTCCAACCCGGACACCAGCACGTTGCGCCGCGAGAGGTCGGTCGCCTTGGGGATCAGCGCGTAGTTGACCTCCCGGACGGACTGCTTCGTGCCGACGCGGGTGGGGAAGCCCATCACGCCGTTCTCGACGCGGTCGAGCACGATGTCGCGGTTGGCCTGCACGCCGTAGTGCCCGAGCAGGGGCTCGATGCCGGAGCTGGTGCGGGTGGCGCGCATGTTGCGGAGGTCGGGCCGGGTGTGCGTGACGAAGATCGCCGCCGCGCCGCCGCGCATCAGGAACTGGTCGATCTGGTAGAGGGCGCGGTCCGAGAACGGCTTCTGCGGGCCGATGACGAGCAGCGCGTCGACCTCTTCCGGGATGGAGCCGGCGCCGCCGAGCACCAGCGGCTGGAGCACGAACTTGCGGGCGAGCTGCTCCATCATCCCGCGGAGCGGCCCCTCGGGCTTCACGAGGTCGGGCTCACCGTTGCCCATCGTCCACGCCAGCACGGGCGCGTCCTTCGGCTTCTGCTTCAGGCGGTGGATGGCGGAGGCGAGCTCGTACTCCAGGCTGGAGAGGTCCGTCAGGGCGGGGAGGACCTCCTGCTTGTCGCCGTACAGGAGCACGGCGCCGAGCCAGATCCGCCGGAGCTCGGCGCGGTTGGACTCGGTCACCTTCTGCTCGAGCGGGGTCAGGCCGTACTTCTGCGCCTCGGCGAGGAGGACGGGGTCCGTGCCGGGATCCACCACGGTGATCTGCATCCGGCCGCCGGAGTAGGCCTCGAGCTCGTCGAGCTTGTCCCGGATGATCTGGGCGTGGTTGTTGTACGGCGCCGAGAGGCCCTTCGAGAGCCACGCCTTGACGACGATCGGCCGGTCGAGCGAGGCGACGAGGCGCTTGGAGGACTCGTCCAGGCTGTGCAAGCGGTCCTGCGTCACGTCGAGGCGCGCGAAGTGCCCGGAGCTCCACAGGTTGGCGAGCACCACGATCAGCATCACGAGGCCGAGCTGGAGCCAGGTGTTCGCGAGGAGGTTGAGCCGGGGGGTCATGACAACCTCCGGCGTTCGAGGCTGAACACCGCGACGTGCAGCGCCGCCGCCGCCACCGAGGCCCAGAACACGAGGTTCCGCGTGTCGATCACCCCGCGCGCGAGGTTGTCGAAGTGGGTCTCGAACGCGAGGTACTGCACGAGCGGCAAGATCCCGGTCGGCACCTTCTCGAGGAAGAAGCCCATCGCGTACGGGAACATGCCGACGACCAGCGCCAGGAGGAACGCGACGATCTGGTTGCTGGTGAGCGAGGACGCGGCGGTGCCGATGGCAGCAAGCGCGCTGCCGAGCAGCAGGAGCCCGAAGTAGCCGCAGAGCGCGGGCCCGAAGTCGAGCCCGGTGTCCGTGAAGAGGCGCACGAGCGTGGGGGGCGCGTCCGGCGCGGACACCGCGGGGGTGCCGAGCCACGCCAGCGTGAACGCGTACGGGAGCGTCGTGGAGACCGCCCCGCCACGAGGCCCATCGCCGCGAGGTACTTGCCCAACACGAGCTCGCCCTCGGTGATCGGCAGGGTGACGAGGATCTCGAGGCTGCCGGTGCGACGCTCCTCCGCGAAGAGGCGCATCGTGATCGCGGGCACCAGCAGCACCAGGAACACCGCGGCCCAGAAGAAGACCCCGCGCAGGGTCACGGTGCCGCCCGCGAAGACGTCGTCGAACCAGAGGGCGAAGCCGCCCACGAGCACGACGTAGACGGGCACCACAAAGTAGGCCAGCGGCGAGTCGAAGTAGGCCCCGAGCTCTCTACGGGCGATGGCGAGGACGTTCGTCATGCGTCCGGGGCCTTAGCCGCTGCGTCTCCGGGATGCACCGCCGGGGAGGACCAGAATCTGTCCGCCCCTCCTCGCCGAGACTACTTCGCGACCGCGATCGGCTCGGCGTGGGAGTTCGGCACGATGTCGACCGCCTCGTGACGCGCCCAGAGCTTCGCCTCGTCCCAGGTGGCGGGCTTGTCGATCTGGTGCGTGAGGACGGTGCGGGCGGTCTCGAAGAAGCCCTCCACCGTGCGGAACATGAAGCTCGTGTCGATCCAGCACGCGCGCATGCACCCCTCGCAGCTACCGGCCTCGAGCATCCGCTTGCGCTCGAACTCGATGGACTTGAAGTAGGCCTCGAAGCCCGGGTCGAGGATGTGCTTGTGCTGGTGCTCGGTGCGGTGGCAGATGGCGAACTGACCGTTCGGGCTCACGCTGAAGTAGAGCCGGCCGGCGTCGCAGCCCTCGGCGGGGAAGCGGCCGGTCTTGAGGTACATCCGGGACGCCTCGAGGTACGGCGTCGAGTTCAGGATGGGCCAACCTGCGTTCTTCATCTCGATGAGCGTGTCGTAGGCCTTGTCGATGCGGGCGAGGACGACCTCGGGCGCGTCGGCCGAGTTGAGCCCCATCTCCGGGCGGAAGCGGATGAACCGGGCCTCCCAGTTGCGGACGCCGGCCTTCGGGTCAGGCAGCAGCTCGACCGGGAGGAAGCTGATGTGGAAGCCGATGTCCCGCGCGAAGCGGACGAGATCGGGCAGCTCTTCGAGGTTGAGGTTCGACACGACGCAGTTGATCGTCGGCATGCCGTTGGTGCCGTCGAGGAGCTTGCCGACGGTCGTCATCGACTTGACGGCCATGTCCCAGCTGCCGTCCATCTCGCAGATGTAGTCGAAGCGGGCCGGGTAGAGCGAGTCGAGCGAGATCGAGAAGTTGCGGACGCCGTAGTCGACCGTCTTCTTCAGGCGCTCCTCGCTCACGCCGACGCCGTTGGTGAGGACGCGGACGTTGAGCCCCACGTCCACGAAGCGCTTGGCGGCCTCCTCGAGGTAGTCGCACGCGTAGGGCTCGCCGCCGCCGATGGAGAGCTGCACCACGCCGAGCCGGGCCATCGTGGCCGCCATCTGCTCGATCTGCGAAATCTCCAGCTCTTCCTTGCGGTTCCCGTAGCGCCAGATCCCGCACATCTTGCAGGTGAGGTTGCACCGGTGCGTGATGCCGAAGTGGGCGTACACGGGCACGCGGCGGGTGACGAAGGCTTCGGCGATGCGGGCGTAACCGGGGAGCTGGAGCTTCATGCGACACCTCGGCGGGGAGCGCCGGTGCCCGGGTCGTTCGGCGCGCGAAGGGACTTCGCGAGCTCGAGCAGCGTCGGGGCGTTGAGGTTGTAGAGGTAGTTGTACTCCGTGAGGGCCGTCGAGGTGCAGGCCCTGCAGGGATTGTCGCGGAGGTGCGCGAAGGCCGCCGCGAAGCCACCGTCCCGCACGTTGCGCCCCGCGCCGCCGCCGAGGAGCGAGGAGCAGGCGGTGACGGTGCCGTCCGGCATGACCGCGCAGTAGAGCTGCCCGGCGAGGCAGTGGAGGTCTTCCTGGGGGGCCAGCGACGTCGTGACCGCAAAGTCCTTCCACGCCAGGAGATAGCGGAGGTACTTCTCGGTGGCCCCGACTCGGCGACCGGCGAGGCGCGCCTCAAGCAAGCCGCGCAGGGCCTTGCGGAGCAGGGCGTCGTCCGGCGCGAGGTCGACCGCGCGGGCGTCGGAGAGGTAGGGGCGGCGCTGGAGCGTCTGGAACTGGGCGACGAAGCCGTAGGTGTCGGCGAGGTCGAGGACGGCGCCGATTTCGCCGAGGTTGTGGCGGGTGAGCGTGGTGACGGTGTGCACGTCCACCCCGCGGCGCGTCGCCTCCACGATGGCGGCCATCGCCTGCTTCCACGAGCCGGGCTCCCGGTTGGCGTCGTGGGCGGCCTCGTAGCCGTCGAGCGAGATCATCAGCCGGCCGAGGCCGCGCAGGTCGTCCGCGAGGGCCGGGTAGCGGTAGCCGTTGGTCTCCAGCGTGGTCCAGATGCCGTGGGCCGTGCAGCGGTCGATGATCGCGCCGATGTCGGTGCGGACGAGGGGCTCGCCCCCGCCGATGCCCACACGCACGGCGCCGGCGGCGGCCATCGCGTCCACCAGCTCGATCATCTCGCGGGTGTCGAGCTCGGCGCGGCGCTGGAGCGGCAGCGCGCAGTAGCTGCACAGCGCGTTGCAGCGCGTCGTCACGAGGAGCGTGACCGAGAGCGGCATCCGGTGCCCGGTGAGGCGGTAGCGCGCGGCGCCGACCCCGCTCTTGAGCAGCGCGCCGCCCTTGTTCACCGGCTGATCTCGAGGCAGGCCGAGCGCACGGCTTCGACCATGTGGGTGAGGTCCTTGCCGTCCAGGTTCGGGTGCACGGGGATGTGCACCTGCTCGCGCTTGACCGCCGCCGCGTTGGGGCAGAGGCGGCGGAACTGCGGGAACAACTTGTGGTCCGAGCAGTCGTTCATGTAGCCGTACGTCGTGTCCACGCCGCGCTTGAGGAGCGCGCGCATGAGCTGGCTGCGCTTCTGGTGGTGCACCACGAAGCTCATGTAGATGGGCTCGGCGCCCTCGGGGTACGACGGCACGGTGAGGCCGGGGACGTTGGCGAGGTGCTGGTCGAGGTAGCGGCCGTTGCGGACGCGCGCGCCGTTCAGCGCCTCGATCCGCTCGATCTGCTTCATGCCGACCGCCGCCTGCACCGCGCGGGGGCGGTTGGAGCGGAAGCTCTTCGGCACCTCGTCGTAGAGGACCTCGGCCTCGCCGAAGCGGTCGTGGATGGGGTCCTTCCCGACGAGCCCGCCGAGGCGGATCGCCTGGTGCAGCGTGAACGGGTAGACGAGCGGGTGCGTCGCGACCATCATCGCCACGCCGGTGATCGCTTCCTTCCTCGCCTTCTTGAAGTCGGCGGGGGTGGACGTGTCGATCTCGTTGCGGACGAAGTTCGCCACGGCGTCGTCGTTCGTGGTGATCATCGCGCCCGAGAGGGTCGTGATGTTCTTCGTCAGGCCGAAGGTGTAGTAGGCGGCGTCCCCGAGGTTGCCGACGCGGGTGCCCTTGTACTTGGCGCCCGTGGACTGGGCGCAGTCTTCGATGACCTTGATCCCGTGCTTCTTCGCGATCGCGTTGATCGCGTCCATGTCGCAGGGCGTGCCGTAGAGGTGCGTCGGGACGACGGCCTTCGTCTTCGGCGTGATCGCCCTCTCGAACTCGGCGGGGTCGAGCACGTGGGAGGTGAGCCCGATGTCCGCGAAGACGGGGCGCACGCCGGCGGTCACCGCCATCGACGGGATGGCGAAGTAGGTCAGGCCGGGGATGACGACCTCGTCCCCGGGGCCGATGTCCATCGCCCGCAGCAGCAGGTAGAACGCGTAGCGGGCGCTGGGCGTCATGATCGCGTGCTTCGCGCCGATGTAGGACGCGAATTCCTTCTCGAAGGCGCGCACGGCGGGCTGGTCCTCGGGGGGGACCGCGAGGAAGCGGGCCGCGATCATAGCCTCGGCGGGAGAGAAGCTGGGGCTGAAGCGAGGGATTCGACCGAAGTACATTCACGTCCCAGGGGATGGATGCGCGCGCCCAATACTGGATGGGCGGCCGATCTTCAAGCTACAGTGTGCGGCCGCCCCTGTCGCGTATGCGGGCGCACACCCCGGAGAGACCGATGCACACCGGCGGCGGAAGGGCCCTCTGGCTCCTTTTTCTGGTAGCCGGGTGCACCGGGAACGCGGGCGACAAGGGCGCGCGCGCGCCCTCGGTGATCGTCCTCGTGATGGACGGGGTGCGCACGGACGAGTTCACGTCCACCACCGTCTCCTCGGTGACGGGCGTGACTGGCGAGGCCTACGCGAAGAACGCCTGGAAAACGCTCGCCCCGGACGCGAGCGTGGTCCGCGCCGCCCACAACACGGGCATCACCATCACCGCGCCCGCCCACCTCGCGCTCGTCTCGGGCCGGGTCGACGCCTTCGCGAACTTCCCCGTGGACGACGTGGCGGGCCCCGGCCTGTACCGGCCGCTCCTCCCAACGCTGTTCGAGGAGGCGCGCAGCCAGCTCGACCTCCCCGAAGAAGAGGTGTTGCTCCTCGCCAACACCGAGCTCCTCGAGCCTGTAGAGCATAGCCTCTATCCCGACGCAGGCGAGGGTGCGGAGACGTGGGAGCTGTTCGACCCGGAGACGGGCGTGCCGCTCGGGGAGGACGCCCCGGTCATCGCCGCGCTGCTCGAGCGCATCGACGCGACGCCGCCGCGCCTGGCGGTGGTGAACCTCCACGACGTCGACCGCGCCGGCCACTACGGCCACGGGGACGCCTACGCCGAGGGGGTCACCGCGGTGGACGAGCAGGTCGCGGCCTTCTGGGAGGCGGTGCAGAAGAAGCACCCGGCCTACGCCGAGAGCCTGCTGCTCGTCGTCGTGTCCGACCACGGCCGCCACGACCACGACGAGGACCAGGGCTGGCACAACCACGGCGACGCCTGCACCGGCTGCCGCGAGGTGCCGCTGATGGTGATCGGCGGCGGGGCCGTGGCGGACGTGATCCTCGACGAGACGGTCGCGGCGATCGACCTCGCTCCCGCGATCGCCGCACACCTCGGCGTCACGATGCCGTGGGCGGAGGGCCTGCCCGACACCGCGCTCTTCCCCGAGGCGACCACCACGCCGCGTGAGGGGGACGTGAGCCGCGTGGGCAGCGCGATCGTGGCGCTCCAACGCTGGTTGGACGACCCTGAGCAGCGGAGCGAGGTGCGCGTCGGCGAGGAGATCGTCTCGACCGCGGGCGTGTTCGCCGCGGAGGCTCCCGCCCTCGTGGAGGGCGCGGACGGCGCGCGCGTGTGCTTCCGCGAGCTCGCGTGGGACGCCGTCGACGGGGCCTACCCGTGGGTGGCGCGCTGCCTCGCGGGGTCGCCCACGGAGGGGTGGGCGGAGATGGGCTTCCCCGATCCGGAGGTCGCGCCCTTCTTCCGCGCGGCGCTCGCGGAGCGCGACGGCACGACGTGGGCGGCGTGGCCCTACAACCCGCGTGGCGCCGGCGAGGCCGGGACGGGCGGGCGGATCGGCCTGTCGCTCGCCGGGTGGACGCCGGAAGGCGGTTGGACCGAGGCGGTGAACTCGCAGGGGATCTTCCCGACGGACGCGGCGATCGTCGCGACCGACCTCGGGCTCGTCGTCGCCTACGGTGCGAGCATGGGGGACCCCGACAGCCGCTACACGCGCCACGTGCGCGTCGTGCCGGTGCCGCTCACGGAGGGCGTGCCCGTGATGGAGGAGCTCACGAGCTTCTCCCTCGTGGAGCTGCTCGGCGAAGGGGCCCGCGTCGAACATCCGGCCCTCGCGGCGGAGGGCAGCCGTGTGCGCGTCGCGATGCTCGGGCTCACCGAGGCCGGCGGCACCGTGGCGGCGGCGACGAGCGCGGATGCCGGTCGAACCTGGAGTTCTCCCGTTGCGCTCCCCGACGGCGGTACCCCCCTCCCCCACCTTGCGCCCGCCTGGGACGGCGCCGAGGTGGTGTGGGGCGTGCTGGTGGACGGCGCCGCGCACCTCTGCCGCGCCACCCCCGGGGACGCCGACGCCGCCTGTGTCGACGTGGGGTCCGCGCGCCTCCAGTCCTTCGTCGCTGCGGACGGCGCCGCCACCGTCGTGCGCGACGCGGGCGTGGGCTCCTGGGAGACGGCGACGCTCGCGTGGTAGGAGGGGCCATCGGAGGCGTCAACGTGGCGACCGTGCATCTTGTCGCGTTCCTCCTCCTCGCGGGCTGCAAGGGCTGCGCGCCGGAGCCCGAGCCCCTCCCCCCCTCGGTGATGGTGCTCATCCTCGACGGCGTCCGCGCTGACGAGCTCTCCCGCGTCGAGACGTCCGCACTCACCGGGATGAGCGGCGAGGCCTACGCCGCCGAGACGTGGGAGACGCTCGCCGTCCACGCGACGATCGTGCGCGCGGCCCTCAACCAGGGCGCGACGACGACGGCGCCCGCGCACGCCGCGCTCGTCACCGGGCGCCCCGAGACCTTCGCGAACTTCCCGGTCGACGCGGCGCGGGGCCCCGGCGTGTACGTGCCGGAGCACCCCACGATCTTCGAGGCGGCGCGCGAGGGCCTGGGCCTCGCCGAAGAAGACGTGGTGCTCCTCGCCAACACCGAATTGCTCTCGCCGGTCACGACGAGCCTCGCCCCCGGCTTCGGCCGCGGCGCCCGGTACGACCTCGTGGTCGACCCCGACCGCGGCGAGCCCGCCAACGACGACGCCCCCGTCTTCGACGCGTTGAACGCGCTGATCGACGCCCACCCACCGCGCCTCGTGGTCGTGAACCTCCACGACGCCGACCGCGCCGGCCACGTCGGCGAGGGGGACGCCTACGCCGAGGGCGTGCTCGCGCTCGACGCGCTCCTCGCGGACTTCTGGACGCGCCTGCGCGAAGAGCACCCGGCGTACGCCGAGAGCCTGCTGCTCGTCGTCACGACGGACCACGGACGGCACCGCTACGACGACGACGAGGACGACGACTGGCACGACCACGGGGATTCGTGCGCCGGCTGCCGGGAGACGCCGATGTTCCTCCTCGGGCGGACCCGCGCGGGCAAGGAGCTCGACGTCCCGGTCGCCAACCTCGATCTCACCGCCACGATCGCCGCGTATCTGGGCGTCGACCTCCCTTGGGCAGAGGGGCTCCCCATCACCGAGGCCTTCGTCGACCTCGCCGCGACGGCGCGCTCGGGGGAGATCGGGCGCGTGGAGAGCGGGGCGCACACCGCGAGCCAGCGGTGGTTGGCCGAGCGGAGCACACGGAGCGAGGTCGTAGTGGACGGCGCCGTCATCTCGACCCCGGGGATCTACGCCGCGGAGGCGCCGACGCTCCTCGACGGGACCGGCGGGATGCGAACCTGCTTCCGCGAGCTCGACCTCGAGCCGGACGCCGGCTTTCTCCCGTGGCGCGCGCGGTGCCTCGCCGAGGCCGGAGACGGCTGGACGGACATGGGTTTTCCCGACGAGGAGGTCGGCCCCTTCTTCCAGGCGGCGCTGGTGGAGCGCGACGGGCGCACCTGGGCGGCGTGGCCCAACAATCCGCACGCAAGCACGGGCGCGGGCGAGGAAGGGGGTGTGGGGCTGGCGATCGCGGCGTGGGCCCCCGCGACGGGCTGGACCGACCGCACCTGGGCGCGCGCGATCTTCCCGACGGACGCCACCCTCGTCGCGACGACGCGCGGGCTGGTCGCCGCGGTGGGGACGAGCCTCGGGGACCCAGATTATCGTTATACCCGGCGCGTCCGCGTGGTGCCCGTGCTCATTAGCGACACGACGGTGGTGCCCGACACGGCGGTCGAGGTCACGCTGGACGCGCTGCTCGGCGCGGACGGGCGGGTGGAGCACCCCGCGCTCGCGGCGGACGGCGACACGGTGCGGCTGGCGGTGCTCGGCGCCGACGCGACGGCGCGCATCGTGGCGGCGCTGACGAGCGAGGATGGCGGCCGAACCTGGTCAAACGCGGTGGCGCTCCCGGACGGCGGCATCCCGGTGCCCTGGCTGGCGCCGGTGTGGGACGGCGCGGACGTGGTGTGGGGCGTGGCGGGCGACGGCGACGCGGCGCTCTGCCGGGCCGCCCCGGGGGACAGCGTGGCCCGCTGCGTGGAGGCGGGCAGCGCGCGCGTGCAGTCCTTCACCGCGCGGGACGGGCGCGCGAATTTCATCCGAGACGGCGGGATCGGCGCCTGGGAGGCCGCTGAGCTGTCCTGGTGAGCGGGCGACGTGAGAAAGGCTACGTGAACGTCGCCGCGCGGGAGGCTAAGGCCGTCGGATGGCCGTCCTCGAAATTCTGACCGTGCCCAACCCCATCCTGGCGCGCAAGTGCCGTCTCGTCGGCCCCGACGAGTTCCACGACGGGCTCCGCACCTTCATCTCCGACCTCGCCGAGACCATGTACGCTGCCCCCGGCGTGGGCCTCGCCGCGCCGCAAGTCGGCGATCTCCGCCGCATCATCGTGGCTGACCCCGGCAACGCCAAACGCGAGGAGGACAGCAACGGCCGCCCGCGCCGCCCGCGCTTCGTCGCGATGATCAACCCGGTCATCGTCGAGGCCAGCCGCGAGAAGATGGTGTGGGAGGAGGGCTGCCTCTCCGTTCCCGAGTTCAACGAGGACGTGCAGCGCCCCCGGCGCGTGCTCATCAAGTGGTTCGACGAGCACGGAAAGTCCCAGCAGGCCTGGTTCGAGGACTACGACGCGATCGTGATCCAGCACGAGATGGACCACCTCGAGGGCACCGTCATCCTCGACAAGGTCTCCCGCCTCAAGAAGAGCCGCTACCTCGCCAAGCGCACCAAGGTGCGCAGCCGCGACGAGCTGCTCGTCGAGTAGCGGCCCCGGAAGCCGGTCGGGCGCCCCCGCCGCGGCCGCCCGCCCGGATTAGGACGCCGCCCCATGAAGATCGCCTTCTTCGGCACCCCCGCCTTCGCCGTCCCCACCCTGCGCGCGCTGCTGGACAGCGAGCACGAGGTCGCGCTCGTCGTAGCCCAGCCCGACAAGCCCGCGGGGCGCGGGAACACGCTCCAGTCGCCGCCCACGATCGAGCTCGCCCGCGCGCGGGGCATCCCGACGCTCCAGCCCGCCAAGGTGAAGACCGGCGAGCTCCCCGAGACGTTGGAGGCCCTGAACCTCGACGTGGCGGTGGTGGTCGCGTACGGCCGCATCCTGACGCCGCGGCTGCTCACGGCGCCCCGCCTCGGGTGCATCAACGTGCACGCGTCGCTCCTGCCCCGCTGGCGCGGTGCCGCTCCAATCCAGTGGTCCGTGCTCGCCGGCGATGCGACGACCGGCGTCGCCATCATGCAGATGGCGGAGGGGCTCGACACCGGCGACATCCTGCTCATGGAGGAGACGCCCATCGGCCCCGAGGAGACCTCGGGCGACCTGTTCGTGCGCCTCGCCGAGCTGGGCCCGCCGCTCCTCCTCCGCACGCTCGCCGAGCGCCCGACGCCGAAGCCGCAGGACGACGCGAACGTGACGCTCGCGCGCATGTTGCGGAAGGAGGACGCGACGATGGACTGGGCGCGCTCCGCCCTGGAGCTGGACTGCCAGGTGCGCGGGCTCTCGCCGTGGCCCGGCACGGTCACGACGTTCCGCGGCGAACCCCTGAAGATCCTCAAGGCGCGGCCGGCCCCGGAGCGCGTGCACGCGGAGGCGCCGGGCACATTCCTCGAGGGGACGTTCGTGGCGTGCGGCGCGGGCGCGCTGGAGCTGGTCGAGGTGCAGCTTCCCGGGAAACGGGCGGTTCGCGGAGCGGACTTCCTGCACGGCAGCCGCGTGAAGGCGGGGGAGACGGTCGGCTAGCCGCGGCGGTCGAACGCGAGTGGCGACACCGGGCGTCGGCTCGGGGTAGAGAGCCCGCACCGAACCGCCCCCTCCGGAGCGCCCCATGACCGAACGCCCCCTCGTCGCCCCGAGCATCCTCTCCGCCGACTTCGGCCGCCTCGCGGCGGACATCGAGACGGTCTCCAGCGCCGACTGGATCCACGTCGACGTGATGGACGGCCGCTTCGTCCCGAACATCACGATCGGCCCCCTCGTGGTGGAGGCCGTGCGCCGCGCCACGAAGCTCCCGGTGGACGTGCACCTCATGATCGTCGAGCCCGACCGCTACGTGGAGGACTTCCGCAAGGCCGGCGCCGACTGGATTAGCGTGCACGCCGAGGCCTGCCCGCACCTGGACCGCTCGATCCAGGCGATCAAGCAGACCGGCGCCAAGGCCGGCGTCGTGCTCAACCCGCACACCTCGGTGGACGTGCTGGAGTACGTGCTCGACGAGCTCGACCTCGTCCTGTTGATGACGGTCAACCCCGGCTTCGGCGGGCAGTCGCTCATCGAGCGCGTCTTCCCGAAGATCGAGCGCGTGCGCGAGATGATCGTCAAGCGCGGCCTGAAGACCCTCGTCGAGGCGGACGGCGGCGTGAAGCCCTCGAACGCCCGCCGCTTCGTGGACGCGGGCGCCCAGGTGCTCGTCGCGGGCTCGGCGGTGTTCGGCGCGGCCGACCGCGCGGGCGCCATCCGGGCGATCCGCGAGGCGTAAGCACCATGTTCCTCGTCCTCGCCCTCGCCTGCTCGGCGCCGCCCGACACGGACCCTCCGGGCGAGGAAACCGACGTGACCGACCTGCCGGTGACGGACACCTTCCCGGCCTTCTACGGGTCCGTCCCGAAGAACCTGCTGATCGTGTCGATGGACACCTTCCGGCGGGACCTGATGACGCGCTCCGGCGGCGCCGGCTACGCGCCGTTCCTGGACGAGAAGGCCACGGAGGGCGTGGTCCTCGAGCACCACCGGAGCTGCTCGAACTGGACTTTTCCCTCGGTGCTCTGCTTCAACTACGGCATGACGGATGTCGAGTCCGGCTACGTCCCCGACCTGCGGGACCCCGACAACGCGTGGGCCCCGGAGGGCGTGCCTACGCTCGCGGGGCGGCTCTCCGCGGCGGGGTTCCGGACGATGCTCGTCACGTCGAACGGCTGGTTCTCGGCCGATCGAAACACGGACATCGGTTTTGACACCTCCGAGCGCCCGGACGACCGCCGCACGCAGAGCGTGTTCGGCGTGGGCCTCGGCCGGCTCGCGGAGACGAGGGCCATCGGGGCGGAGCGCTGGTACCTTCACCTGCACGTGAAGGAGGCCCACCCCGCCTACAATCCGCCGCCGGAGTACCTCGCCGAGCTCGAGGACCTGCCGCCGATCGACTACGATCTCACCGACTTCGACGACCACTATTCGGCGGACGCCGCGTGGCCCGACATGACGGAGGCGGAGCAGGCCCTCCTCCTTCAGCACCTCCTGATCCGCTACCATGGCGAGGTGCGCTGGATGAGCGACCAGCTCACCGACGCCTTCGACGCGCTCGACGAGCAGGGCTGGCTGGACGACACGCTCGTGCTGTTCTGGACGGATCACGGCGAACAGTTCTGGGAGCACGGCGACCAGACCCACGCCTACGGCCTCAACACGGAGGAGAACGACGCCGTCGCGTTCTTCTGGGCGAAGAACATCGTCCCGGGGAGCTGGGAGGGGCCGACCTCCCACATCGACCTCGCGCCGAGCGTGCTGTCGCTCTACGACGTCGACGCCACCGGCGTGACGGGCCTGCCCGTGGGCGAGGGGCTGCCCGACCGCTCCCTCGCCTTCACCAGCGTCGCCCGATACGGCCCGATGCAGTCGATCGTGCAGGACGACTGGAAGCTCATCTACCGCTGGAACACCGGCGAGCGCTGGCTCTACGACCTCGCGAACGACCCCGACGAGACGACGGACCTCTGGGCGGCGGACGCGCCCCACGCCGTCACGCTCGAGGCGCTGCTGGTGCCCCAGGTCGAGGCGCTGGTGCCGCTGACCACCCGGTACACGCCCTACTGAGGCGCCCGCGGGTTGGTACGGCATCCCGGATGTAGTTGCAGGGCGCCCGGCGCCGGGGAAAGCTGCGCCGCCGATGTCCCCCCTCCTCCTCTGCCTGCTCGCGATGGCCGTCGCGCCGTTCGTGGACCGCGCGCTGAGCCGACGTCCGCGCTCGGCGGGCTTCGCGGACGGGCTGGTTCAGGTGGTGGTCGGCGGCATCCTGCTCGTGCACGTGCTGCCCTCGGGGCTCGCGGCGGCCGGCGCGCCCGCGCTCCTCGCGCTGGGGGCCGGCGCGATGGTGGGTGTGTTGGCGCACCGTGTCCCCGGCGGCGAGCGCTCGGCCGGGGCCATCGCGGTCCTGGCGCTGCTGCTGCACGCCGGCATCGACGGCGCCGCGCTCGCCGCGCCCGACGAGCACGGCGACCACGAGGGCGGCGGCATGCTCGCGTGGGCCGTGGTCCTCCACACGCTCCCGGTGGGCCTCGCGACCTGGCGCATCAGCGTGCAGCGCGGCGGCGCGCGCTTCGCGGCGGCGCTCCTCTTCGCGACGGGTGCCTCCACCGTGGCCGGCTGGTTCGCGGCCGACACCATCCTCCACGACGCCTCGCCGGCCGCGCTCGGCATCGCCCAGTGCGCGGTCGCGGGGGCGTTGCTCCACGTGCTCGGCCACGTCGGCGAGGACCTCCCGCGCCGCCCCGCGGGCTGGGGCGGCCTGCTCGGCGTGGGCGTCGTGATGCTGCTCACGTTCGGCCATCCCCTCCCCCCGACCTACGCGAGCGAGCTCGGCGCCGGCCCCGCGTTCCTGACGCTGCTCCTCGCGTCCGCGCCCGCGTTGCTCCTCGGCTATCTCGTGGCGGGCACGTTGCGCGCCTTCGCGCCGCCGCTGGTCCCCGGGCGCTCTGCCGCCGGCGGTGGGCTCCTCGCGCGGGTGAACGCCGCGGTCCAGGGGGCGCTCGTCGGGCTGCCGGTGCCGGTGCGCTCGTGCGGATCGCTCCCGGTGTACCGGCGCTTCCTGGCGCGGGGGGCGCCCGCGGCCGCCGCCTTCGCCTTCCTCGTCGCGGGGCCCGAGATCGGTTTTGGCGCCGTCGCCATCAGCCTGCCCCTCCTGGGCGTGGAGCTCACCGCGCTGCGCGTCGGGGCGGCGTTCCTCGTCGCGATCGGGGTGGGC
>CAJBVW010000038.1 GCA_903959175.1 uncultured Pseudomonadota bacterium
CCGTCGTCGCCCCGGCCGTCGTCGCCCCGGCCGTCGTCGCCCCGGCCGTCGTCGTCCCGGCCGTCGTCGCCGCGTCGCCCCCCGCGGAGCCCGCCCACCCCGAGCTGGCCGCGCCGTCCGTCGCCGACTCGAGCGTGCGCGTGGACGTGGCGCTGCTCGCCCAACTGATGAACCTGGTCGGCGAGCTGGTGTTGACACGGAATCAGCTCCTCCAGTTCACCCACGCGAGCGGCGAGGCCGGCTTGGGTGCCACGACCCAACGCCTCAACCTCATCACGACCGAGCTACAGGAAGCCGTGATGCGCACCCGCATGCACACCATCGGGAGCGTGTGGGCCAAGTTTCCCCGCCTCGTGCGGGACCTGTGTTCGGCGTGCGGCAAGCAGGTGCGGTTGGAGGTGTCGGGCCAGGAGACCGAGGTGGATCGCACCCTCCTTGATGCCATCAAGGACCCGCTCACCCACATCATCCGCAACTCCGTCGACCACGGGATCGAGTCGCCCGAGCGGCGCATCGCCGCGGGCAAGCCTGCCGAGGGCCGCCTCTCCCTCCGCGCCTTCCACGAGAGTGGGCAGGTGATCGTCGAGATCGTGGACGATGGGGGCGGCATCGCCGTGGACCGGGTCCGCAACAAGGCGGTCGAGCGTGGCCTCCTCACGGCGGACGCCGCCGCGCGCATGGAGGAGCGGGACATCCTCAACCTCATCTTCGTCCCCGGCTTCTCCACCGCGGAGGCGGTCACCTCGGTGTCGGGCCGCGGCGTGGGGATGGACGTGGTGCGGACCAACATCGAGCGGGTGGGCGGCTCCATCGGCCTCGACAGCCGCGTCGGGGAGGGCACGCGCATCCGCATCCGCATCCCCCTCACGCTGGCCATCGTGCCGGCGCTGATGGTGTGGTGCAACGGGGACCGCTTCGCCATCCCGCAGGTGAACCTGGTCGAGCTGGTACACATCCAGCCTCAGGACGTCGCGCGCTGCATGGAGCGTGTCCACAACGCGCCCGTCTACCGGCGTCGCGGTCGGTTGCTCCCCATCCTCTCCCTCGGCGAGACGCTCGGCCTGGGTGAGCAGGACACGCAGGCCGGCCTCAACCTCGTGGTGCTCCAGGCCGGCGAGGTCCAATTCGGCGTGCTCGTCGAGCGCGTCGGAGACACCGCGGAGATCGTGGTCAAGCCGCTCGGGCGCGGGCTCAAGGAGCTGGGTGTGTACGCCGGCGCGACCATCCTCGGCGACGGCGGCGTGGCGCTCATCCTCGACGTGATGGGGCTCGCGCACCACGCCAACCTGCTCGCGGAGGGGCGCTCCCGCTTCCAGGGAGATCCGGCGGCGACAGCGGCGGCGGTGGACGTGGACCGCGTGCGCCTGCTCATCGTGGCGGGCCAAGACGATTCGCGCATCGCGATGCGGCTGGACCACATCGACCGGCTCGAGATCTTCCCGGCCTCGCTCGTCGAGCGCGCCGGCACGGTCGAGGTCGCGCAGTATCGCGGCACGATCCTCCCGCTCATCCGGCTTTCCAGCGTGCTGGTCGAGCGCCGCCTCGCGCCGCGCTTCGCACGGAGCGAGCACGAGGACGCCACGCTCGTGCCCGTGGTGGTGCACACGGCGGACGGCCGCACCGTCGGCCTCGTCGTCGACAGCATGCACGACATCATCGAGGAGCGGTTGGTCAACCTGCGTCCATCCTCCCGGCCGGGCGTGTTGTACTCCGCCGTCCTGAACGGGCGTGTCACCGAGGTCCTCGACATGGATTGGGTCGTCGGCGCGCTCGAACGGGAGTCGCGCCGCATGTACGGTGGGCGTCGCAGCAGCCGCGTTGTGAAGAACATTTCGATCGCAAACGTCCCGGCGTTCTCGATGACGGAGGTGCACGGTGGCTGAGCGCGGATTGGTCACCTTTCACGTGGACGGGCTCCTCCTCGGCATCGACGTCATGCGCGTCCAGGAGGTGCTCCACGCCAGCCGGAACACGCGCGTGCCGCTGGCGCCGCCCGTCCTCGGCGGCCTCATCAACCTGCGCGGCGAGATCGTGGTGGCTATCGACATGCGTCGGCAGCTCGGCCTCCCCGAGGCGCCGCCGGGCGCGCACCGGATGAACCTCGTCGTCCGCACCAGCGACGGCCCGGTCAGCCTCATCGTCGACGACATCGGCGAGGTGGTCCAACCCGAGCAGGAGCAGGTCGAGCGGCTGCCCGAGACGCTGCGCGGCCCCATCCGTGAGTTCGCCACCGGCATCTTCAAGGTGCCCGCGGGCCTCCTGTTGGCCCTGGACGTCGACCGCGCCGTGCGCCTGGACGGGCGCGCCTGACGGCGCCTGCCCTCCCCCACCCAAACCGATTTGCCCGTCAGCCTGCCGCCCCCGGCCAAGGACTCGCCTCATGCTCATGAATTCCCTCGACCTCGCCAGCCCCGTCTCCCTCCACGCCGGGGCCGCCACCCCCGCGCGCCGCACGGGCCTCGCCATCCGCACGCGCCTGTTCCTGCTCATCGGCATCGCCACGGGGAGCATGGGCGGCGTCGCGCTCGCCGCATGGGCAGCCAACGCCGAGCTCGCGGCCGCCATCCACGCCTCGACGGAGGCGACCTCGATCCTCGCCGCGGAGATGCGCGCGGACATGATGCACGACGCCGTGCGATCGGACGTGTTGATCGGGATGACGGCCTCCGGCGCCGCGGAGCTCGCCGCTGCCCGGCAGGACCTCGCCGCCCACTCCAGCCAATTCGAGGCGGACCTCCTCGAGGTCGGCAGCGCGGACCTCGGCCCCGACGTGGCCGCCAGCCTCCAGGAGGCCCGTCCGCTCGCCGCAGCCTACTTCCTCGCCGCGAACCAGGTGTTGACCCTCGCGGGCGAGGACCGGGCCGCGGCGAAGGCGTCGTTCGCCGGCTTCCAGGAGAGCTTCACCGCCCTGGAGGGCGCGATGGGGCAGCTCGGCGAGCTCATCGTCACCTACCAGCACGAAGCCGCCGCCGAGACCACCCTCACTCTGGAGCGCGGCGCGTGGCTCATGCGCGGCATCAGCCTCGCGGGCTTCGTGGCCCTCGGCATCGCCGCCGTCGCCGTGACGCGGAGCATCGTCGGTCCGATCCACACCGCGGTGAACGGCCTCGGCGCGCTCGCCAACCGTGACACCACCCACCGGATGCGGGTCGAGGGCGCGGCGGAGATGGTCGCGATGGCGGATGCCTTCAACCACTCGGCCGAGGGCGTCGGGGCCGCGTTCGGGTCGATCTCGCGCGGCGCCCAGTCGCTCTCCGCGTCCTCCTCCTCCCTCACCGCCGTGAGCGACGGGATGGCGGCGGACGCCGACTCCACTGCGGCGCAGGTCCACGCGGCCTCGGCCGCCGCAGAGCAGGTGAGCGAGAACGTGCAGACGGTCGCCACCGGCATCGAGGAGATGAGCGTCGCGATGCGCGAGGTCGCCAAGAGCGCGAGCGAGGCCTCCGGCGTCGCCACGTCGGCGGTGCAGGCCGCGGAGATGACCAACCGTACGGTGTCGCGCCTCGGTGACAGCAGCGCCGAGATCGGCAAGGTGGTCAAGGTCATCACCTCCATCGCCCAGCAGACCAACCTCCTCGCGCTCAACGCCACGATCGAGGCGGCGCGCGCCGGCGAGGCGGGCAAGGGCTTCGCCGTCGTCGCCAACGAGGTGAAGGAGCTCGCCAGGGAGACCGCCAAGGCGACCGAGGACATCAGCAAGAAGGTCGAGGCCATCCAGGCGGACGCGCGCGTGGCGGTCGAGGCGATCCAGCAGATCAGCTCCACGATCCACCAGATCCACGACCTCCAGAGCACGATCGCCAGCGCCGTCGAGGAGCAGACCGCGACCGCCAACGAGATCGCGCGCAACGTCGCCGAGGCCGCCCGCGGCAGCGCCCACATCGCGTCCAGCATCAGCACCGTCTCCGAGACGGCGTCCCGCACCACCGCCAGCGCCGCGTCGACGCGCCTCGCCGCGTCCGACCTCGTGGCCCTCGCCGCCAACCTTCAGGGCATCGTGTCCCAATTCCGCTTCTGAACGCGGATCCAAAGGAGTTCACCATGTTGGCTCTCGTCGTCGACGACTCCCGCGCCATGCGGTCCATCGTCAAGAAGATCGTGGCAGCCGAGGGGTACGCCGTCCTCGAAGCGGGAGACGGCGTCGCCGCCCTCGCCGTGCTCGACGCCTCCGCAGAGGTCCCCTCCGTCGCCCTGCTCGATTGGAACATGCCCGAGATGAACGGCTTCGACCTCCTCCAGGCGGTGCGCGCCCAGCCCCGGTACAGCGCGATGCGCGTCGTCATGATCACCACCGAGACCGAGCTCGAGTTCATGGGCCGCGCCCTCGAGGCCGGCGCCGACGAGTACCTCATGAAGCCCTTCGACGGCGCGGCGCTCCGCGGCAAGCTCGCCCTGATCGGCCTGGCGGCGGCGTAGATGGGCGTCGTCGCCCTGGACATGGTGGTGATCGGGGCGTCCACCGGCGGACCGGTGGCGCTCCCCCTGCTGCTCGCGGCCGTGGGGTCCCTCCCGGTGCCGATCATCATCGTCCAACACATGCCCGCCGGCTTCACCGCCCCCTTCGCCGAGCGCCTCACGCGCCAGTGCGGCTTCCCCTTCAAGGAGGCCTTCTCGGGGGCCGCCCCCGTCGGCGGACAGGGGTGGGTGGCGCCGGCCGAGCGCCACCTCGTGGTCAAGCGCTTCGAGCAGGGCTACAACCTCGTCACCCACGTCGGCCCGCCGGAGAACTCGTGTCGCCCCGCCGTGGACGTGCTGTTCCGCAGCGTGGCGGAGGCCTGCGGCGCGCGCGCCCTTGGCGTCGTGCTCACCGGCATGGGGCAGGACGGGCTCGTCGGGGCCCGCCTCATGCGGAGCGCCGGCGCCGACATCCTCGTGCAGGACGAGGCCTCCAGTGTCATCTGGGGCATGCCCGGCGCCATCGCCAAGGCAGGCCTCGCCGCCCGCGTCCTCCCCCTCGCCGACCTCGCCTCCGAGATCGTGCTCCGTGTCATGCGTTCCCAACCCCGAGCGGCGCGCCCCCCCGCGCTCGGGGGCCCCCTCCGCCCCGCCTCCGTGGAGAGATCCGGATGAGCCTCTCCGCCCCCGAGTTCCAGTTCCTCCGGACGATGGTCTATCGAGACTCGGCCATCGTGTTGGGGGAGGACCACTCCTACCTGCTCGAAGCCCGGCTCGCCGCCGTCGCCCAATCCCAAGGCATCGCCGACGTGAGCGCCCTCGCGCGCCGCCTCCAGAGGGACAACGACCCCACGCTCCGGCGCAAGGTCGTCGAGACGATGACCACCAACGAGACCAGCTTCTTCCGCGACCTCGGCCCCTTCGAGCTGCTGCGCACGAAGGTCTTCCCCGACCTCCTCCAGCGCCGCGCGTCCGAGCGGAGCCTGCGCATCTGGTCCGCGGCGTCGTCCACGGGCCAGGAGGCGTGCAGCCTCGGCATGACGCTGCTCGAGCACCACCGGAGCGCCACCGCCGGTTGGGACCTGCGCATCCTCGGCACCGACCTTTCGACGACCATCGTGGAGAAGGCCAGGTCTGGCACCTACACCCAGCCGGAGATGAACCGCGGGCTGCCCGCCCCGCTGCTGATGCGCTACTTCGCGCGCAGCGGCGCCGCTTGGCAGACGCTACCCGTGCTGCGGGACATGCTCGACTTCCAACAGATGAACCTCGCCGCGCCTTGGCGGCCGCTGCCAAAGTTCGACCTGATCTTCCTCCGTAACGTGCTCATCTACTTCGACGAGGAGACCCGCCGCGCCATCCTGACGCGCGTGCGGTCGGTGCTGCGCAAGGACGGCTACCTGTTCCTGGGCGGCGCCGACACCATCCGCGACCCGGACTCGGGCTTCGAGTGCGTGCGCTCCGGAACGACCCATTACTTCCAACTCAAGGCCTGAGGTACAACGTGGATCCTACTGAAGAAGTCCTGAAGCAGATCGCCAGTGACGTCTGGGAGACCGTCCTCTCCCGCTCCCTCGAGGACCTGCCGGATCCCGGCCCCGAAGGCCAAGGCATCACCGGGTGCATCAACATCTCGGGCGCCTGGGAGGGCGTCGTGCAGGTGTACTGCGAGGGCGAGCTCGGCCGGCACCTCGCCTCGGCGATGTTCGAGATGCAGCCCGACGAGGTGAGCATCGCCGAGATCACGGACGCCGTGGCGGAGATCGCCAACATCGTGGGCGGCAACATCAAGGCGCTGCTCCCGCAGCCCTCGTTCCTCTCGCTTCCGTCCACCGTGGTGGGGCGCCGCTGCGACATCCACTACCCGCGCACGCGGGTCGCGGCCGAGCTCACCCTGCGGTGCGAGGGCGAGCGTGTCGGCTTGCATGTGCTCAAGGGCTCGCCGGATGGAGAGCCCGCCGCGGCGAGTTGACACACGCGAGCTGAGGGCTCGCCGTGCCCCTCCGGCGTGCGCGTGGCGGTTGGGGTCGCGGACTCCGTGGGCGGGTCACCCCGGCGGCGAGCGACGTCCAACCGTCAGGTCGGGCGCCTACCCCTCGGTCGGCGCCGGGGCCTTCTCGGCCTTCACGGGCTTGTCGGCCTTCGGCAGGACGATCTGCGGGTCCTTCCGGCGGCGCTTGTACAGCAGCACGGTGTGGCCGATCACCTGGGCCACGGCGGCGCCGAGGTCGGTGGCGAGCCACACGGCGACCTCCTTGGTGGGGTCGAGGCAGCCGTCCCCCACCTTGACCTTGATGAGCTCGTGGTTCTCGAGCTCGAGGCGCGCCTTGCGGAGGACGGACTCGGTCATGCCCTCCTTGCCGAGGGCGACGACGGGGGAGAGGGAGTGGCCGAGGCCACGGAGGTGGCGCTTCTGCTTGCCGGTGAGGTCCATCGGGCGGGGTTATCCCGGCGGCGGGCCGGACGGGCGGCGCGGGCGAACGCCGGGCGCCGCGGATCGGCGGCGATCGGATAGGGGGCGCGCGTGAATGACAACGAGCCCGTCTCCCCCATCACTCCCGGTCGGCGCGCCCGCGTCGAAGCGATGCTCTCGCGGCGCCTCGGCTCCGTGGTCGCCGTCGCCGAGAGCGTGCGGCGCCGCCACAACGCGAGCGCCATCCTCCGCACCTGCGAGGCCTTCGGCGTGCACGAGGTCCACCTCGTCACCGCCGGCTTCCGCCCGAGCCCCGGGGCCGCCCGCGGCGCCGAGCGCTGGGTGCACCGCCGCCGCTTCGACACCACGACCGAGTCGCTGATGGATCTGAAGGCCCGCGGCTTCAAGATCTACGTGGCGGACCTCCTCCCCGGCGCCCTCACGCCCGAGACCGTCCCGGTGGACGGCCCCGTCGCGCTCGTCTTCGGCAGTGAGGTGCGCGGCGTCTCCGACGAGGCCCGCGCGCTCTGCGACGGCGCGGTGATGATCCCCATGGTGGGCCTCACCGGCTCGCTCAACGTGTCGGTCTCCGCCGCGATCCTGCTCCGCACCGTGACCGAGCGCCGCCGCGCGCTCGTCGGCGCCGACCTCTCCGACGCCGCGCGCACCGAGTTCTACGACCGGTGGGTCCACTCCGAGACCCGCGCCGAGTTCGGCCGCAAGGCCCGCGCCGAGGGCATCGACCCCGGCGACATCGACGGCGTCGAGCCCGGCGAGGGCTAGCCCGCCCGGTACTTCGCCGCGAGCTGGAGGTACGCCTCCTTGCCGCCCTCGATCTGGCGCCGGTCGCTGTCCTTGAGCGGCCGGATCACCTTGCCCGGCATGCCGAGGACGAGCGACCCCGAGGGGATCCGCATCCCGACGGGCACCACCGCGCCCGCGCCGATGATGCACCAGGGCTCGATGTGGCAGTTGTCGAGGAGGATGCTACCCATCCCGATCAGGCAATCGTCCTCGACCGTGCAGCCGTGCAAGATGACGCGGTGGCCGACCGTCACGCGCGCGCCCACGGTCACGGTGGAGAAGCCGCCGGTCGCGTGCGCGCAGGTGAGGTCCTGGAGGTTGGTGTCGGCGCCGATGCGGATGGCGCCCTGGTCGCCGCGGAGCACCACGCCGGGCCACACGCTGACGTTGGCGCCGAGGGTCACGTCCCCCAGGAGCTGCGCGCTGGCGTGCACGTAGGCGGTGGGGTCGACGTTCGGGGAGAGGGTGCCGTAGCGTTCGAGGGGCATGGGGCTCGGGGAGAGGCCAGGAGTTTAATCGGGCGGGGGTTTCATCGTGCGGGCGGCCGCAAGCGCGCGCGGGGCGCGCCCGCACGACGCTGCCCTCGCCGCATCAGACCCCGCCGTAGGCTTCGGCGCGGACGCCCAGGGCGCGCACGCGCTCGGCGAGGGCCTCCAACTCGGCGTGGGAGAGGGGGCCGACCGTCGTGTCCGCGGGTTTGCGCGCCACGGTGTAGATCTGGACGTGGTCGACGGTGCCCTGGGCGGAGATGGCGGCGATACGGGCGATCCAGGCGTCCAATTCGGCAGCGGACGGGCGCTCACCGGCGAGGGAGCAGAACATGCTCTGGATGACGAGGGGGCGGGTGGCGGCGGTCTGCGCGAGGTTGGCGAGCACGCGCGCGAAGGGGAAGGTCGTGCCGTCGACGCGGCGGTACCAGGCCTCGGTGCCGGCGTCGAGCTTGCCCCACACCTCGTCCACGCCGGGGAGGGCGGCCACGACGCGCGCGCGGTGGAGCATGGTGGCGTTGGTGAGGAGGCGGACGGGCACGGTCAGGCCGAAGCGGTCGCGGGTGGCGCGGACGCGGGCCACGGCGTCGGGGAAGGCGGCGGGGGTGGTGGGCTCGCCGTCGCCGGCGAAGGCGATGTCGGCGACGCGTCGTAACGCGGGGGCGACCGTGTCGAAGGGCGGGTGCTCCCACAAGGTGTTGTCCGCCACCCAGCCGAGGAGGCGGGAGAGCTCGGCGTCGAGCACGTCGAGGTCGATGGCGGCGGGGCCGCCGGGCACCGTGCGGTCGACCTGGCAATAGGGGCAGTCGAAGTTGCACACCTTGTCGGGGTTGAGGTTCACCCCGATGGAGAGCCCGCGCGCGCGCCGCGACACAACCGCGTAGATGTAGCGGTTGCTGCCCAGGTCGCGACGGTGATCCTGGAAGTCGAGGGTGCGGGGCGTCGACACGGGGGCAACCTAACCGGGTACCTTCGCGGGATGCGGACGTGGGGGATGCTGGGTGGGGTCGTCGCGGGTGCGCTCGCGGCGGGGTGTGCGCCGAAGCTCGTCGGGGCGGGGCACCCCGGGGAGCCCGCAGTGGGCGGCGGCGTCGTCACGACTGACCTGTTCGGTGACGACGGCGTGTTCCGTGCCGCGCTGATCGGAGACGGGGGCTCGCGCCCCGCGGACCCCGCCGCGCGCGCGCTCGTGGCGCGGGTGGCCGAGGCGTGCGGCGAGGGCCCGGCGTGCGACGCGGCGGTGCTGCTCGGCGACAACTTCTACGGCCTCGGCTTCCTCGGTCCGGTGTGGGCCGAGGGCCCGATGATGCGGCGGCGCTTCCACGAGCGATACGCGGCGCTCGTCCTTCCCTTCTTCGCGGTGCTGGGCAACCACGAGTACGCGTCTCCCGGCCCCCTCGCGTCGGTACGCCACTCCGCACGGCACCCGGGCGCGGTGGCGGGGACGGAGCCGGTGTGGGTGCAGCCCTTCCGCTACTTCGCGGCCTACGACGCCGCGGGTCTCGAGCTCCTCTTCCTCGACACCTACCCGCTCGTCGGCGCCGACCCGCTGCCCGCCGTGCGCGCCCGCGAGCTGACGTGGCTGCGCGCCCACTGCGCGGCGAACCCCGGTCGCCGCCGCGTCGCCTTCGGCCACCACCCCGCGGCCACGTTCGGCCGGTATACCGGCGTTGCCGGCGAGCTCCTCTCGGAGGAGGCCCTCGACGTGCTGCTCGCGTGCGGCGTGCGCACCTACGCCTCCGGCCACGACCACCACCTCCAGCGCATCGACCTGCGCGCCCCCGACGGCGACGTGTTCCACCAGATCGTGTCTGGCAAAGGCGGGGAAGTGCGCACGGCGTACCCGTTCTCCGACGCGCGCACCGCCGTGTACCGCTGGGGCGGCGCCGACTGGGCCGCCACGCTCCTGCCCGACCACACCGGCGATTACGGCACCAACGCGTACGCGGGGTGGGCGGACCTGCGCGTGGCGGAGGGGATCGAGGTGACGTTGGAGACCGTGGAGGGGCGCTGAGGGGGCGGAGAGGGTGCCCGCGGGGGCCGGAATGGGGCCCCGCCCCACCTATGCCCCCCTTTGGGAGACACGCGCAGACCTATGCCCCTTCGTTGGAGACAAGCCTCCTAACGTAGTGCGCTTACGACGCGCCCTGCGACGGGTAAACGCCGGCTATTCGCTGGGGTGGCGCGCCAGCCTCCGCTCGAATTCCCACGATCGGGCCCCCGGCACCCGGTTTTGTCTCCAACGAGAAGGCATAGGTCGACCCGAGTCTCCGCGGAGGGGGCATAGGTGGGGGTCATGCCCCCCTCGCGGAGACTTTTGCGGAACGCGCGGCCTCCGGCCTCCGCCCCGCCGCCCCCGCCGCCCCGCCGCCCCCGCCGCCTCCGCCGCGCCTCCCGCCTCCGCC
>CAJBVW010000039.1 GCA_903959175.1 uncultured Pseudomonadota bacterium
CGCGCGGCCTCGGCGGCGACGCGGGCCTCCTCGGCCTGACGCGCGGCCTCGGCGGCGACGCGGGCCTCCTCGGCCTGACGCGCGGCCTCGGCGACGAGGCGAGCCTCCTCGACGCGCTTCGCCTCATCGGCCTTCTTGGCTTCCTCGGCGCGCTTCGCCTCGTCGGCCTTCTTGGCTTCCTCACGGGGGTCCGGGCCGTCGCCCCAACCGTCCCCGGCCTGATTGAAGAAATCGTCCTCAAAACCACCGAAACCGGAATCAGCAGGAGGATTCTTCTTGGACATGGACGGGAAGCTCCTGGACGCGAGGGGGGTCCGGCTCGACGCCAGACTGCCGGGGGGTCATAGCACTCGGCGGGCCGGGCGGTCTACGGGGAGATCGGGAGTGCGGCCAGCACGTACTTGAGGTCGTCGTCGTCGAAGGTGAAGCCACCGCCGGCGAAGCCCGTGACGTAGCCATAGCGCGCGCCGAGCACCACGTTGTCCATCCCGCCCTCGAGGTAGACGTGGCGCCAGGGGTACAGGCGCGCGGTCAGCTCGACGTTCGGGATGCCGTTCATCACCGGCCACGAGCCGTAGGTGAAGTCGTACACGTCCGCCGAGAGCTGGATGCGGTCCCGCCACAGGAGGAGGTCCGCGCCGATGCCGCCGCTCGACTCCTTCACGCCGAAGCGCACGACGAGGTCGCGGAAACGTTTCGCGAACTGGAACGTGAAGCGGTAGTCGGGGCGCGTGACGTACTCGCGGTACGCGGTGCCGAGCTCGGGGATGCTGCGGTCCTCGTAGCTGATGGAGCCGAGGGGGTGGCTCACCAGCTCCGCGACGTACCAATAGTCCTCGCGCGGCATCAGGCGGAGCCCGACCACGTTGCGCGCGAGGCCGGAGACGGGGTTGCCGGCGAAGGCATCGTCGTTCGGGGTGGTCCCGTAGAAGTAGCTCCCGCGGTAGTAGACTTCCGTCCGGATGCGGGAGACGTTGCCCACCAGTGAACCTACGGTCTCCACCGTCTCGTTGACGGACGCGAGCGTGTCGTTCACCGAGTCGATCGTGGTCGAGTCGTTGAGGAGCTGGCCGATGGTGCCCTGCCCGTCGTCGATCTTCCCGGTGATGGACTCGAGGTTCTGCGCGGCGCGGTCGAGCGTATCGGTCGCGGTGCGGATGGCGGCCATCTCGCCGTCGACGCTGGCGCTCGTGCGGTCGAGCACGGTCACGAGGCTCTCGGAGACGCGGCGGAGGTTGTCGGCGATGGCGGCGAGGTCCGCGCGGTTGTCCCCGGCGATGCCACGCAGCTCCTCGGAGAGGGCGCGGATGTTCTCGATGGTGACGGTGAGCTCCTCGCGGGTGCCGTCGTCCTCGGCGACGGCGCGCATCGCGGCGGTGATCGCCTTCACGTCGTCCGCGATCCCGGAGACCTGGTTCGTCACCGCGTCGAGGTCCGCGCCGCTGGCGCGCGTCGGGAGGAGGTCCCCCGCCTGGAGGTAGGTGCGCGCGGTGCCGGGCGTCACGCGGACGAACTTGTCGCCGAGCATGCCCTCGCCCTTGAGCCCGGCGAAGCTGTCGGACGGGAGCTGGACGTTCCCGAGCACGGAGATGCGGGCGCGCGCGAAGCCGTCGGAGAGCTCGATCGCCTCGACGCTGCCGATCGGCACGCCCGCGATCCGCACGGGCGTGTCCTTGTAGATGCCCTCGGCGGAGTCGAAGTTGGCGAGCAGCTCGTAGCCGCCGCCCACGCCGTCCGGGCGATCGTCGGTGCGGAGCACGCCCCAGACGGTTGCCGCGACGACGAAGAGGGCCAGGAGACCCACGAGGAATTCGTTGGTGATGCGCGACACGCCGCGAGCCTAAACCACCTTCGCCTCCGGAGCACGCCGCGGCGATGCGGAGGGGTGCGTCCGGGTTAGCCCCCTTGCGTGCTGCCCGCGCTCCTCCTCTCGTCCTGGTTCACCGCCCCGGCCGCCGCCGCGAGCTACGACCCCTCGCTGACGTGGCGCACCCTGCGCACCGAACACTTCGTCGTCACGTTCCACGAAGGCGAGGAGCGGATCGCGGAGGAGATGGGGATCGCGGCGGAGCACGCCTGGGACACGCTGACGGTCGAGATCGACTACGCGCCAAAGAATCCCGTCCAGATGGTGCTCGTCGACTGGACGGACTCGGCGAACGGCTACGCGACCGTCGTCCCCGCGAACACCATCGTCATCTTCGTGACCGCGCCGGAGGAGGACAGCACCCTCGGCCTGTACGAGGACTGGAACGCCGCGATCGTCACGCACGAGCTGTCGCACATCCTGCACATCGACACGGTGCGGGGTCTCCCCCGCGTGGCGCGCTGGCTGATGGGCAGCCTCATCTCGACGCACCAGGTGTCGCCGGGCTGGATCGTCGAGGGCTACGCCACCTTCCAGGAGACGCGCCACACGAACGCGGGGCGCGGCCGCAACGCGTCGGTCGACATGGTGAAGCGGGCCACTGTCCTCGATGATCGCTTTCCGCCCCTCGGCAACATGGACGGGTACCAGGTGCTCCCGCCGGGCGGGAACCTGCGGTACCTGTTCGGTCAAGACTTCATCCAGTTCATCAGCGACCGCACGGGTGACGAGAAGTGGACCGAGTGGATCAAGCGCTACGGCGCCTCGGTCCCCTACCTCCTCCCGGCGAAGAAGGTCTTCGGGGAGAGCTTCGTCACGCTCTACCGGGAGTGGAAGGCCTCGTTCGAGAAGCGCTACCGCGCCCAGGCCGCGCGCATCGAGGCGGAGGGGCTCACCCCCTTCACGTTCCTGACGGAGCCCGGGGACAGCTGCGGCGCGCCCGCCTGGAGCCCGGACGGCGCGCACGCCGCGTGGTCGTGCACCGATCCGCGGACCGGCTCGCGCATCCTGCTCACCGACGGCGACGGCAAGACGCCGAAGGTCCTCGTGAAGGACAAGGCGGCGCGCAACATCGCGTGGCGCTCGGATAGCGGGGCGTTTGCCTACAGCACGACGCACACGGTCAAGCTCTACAACAGCTACGAGGACGTGTACCTCTACGACATCGAGAAGGACGGCGTCGAGATGTTGACGTCCGGCGACCGCGCGCGGGATCCGGCCTTCTCGCCAGACGGGTCGCGGCTCCTCGTCGTCACGAACGGCGCGCAGGTCACCCAGCTCGCGGTGCTGACGATCGACCAGCAGCTCCGCCCGCTCACGGCGAACACGGACCACACCCAGTACGGCGCCCCCCGCTACGCGACGGACGGCCGCCTCCTCGCGCTCAGCGTGTGGAAGGACGGCCTCCGGGACCTCTGGCTCTACACCGCGGACGGCGTGCCCTGGCGCCGAATCACCGCCGACACCGCGATCGACCGCGACCCGGCGTGGTCTCCGGACGGCCGCTACCTCTACTTCACCTCGGATCGCTCGGGCGTGCCGTCGATCTACGCGCTCGAGCTCGCGACGGAGCGGCTCTTCAAGGTGACGAACGTGCTCACCGGCGCGTTCGGGCCGGCCCCGCACCCCGACGGCAAGCGGCTCGCCTTCCAGTACTTCACCACGGGCGGAACGCGCATCGCGTTGATGGACCTCGATCCGTCGAAGTGGAAGGACGTTGGGCTCCTCCCGGCCTTCCCCGGGCAGCCGGACGGCGCGCTCGTGCCGCCGCCGGGGCCGCTCGACGCGCCGACGCCCCCCGTCACGGTCGCCGCAGCCGAGCCAGCCCCCATCGCCGAGATCGTGCCCGCCGGGGCACCCGTCGAGGCTGCACCCGTCGAGGCTGCACCGGCCGTCGCACCCGCCGCTTCGCTCGCCGCCCCCACGACCCCTCTCCCCGCTGCATCCGCGACTCCCTACAACCCGCTCCCGACGCTGCTGCCGCCGCGCTTCTGGATCCCCGGCGGCTACCTCACCAGCACGGGCCGCTGCTCCGAGACCGAGCCCCTCGGCTGCTACGGCCTCCTCGGGACGGCCGCGACCCAAGGCTACGACGTCCTCCAGCACTTCGCGTACAGCGGGTACCTCTCCTACCGGACGGACGCCGGCTTCCTCGGTGGCGGCGGCTCGTTCACCGTCAACCGCTGGCGCCCCGTCTTCAGCGTCGGTGGGAGCACCTCGGTGAGCCCCTACGGCGACGTGCAGGCCCTCTCCCCCGCGCCGGCGGGCGGCGGTGCGACGCTCCCCGGCACCGAGAGCGCGCTCCTCCGCTACTGGGACCGTCGCGTGCGCGGCTACGCCCAGGTCGGCTACCCGCTCAGCGAGCGCACCTCAGTGTCCGTCTACTACAACGGCACGCTCCGCTCCCCGCTGGACGAGCTCCCGGCCGACACGTACATCCCCGCCCTGCCGACGCGCGGCTTCTTCTCCAGCGTCGGCGCGGGGTGGCGCTACGGCAAGGGCACTTCCTACGCGCTCTCCATCTCCCCCGAGAAGGCCCGCAGCATCGCGATCGCGGCCGAGGTCACCTCGCGCTGGCTCGGCAGCTACACCTACGACGACACGAGCGAAGACCTCGACGCGAAGATCCCCTTCGATCAGGTGCAGGCCACAGCGGAGTGGAGGGAGTACCTGACGAACCCGTGGGTCCCGAACCACGTCCTCGCGCTCAAGGCCGCAGGCGGCGCCTCCCTCGGCGACCGCTTCAAGTACGGCTCCTTCCGCCTCGGCGGCACCTTCTCCGAGAACGGCATCACCGTCGTCCCGACCGAGTGGCGCAGCCTTCGCGGCTTCTACCCCGCGTCCGACTCGGGCGAGTGGTACTGGCTCGCGTCGGCGGAGTACCGCTTCCCCCTCTGGAACGTGGACCGTGGGGTCGGGACCTTCCCTGTGTTCGTCCGCAACCTCTCCGCCGCCGTCGTCGCAGACGCAGGCAACGCCTTCGACGAAGCCGAGGGGGCCTCCCTCGACCAGACCCTCGTGGGCGTCGGCGCCGAGGTGCGGCTCACGACGATCCTCGGGTACGGCATCGGCCTCACCACACGTCTCGGCTACGCCGCGTCGCTCACCGGCGGCGGAATTGCCATCGGCGATCTGGACGGCTTCTACGCCACCCTGGGTTCGAGCTTCTGATGCTGACCATCCTCTTCCTCTCCTCTGCGTTCGCGACGACCGGCCCCGAGTGGCGCGCCGCCATGGGTTCGGGCGACTGCTCCGGCGTCGTGCGCCTCCTCCCCTCCCCCTCGTCCGAGATCGAGCGGCTCGCGGCGGCCCGGTGCCTCGAGCACCTCGACCAGGACGGGCGCGCGCTCGAGGTCCTCGGCACGTTCAACGCCCCGTTAGCCCCATACGCCGCCCTCGTGAAGGCGAAGGCACTCCTCGACCGGGGGGACCCCGCCGGCGCCGTAACGGCGCTCGAAGGCATCGCGCTCGCCGGTCCGGAGGACGAGCTGCTGCGGGGCCGCGCGTTGGTCCTCGCGAACCGCGCCGCCGACGCGCGCGACGGGCTGCGAACGCTGCTCGACGGCCCCGTCGGGGACGAGGCTCGCTGGTGGCTGGCGGAGGGGGCCCGCACCCGTGGCGACCTCCCCGCGGCGATCGCGACGTGGCGCGCGTTGTGGACGAAGAACCCGACCTCGGCGTGGTCCGCCCGCGCGGAGAAGGCGCTGGCGGGGGCCTCCGCGCCCGTCCCCGCCTACGACGACGAGACCGGCCGCGGGCTCGCGATGGAGCGCGCGCGCACGCTGCTCGCGTTGAAGCAGGCGAACCTCGCGGTGCCGCTCCTCGACGGCATCCACGCCGCCGCGCCCTTCACTACGCAGTCCCAGCTCCTCTACATGGCGGACGCGCTCTTCGACGCGAAGCTGTACCCGCGCGCTCTCGACTGGTTCGCGCGCGCCGGCGCCTCCACGCTCTCCGCCCGCGCCGCGTTCGACGAGGCCCTCGCCACCGCGCGTTCGGGCGACTATCCCGCTGCCGCCACCCGCTACCGGGCGTTGATCGAGCGCTACCCCGGCACGTCGCAAGCAGACGAGGCGCTCTTCAAGATCCCCTACATGGACTACGACGCCGGCCGCTTCGAAGAGGCGCGCGGCGGCTTCCGCGCCTACCTCGACGCCCGGCCCGACGGGAAGTTCGCCAGGGACGCCCGCTGGTTCCGCGCGTGGGCCGCGTGGCGCCGCGGCGACGTGCCCGCCGCGCTCACCGGCTTCGACGAGGTCCTCAAGTACGACGGCGGCACCGACCAGGGCATCGCCGCGCGGTACTGGAAGGCCCGCGCCAAGGACGACGCGACTGCCCTCCGCGCCCTCCTCAAGGACGCCCCGGACAGCGGCTACGCGTGGTTCGCCGCGCAGCGCCTCGGCGTGACCTTCCCGAAGCCGGCCGAGGCCGTGCGGCCGGTCCTCCCGACGAGCTTCCTCACGAAGCCCGGCGTCGCCGCAGGGATCGAGCTGGCTCAAGGCGGGATGGCCGACTGGGCGCGGCCGCTCCTCGCGCGCTCCGTCGCGGACGCCGCCGCCGGCGGTTCCGCCACCGCCGTGCCGATGGCGTGGGCCCTCATCGACGCGGAGGACTACGTCGGAGCGCGCAAGCTCGCGGGCCCGTACTGTCGGGAGAGCGCCGCCGCCGCCGCCGCGTGCCTGCCCCGCCCGCACGCCGGCACCGTCGAGGCCCTGGCCGCGGAGCGCGGGTTGGAGCCCCTCCTCCCCTACGCGATCATGACCGCCGAGAGCGGACTCGATCCCTCGGTCACGTCGCCCGCGGGCGCCCGCGGTCTCATGCAGCTCATGCCCGCCCTCGCCGTCGACCTCGCGAAGGACGCGCTCCCCGGCTTCGCCCCCGACGACCTCTACCGCGCCGGCGTCAACGCTCGGCTCGGCACGCTCGAGCTCACCCTCCTCCACACACGCTTCGGCACGGGCATCACGCAGCCCTCGCTCCCGCTCGTCATCGCCGGCTACAACGGCGGCAGCGACGCCGTCGCGCGCTGGATGGGCACGTACACGACCGCCCCCGAGGCCGATCGGTTCGCCGAGGACATCTCCTTCACCGAGACCCGCCGCTACGTCCGGCGCGTGCTCGGCTACCTCATGGCGTACCGGCGGGCGTACGGGGATCGGTAGGAGGAGGGCCGCCGGGAGGGCCTCCTGGCCTCCCCACTTCGCCCGGCATCCCACCCTCCGGCCGCTGCCCGGCGGGCCCGCCCCCTGGCCCCGGGATCTCGCCGAGCGAGCCCGGAATGAAGCTCGGGACGACCGGTCGCTCCCGGAGCGCGGCCTCGCGGAGGCTCGTCGGGAAGGCCACACCCACGGCGTCGGAGGCGTGCTCGAGGTCGAGCAGCATGGCGCGGCTCTCGGCGGTGCGGATGTCCGCGGTGCCGGCCACCCGCTTGAGGTCGTCGTCGGTCGGCGTCGGGTAGTTCGGTGACTTCGCCCGGATCTCCTCGCGCAGCGACTCGAGGATCATCTTGACCACGAGCTGCGCCTCCGACCGGATCGCGGGCGCGTCGATCGGCTGGCTCTCCGGCTTCTCGGCCGGGCCTCCGTGGCCCCCGGGCGGCCCACCGGAGGGGCGCGCGCCCGGGCCCGGCGTGGACTTCGGGTTCGCGGCGTCCCGCCCCGATCGTGCCGCGCGCGCGGTGGCGCCGGGAGAGATCGCCTCGACGGGATCGGTGGCGTTGACGAGCGCGAGGAGCTCGGACGCGGAGAGGACGCCGTCGCCGTCCCCGTCGGCCTTCTCGAAGGGCACGCCGCGGTAGAGCACGGCGTCGTACTCCCCCTTCTCGACGGCGCCGTTCTTGTCGCTGTCCATTCGCGTGAGGGTTGGCGCGACCACCTTGGCCTCCGTCCAACGCGGGCCGCACGCGGCGAGGAGGAGCAGCGCGATCATTTGGCGTCCCAATAGCCCTTCTCGCGAAGGGCATCGCGGAGGTCCGGCGGCAGCTCGATGGCGGCCTGCAGGGGCGAGGCCGCGAGGGAGCCGACCCAGGTGACCATCGCGGAGCGGAGCTCGGCCTGCTCGGCCGGAGCGGTGCCCTCGAGCGCCTCGAACGCGGGACCGGGCAGCGAGGCCGCCTGCACCACGTCCCCGAGCACGTCCGCGATGGCCTCGACGCCGGTGTAGGTGAGCCGCCCCGACGCGCTCCGCGCCGAGATCATCCGCATGCCGTTGCCGCCCTGCGACATCGCGACGCGGCGCCCCTCGAAGGGCTCTCCCCGGATGGCGGGCGCGAGCGAGATGCCGCGGATCCCCGCCGGCGCGACCGCCCCCGCGAGCTCGAGGATCGTCGGCATCACGTCGACGAGCTCGACCAGGCCGTCCACCCGGCGCCCGGCCCCCGTGCCGTCGGGCAGGTGGATGAGGAGCGGCACATGCGTGACCGGATCCCCGAGCGAACAGCACCGGTGGAACAGCCCTTCTTCGCCCAGGGCTTCTCCGTGGTCCCCCATGACGACGACGACGGTGTCCTTCAGCCGGCCGCGCGCCTCGAGGTGCGCCATCAGGAGGCCGAACTGCACGTCCGCGTAGGAGACGGCCCCGTCGTAGACGTCCCGGATCAGCTCCTGGTCCTTCGAGGAGACCTTGGGGACCGTCTTGCGGGAGCCGTCCGCGAGCCGCTTCAGCCGGGCCTTGCCGTCGGCCGACCGCGGCCGGAGCGTGGTCTTCGCGACGCTCTCCAGCAGGTCGAAGTTGGGATGCCGCCGGCCGTCCAGCACGCGCTCGGTCCCGTGCAACGTCGCCTGCTGCGACGGCGTCAGCGTGGAGACGCCCGTGTGGAGCAGGCCGTACGGGGTGGGCTTGAGGTAGGTGGAGTGGGTGTCGTAGCCGTGCAGGAAGAGGAAGAACGGGCGCGTGGGATCCACCTGGTCGAGCCAGGAGAGGGCGAGCGGCGCGGTGTGCCAGAGGGAGCCGAAGTCGATCGACGAGGTGTAGGTGTCGAAGCCGCGGGAGGGCCCCATGACCGGGTTGAGGTCGCCGCCGGCCACGCGTGCGGCGGTCTGGTAGCCGTAGGTGCCCAGCACCTCCGGGAGCGTGTACATGTCCTTGCCGATCGACGGCGATCGGCTCGTACCCGCGATCTCCGAGGGGTACCGGCTCGTGAAGAGGCTGGCGTGCGAGGGGCCGGTGAGCGTGGCCTGCGAGTAGACGTGCGTGAAGACGACGCTGTCCTCGGCAAAACGGTCGAGGTTCGGGGTCAGCCCGTCGGGGTTGCCCAGGGCGCCGACGCGATCCGCGCGGAAGGTGTCGAGGGACACGAGGAGGATGTTCGGCGGGCCGGCAGGGGCGGGCGCACATCCCCACAGGGTCGCGGCGATCCCGATGTGGACGAGCGCGAGGCCGAGCTGGCGGGCGAGGTGGGCGGACACGAGGCTCCCGACCGTCCCACTCTACCCAATCGTCCCGACGCGTGGGGGCAGCGACGCGCCGAGCCAGACGGTCAGCGGATCTCTGCGTCCCAGGGCCAGAGGACGAGCGGCACGCCGGGGTGCTCGGCGAGGAGCTGGGCGACCTCCGAGAGGCGCGGGAGCAGGCGGAGCTCGGGCGCGACCTGCCCCACGACGGCGCGCGCGACCCGCATCCAACGGGGGGCCGGCAGCCCGAGCCGCACGTCGAACGAGGCGGGGACGCTCACCCCGGCGAGCTGGCCGGCGCGGGTGATGCCGTCGTCCACGGTGCCGATGCGATCCGCCAGCCCCAGCTCCACGGCGCGGCGGCCCGTCCAGACGCGGCCGCGCGCGAGGGGCTCGACGGCGTCGAAGGGGCGGCGGCGCCCGGCGGCCACGCGCTCGACGAACGCCCGGTAGAAGCGCTGGAGGCCGGCGCGAAACCGCTCGCGCTGCTCGGGATCGAAGGGGGTCTCGGCGCTGAACGTGGAGGCGCCGGGGGCGGCGAGGATGAGCTCGGTGTGGACGCCGAGCCGGCCGAAGGCCTCGCCGACGACGAGCTTGCCGCCCACCACGCCGATGGAGCCGGTGAGGGTGTTCGGCCCGGTCAGGATCTCGGCGGCGCCGACGGCGATGTAGTAGCCCCCGCTGGCCGCGACGTCCCCAAGGACCGCGACCACCGGCTTACGACGGCCGAGGCGCTCGACTGCGCGCCAGATCACATCGCTCGCCGTGGCGCTGCCGCCGGGGGAGCGGATGTCGAGCACGACGGCGGCGACGTCGTCGTCCTCCGCGAGGGCGTCGAGCGCGCGCACCGCCGGCCGGGCGGCGATGACCTGGGCGCCGGGGTTTCCGTCCCCGTCCACCACCGCGCCGAGCATGTGTACGATCGCGACGCGGCGCCGGACCTCCATCCAGCGTTCGAGCCGGACGCGCGCGGCGTGGACGCGGTGCCACCGGGCGAAGGGGACGCGGGCGTACTCGCGGCCGAAGAGGGACTCGAGCTCGGTGTTGACCGCGTCGGGGTAGAGCGCGCCGTCGATGAGGCCGATGCGCTGGGCGTCCTCGGGGTCGAGCGGGCTGGCGAGGACCGCGGCGCGCACAGCGTCCGCCGTGAGCTTGCGCCCGGTCGCGATCGCGTCTTCGAGCTCCGCTTCGAGGCCGGCGACGATGTCGGCCATCGCCTCGCGGTTCTCGGCCGACGGAAACGAGCGCGTGAACGTCTCGCCGAAGCTCTTGTAGGCGCCCGCGGACTCCATGTCGAAGCGGAGACCGAAGCGCGCGAAGGCATCCCCGGCGAAGCGGAGCGCGGCCCCGACGCCGAAGAGCTGCACCTGCACCATCGGCCGGATCCACACCCGGTCGGCGGCCGAGGCGAGGTAGAGCTCGGCGTTGGTGCACCGCTCTAGCTCGAAGGAGACGAACTTTCCGGCCTGGCGGATGGCGAGGAGGGCCTCGCGGGCCGCGGCGAGCGACGCCCAGCCCTCGACCAGACCGTCCACCTGGACGTGGAGGCCGCGGACGTCGGGAGCATCCGCGATGCTGCGGAGCGCGCGAGCGTCGGGGAGGACGTGGCGCCCGCCCACGTAGAGCTCGACCACGGGACGGCGGCGCTCGAGAAGACGCTCCCGCAACACGAGGGCCCCCCAGAGAGGCGCGGCGAGCAGGCGGGGGGACAACGGGAACGAAGCCATCGGTGGATCGTCCGTATCGCACTGGGAACCTGCGCGCCGCTGCCCGATACCGCGGTAAGAGCCTTGTCAACATGCTTGACACAGCACCGGGCGCCCTCTAGATGGCCTGCGGTCTGCCCCGAGCCGGCGCTGACGCAGGAGATCCCCGTGAGCACCAAGATCTGCCCGAACTGCAACGCGGAAGTGCCCGGCGTCGCGCACCTTTGCAAGCATTGCTTCCACGACTTCCATGTGGTCGTGGCGAAGAAGAAGTCCCCGCTCTTCACCGTGCTGTTCCTCGCCGTCGGCACCGCGCTCGTGTCCGCGGGCGTCTACGGCTACATCCACGGCCAGAACCGGACCTCCAAGATCTCCGTCGACCAGGAGACCGAGTCCATCGTCTTCACCACGACCTACGCCGATCACACGGAAGCCGACCGCGTGTTCTGGAAGGACGTGAGCATGGTCGAGTACGTCAAGAACACCTCCCCCCACCAGTTCGAGGTGGCCGTGGTCACCGTCAAGGGTGGCCGGCACGTCTACCAGCAGGCGGACGAGCCCCTCGATTACCCGGCGCAGGCGCTCGCGGATGCCATCAAGCGCCCGCTGGTGACCAAGGACGAGTCCGGGATCGACCCGGTCGCAACCACGCCTTAGCTCGACACGGTAGATTGCCGAGGTCCAGGAACCACCCGTGCTCGAACAGGCCCTCGGCTTCTTCAACAACGACATCGCGATCGACCTCGGAACGGCGAACACCCTCGTGTACGCCACGGGCCGGGGCATCGTCGTGGACGAGCCGAGCGTCGTCGCGGTGATCAGAGGCCCCGGCCAGACGGTCGGGAAGGTGCTCGCCGTCGGCACCGAAGCCAAGCGGATGGTTGGCCGTACGCCCGGCAACATCGTCGCCCTCCGCCCGCTGAAGGACGGCGTCATCGCCGACTTCGCCATCACCGAGGCGATGCTCCGCTACTTCATCGAGGCCGCGGTGGGTCGCCGCACCCTCATCCACCCGCGCATGGTCGTGTGCATCCCCTTCGGCATCACCGAGGTCGAGAAGCGCGCCGTCCAGGAGTCCGCCCGATCGGCGGGCGCCCGCGAGGTGTTCCTCGTCCCGGAACCGCTCGCCGCCGCGCTCGGCGCAGGCCTGCCGGTGAACGAGCCCATCGGCAGCATGATCGTCGACATCGGCGGGGGCACCACCGAGGTCGCCGTCATCAGCCTCGGCGGCATCGCAACGAGCCAGTCGCTCCGCATCGCGGGCGACCAGATGGACGAAGCCATCTCAGGCTACATCAAGCGCCGCTTCAACTGCCTCATCGGCGAGCGCACCGCGGAGGATATCAAGCTCGCCGTGGGGTGCGCCTCCCCGACGCGCGAGATCCGCACCATCCACGTCAAGGGCCGGGACCTCGGCACGGGCGTCCCCCGCCAGTTCGAGTTCTCGAGTGACGACGCCGCGGAGGCCCTCCAGGACTGCGTGGCGCAGATCATCGAGGCCGTGCGGATGACCCTCGAGCAGACCCCGCCCGAGCTCGCGGCCGACATCGTCGACCAGGGCGTGGTGCTCGCCGGCGGCGGCGCGCTCCTCACCAACCTCGACGAGGTCCTCCGGGACGCGACTGGCCTCCCCGTCGTGCTCGCCGAGGATCCGCTCCGGTGCGTCGCCCTCGGCGCCGGGGAGATCCTCGAGAACGCCGAGCTCCTCAAGCGCGTCGCGCTCTAACGAATCGCTTCTTCGCCGGTGAACGGCGTGTCGCGATCGTCGTCCGTACGCCGGAACAGCGTCGCCTCACCGCCATCCACGAGCAGCCAGGTGTGCCAGCGCACCCAGTCGCCGAGGTTGACGTAGATGCCGCCAGGCACCGGGTGGACGCCCGGGGCGTGCGTGTGGCCCGACACCACGAGCCGGTGCCCCTCCGTGACGCGCGCGGCGGCAACGGCAACCTGCGCGGCGCACAACCGTGCGTCCGGCGTGCCTTGCGGGTGCCCGGAGATCCGGGCCAGGAAGCGCCACGCCCGCGCGGGTCCGAGGTGGTCCATCCCCGCTGCGAAGACGCGCCCGCGGAGGGTGGCCGAGAGAGCGCGATAGCCGAAGGACCGGTCCACCTCGTCCCCGTGTGAGAGGTGGACGGGCACCCCGTCCCACTCGGCGGTGACCTCCGGCGCGACCTCCGCGCCGAGCACGTCCGCGAAGTAGCGTGCGGCGTGAAAATCGTGGTTCCCCGGTACGAACGTGAGGGGGAAGCGGCGGAGCGCCTCGATCACGGGCGCATAGGCCGGGAAGGGCTGCGCGCCGAAGTGCCACCAGTGCTGGAAGATGTCGCCCAGCAGGCATACGCGATCGGCCTCGAGCTTCGCGAGGAAGCGGAGCAGCCGAGCCTGATTGGGGTCGCCCGGCCCCTGGAGGTGGGCGTCCGAGAGCAACGCGACGCGCATGCGAATACGTTTAGCCCATGACACCGCTCGCGGATCGGATGCGTCCGCGCACCCTCGACGACATCCTCGGTCAGGACCACCTCGTCGGCGGGGGCGCCCCGTTCCGGCGCGCGCTGGAGAGTGGGCGGCTCCGGTCGTGCGTGTTGTGGGGCCCGCCGGGCACGGGCAAGACGACGATCGCGCGGTGCCTCGCCGCCGCCGCGAACCTCCGCTTCGTTCAGCTCTCCGCGGTCCTCTCCGGCACGAAGGACCTCCGCGAGGTCATCGACGCCATCCCACCGCTCGACCCGCGCGGCACGCTGATCTTCGTCGACGAGATCCACCGCTGGAACAAGGCCCAGCAGGACGCCCTCCTCCCGCACGTCGAGAGCGGGCGCATCGTACTCGTCGGCGCGACCACCGAGAACCCAGGGTTCCACCTCATCCCCGCGCTTCGCTCGCGCACGGAGCTCCTGATCCTCGAGCGCATCGGCAAGGAGGATCTGGTCCGCCTGCTCACGCGCGCCCTCGCCGACACCGAGCTCGGCGCCCGCGGCCCCGCCGAGGAGGGGCTCCTCCACGCCATCGCCGCGGCGTCGGACGGAGACGCCCGCCGCGCACTCGGCCTGCTCGAGCGCCTCGTGGACCGCGGCGCACTCACGCTCGTCGCCCTGCGCGCGCTCGGTGTCGCGGTGTTCCACGACCGGGACGGAGACGCCCACTACGACGTCGTGTCGGCCTTCATCAAGTCGATGCGCGGCTCGGACCCGAACGCGGCGGTGTACTGGATGGCGCGGATGTTGGAGGGCGGCGAGGACCCCGTGTTCGTCGCACGCCGTATGGTGATCTTCGCAGCGGAGGACATCGGCAACGCCGATCCCCGAGCGCTCGAGCTGGCCGTCGCGGCGATGGACGGCTCGGCCCGCATCGGCATGCCCGAGGCCAGGCTCCTCCTGGGGCAAGCGGTGACCTACCTCGCGACCGCACCCAAGAGCAATGCCGCGTACAACGCGATCAACGCCGCGCTCGCCGAGGTCCGCGCGACCGGCGCGCTCCCGGTGCCGCTCCACCTCCGGAACGCCCCCACGGGGCTGGCGAAGGAGCTCGGCCACGGCGCGGCCTACCGCTACCCCCACGACTATCCGGACCACATCGCGCGGCAGCAGTACCTGCCGGACGAGCTGGTCGGAAAGGTGTACTACGAGCCCGTCGACGCGGGCGCCGAAAAGACGATCCGCGAGCGGCTCGCGTGGTGGGAGCGCAAGCTACGCGAACGCGGCGAGTAGGTACCCTACTCGGCGGTGTCCTCGGTCCCCTCCCCCTCCGTCACCAGGGCCCCCTCGGACGCGGCGAGCACCTCGTAGCGGATGTCGACGACGTGCAGCGGGAGCGGCGTGAACTCGGTGAAGGTGATGCTGTTGCGCGTGCGGCTGTAGGTCCAGTCGGTGTCGGCCACGTAGGGCGTGGCCACGCCGTCGCTGTCCTCCACCGTGACGGCGATGGTGGCCTCAACGGGCACCAACGACAGGAAGAACTCGTGTTTGAGGCCGGCGGCGCGGAGCCCGAGCTCCTCGAGGACGGAGCTGTAGTCCTCGTCACAGATGGGCCAGATGATGCCGTCGAGCTGGTTCGCGACCTCGATGTAGTAGGTTCCGCGCTCGGCGGCGGAGCAGGTGGTCCGATCCGGCGCCACGATGGCGGAGAAGGTGACGGAGTAGGCTTCGTCCGTCTTGAGCCCGGTGATCCAGCTCGTGAACTCGTTGACGGAGACGTCGCTCTGGTCGGGCTCGTCCGAGATCACCACGATGGAGAGGGAGGCCTCGTCGCGGTAGAAGCCGTCGTTCGTGGAGTACCGTTCGGTCGTCAGGGCCGCCATCGTGGCGTCGAGCCCGGACTCCGTGCCGCTGCCGTTCACGCCGAGGAGGGCGCGGTCGCGGAAGCTCGTGAGGGCCTCCTCCTCGGTCGACGTGTTGTCGATGTAGCGGCTGCTTCGCGTGGAATCGAGGATGAGCTTCCCGCTCTCCTGACGGTTGTCCATGTCCGTGCTCACCACGCCGACGTGGTAATCGAGCCCGGATCCGGTGAAGTACTGCATGAACGAGCCGAAGTTGTCGCGCAGCGCGCGCTGCTCCTCTTCCATCGAGCACGAGTTGTCGATGACGAACAACACGTCGACCGCGGGGATCGTCACCTGGGTGATGCGATCGACCTGTTCCGTGACCGCGAGGTCGGGCGGGTTGTACTTCCCGGTCGCGTCGCTTGAGCCCTGGAGGTTGTAGTCCTGGCACGCGGCGAGGAGGACAAGCAGGGGTGCGCTGCGCATGAACGGCTCCAGGAGGTGCGAAAGATACCATGATCGGCCGGACAACTCCCGCACGCAGGCGGCGCCCCCCGAACCCTGTAGCCGCGCCCGAGCGGCTGGAAAACAGACGAAAGCCCCCTTCGACTTACGCCGAGGGGGGCTTCGTGATCCCACTCTCGTGGGAAGGGGTTGACCGGCAGTTACCTACTCTCCCACAGCGTTGCCGCTGCAGTACCATCGGCGCAAGAAGGCTTGACTTCCGTGTTC
>CAJBVW010000040.1 GCA_903959175.1 uncultured Pseudomonadota bacterium
CCCCCGCGCCGCCCGCGGCCGCGCCGCCGCGCCCGCCCGCCCTTGGCCCGCCCAAGGCAGCGCCCCCGCCCCGCTCCGCAAAGCCCGGTGGTGGCGGCCTGGACGACCTCTTCGGCATGGGCGGCGGAGGGGGAGGGGACACCCGCGTGCGCATGCCCAAGCGCGAGGATGCCGACGCGAACAAGCCGCGGCGTCCGATGGTCACGCCCGACGCCGATCTCGGCAAGGGTGGCGTCGACCGCCGCCCCCCGCCCGCGCGCCCGCCCTCGGTCACCCCCAGTGGCGGATCCGCCGGCGCTCCGGATCCCGAGGGCGACGGCGGAGACTGATCGCGTTCGCCCGTCGGCTCAGTAGGGCTCGTCGTGATGCGTCGGCGTCGGAGTGCTCTCCGGCGGCGCGCTCGGCGCATCTTCGGCGGGCGCCGGTTCCGGAGGCGGGCTCGCCGCGGGGGCCTTTACAGCGGGCTCCGCCCCGTCCCGCCCCTCTGCGCGTGCCCGCGCACGCCGATCCGCGCCGGTCCAGTCCGGCTCGACGCGGAGCAGCAGCGCGAGCCCCGCGGTGTCCGTGCCCCGCGCGTAGAACAGCCGCGACTCCAGGCCGAGCCGCCCGAGCCAGTCGCGCCGCGGCAGCGTCGCCCGCGCGTAGAGCCCCACGATCGGGCCGCTGAGCCCGTTGCCGCCATAGATCCCGCCCCCCGCGGCGGTGCCGCCGACGCCGAGGCCGAGCTCCCCCTGGAGGAGCGCGGCGGGCACGACGTCGTCCCCCTGGGCGGCCACGAGCAGGGAGGCCGAGCCCCCGAGCCACGACTCCAGGGCGCCGAGGTGCCAGGTCACGGAGACCGCGGTGGCGGGCGCGGCGGAGAAGTAGGTGCCGCGGGTGGAGGTGCCGCCGCCGACCACCGGTCCGAGGGCGAGGCCGAGCTGGGGAGGCCGCGCGAGCGCGGCGCCGACGAGCAGGGAGACCAACATACGGATCCTATAGCCGGGGCGCGGCGGGCGCGCCCTGGGGATCTACTACAGGCTTCGAAGCTTGTTTTCTACGGTGGTCGACGCGCGCGCCGCGCCTACTGCGCGAGGAACAGCGCGTAGGCCGGGTGCTTCGCCCACACCAGCCCGGCTCGGGCGCGGCTCTCGCTCGCCTTCGCGGCGTCGCCCGAGGCGGTGGAGGCATCCGCCATCGCCAGCCACGCGGTCCCGTTCCCGGGCGCGAGCTTCACGGCGGTCTCGGCGGCCTTCTGCGCGTCCGCCGCCTGCCCGGCCGCCGCGAGGGCGATCGACCAGTTGGCCCAGGCCGTGGCGTCGTTCGGGGTGCCCGCGAGGCCGGCCTCGAAGCGGGCCTTCGCGGCGGTCCAGTCCTGCGCGGCGCCCGCGGCGTCGCCCGTGGCGGCGCGTTCGCGGCCGCGCTGCGCGAGGAGCACGGCGTCACCGGGGTCGGCCGCGAGCAGCGCGTCGAGCGCGGCGGTCACGCCGGCCGCGCCCTGCGACTGGCGGATCCCCTCGGTGTAGAGGCGGACCAGCATCGGGTCGGTGTGGCCGTCGTACTGGAGGCGGAGGCGCTCGAGCTGCGTGCGCGCCGCCGGGAAGTCCTTCGAGGCGAGCGCGAGGTAGAGGCCGACGCGGGCATCGTCGCCGTTGCCGTTCCCGAGCTTGAGGGCCTGGAGGTACGCGGCCTGCGCGGCGGTGAAGTCCCCCTTGAGGAGGGCGACCGTGCCCGCCGCGAGGGGCAGGGTGGCGTCGAGGTCGAGCTGCGAGGGGTACAGCATCGACACGGCGGCGCCGTTCTTCGCCTGGAGCTGCGCGATGGCGAGCAGCCCGGGGGCGACGTGGCAGGCGTGGGTCTGCGGAGCCTGCCCGGTCCAGGGCTGCTCCTTCTTCTCGGCAGCGGCCTTCTTCTCCGCCACCTCGGTGCGCTCGTCGAGCGTGAGCTGCGCCCAGGGCTGGTAGAGCGAGCTGGCGCGGGTGAGGGGCTCGATGGCTTCGGCGGGGCGCCCGGCGGCCACGAGGGTGGAGCCGAGGGCGGTCCACCCGGCGCACTCGTCGGGCTTGGCGACGGTGAGCTCCTTGCGGAGCGCGATCGCCTCGTCGAAGCGGCCGGTACCCTCGAGGAAGTCGCCGAGGGCGCCGACGCCGCCGGTGCGGGCGGCCGCCTTCTGCTCTTCGGTGGGGGCAACGCCGTCTTCACCGGGGACGGCCTCGAGGGCCTTCCGGAGCGCGGCCTCGTAGGTGGGCGCGTAGTCGGCCTTCTTCCCGGCGCCTGCCTTCAGGGCGAAGGTGCCGGAGGTGGGGTCCACCGCGAGGTCCATGCCGCCCAGCACGTCCTGACCGACGGCGCCGTTCACGGCGTAGGTCCAGATCGGGCCCTGACCGCGGCGCTCGACGGGCGTGGAGAGGGCGGCGCCGCCGAGCTCGACCGCGCGCCACTCGTGGCGCACCTCGCCGACCTGGACGCCGGGCGCGGCGGGGAGGGTGACGGGCTTCTTGCTGCTCTTCGGGACGGAGTACCAGTCCACGCCCTCGACCTCGCGGGCCAGCCACGACGAAGGCTCCTCGATCTTGAGGGTCGCGCGGACCTCGACGCCCGACCACGTCACCGGCACGAGGTAGGTCGCGCCCTTGAGCTCGGTCTCCGTGTGCGCGATCGTGACCTTCTCGTCCTCGAGCGAACGGGAGAGCGCGACGGGCGCCGCGCCGATCCCCGAGATGAGCGTGGCGCCGTCCGCGCCCTGGGCGAGCCGGAGCACGCCCGCGGAGGGGACGATGGCGAAGGCGAGGTCCTGGAAGCCGGGGAGGCCGAGCTCGCCGTCCACCGCGAAGGGGCCGCTGCCCGCGACCGCGGTGATGGAGGCCTTCACGCGGGTCAACTGGGCGTCACCGAGGGCGATCGTCGCGACCTTGACCGACTTCTTGCCCTCTCCGCCGCTCGCCTTGAGCCCGAGCCGCGCGACGGCGGCTTCGGAGAGCTTGAGCTCGCGGTGCCCGGTGGCGAGGCGCAGGAACAGCTTCTGGTCGCCGACGGTGGCCTCGACGTAGTCGAAGGGGTCCGTGCCGACGAGCCCGCCGTACAGCGGCACCTCGACGACGCGCGGCACCACCGCTTCTCCGGTCGGCTTGACTGCGGCGGCGTGGGCCGCGGAGGCGCCGAAGGCGGCGAGCAGGAGGAGCTGGTGCATCTTCGGAGGTCCTCGAAAGCGGCGCAAAGTATCGCAGGAGACGGCCGGGATCCACCCGGGTGCCCGAGGTGCCCCGCCCGCCCGCGAAACGGAGGAGGCCCGCGTGCTGCTCCTACACGCACGAGGAGGGCGTGCGGTTCATTGCCCCCCAGGGTGCGTCGCGATATCCCGCCTCCCCCGAAGCTCCATCCCGAGAGAACGCCATGTCGCTGATTCAGGAAGTTCAAGGCCGTATGATCCTCGACTCCCGAGGCAACCCCACCGTCGAGGTCGAGGTGGTCACGACGGAGGGCGTCGTCGGCCGCGCGGCGGTCCCCTCGGGCGCCTCCACCGGTGAGCGCGAGGCCGTCGAGCTGCGCGACGGCGACAAGTCCCGATGGATGGGCAAGGGCGTCGACCGCGCCATCGCCCATGTGAACGACACGATCGCGCCCCACCTCGTGGGCCTCGACTGCTGCGATCAGCGCGCCATCGACAACCTCCTCATCGATCTCGACGGCACGCCCAACAAGGCCCGCCTCGGCGCCAACGCGATCCTCGGCGCCTCGCTCGCCGTGGCCCGCGCCGGCGCGCTCTCCGTCGGCCTCCCGCTCTACCGCTACGTGGGCGGCACCAACGCCCGCACCCTCCCCGTCCCGCTGATGAACGTCATCAACGGCGGCGCGCACGCCGACAACAACCTCGACGTGCAGGAGTTCATGATCGTGCCCTCCGGGTTCGACACGTTCCCCGAGGCGCTCCGCTGCGGCACCGAGATCTTCCACACGCTGAAGAAGGTGCTCAAGGACAAGGGCCTGAACACCTCCGTCGGCGACGAGGGCGGTTTTGCCCCCAACCTCGGCAGCAACGACGAGGCGCTCACGCTCCTCACGCAGGCGGTGGAGAAGTCGGGGTACAAGCTCGGTGAGCAGGTGTTCTTCGCCCTCGACGTGGCGGCGAGCGAGCTCTACAAGGACGGCACCTACACCTTCGGCGGCCGTCAGATGACCTCGGCCGAGGTGGTGGACTGGTACGCCGGCCTCGTCTCGCGCTTCCCGATGGTCTCGATCGAGGACGGCCTCGCCGAGAACGACTGGGAGGGCTGGAAGCTCCTCACCGATCGGCTCGGGAGCAAGGTCCAGCTCGTCGGCGACGACCTCTTCTGCACCAACACCGAGATCCTCGCGCGCGGCATCGACAGCGGCGTCGCGAACGCGATCCTCGTCAAGGTCAACCAGATCGGCACGCTCTCCGAGACGCTCGACGCCATCCAGATGGCGCAGCACGCCGGCTACCGCGCGATCCTCTCCCACCGCAGCGGTGAGACGGAGGACACGACCATCTCCGACCTCGCCGTCGCGACCAACGCGGGCCAGATCAAGACGGGTTCGCTCTGCCGCACGGATCGCACCGCCAAGTACAACCAGCTCCTCCGCATTGGCGGCGAGCTCGGGAGCGCCGGTCGCTACGCGGGCAGAACGGCCATCCGCGCACCGCGCGCGTGACGGGCGGGGTGCCCGAGGGGCGTGCGGTGCTGTATAGTAGCGCCGTCCCCGGGGCCCTCTCCATGTCCATGTTGCTCTTGTTGTCGGTCGGCTGTTCCAACCTCGTCGCGCCGCCCTGGCAGCCCGGCGGCTCCCGCTACGCCTCCGGCTACGCCGGCGAGGAGACCGACACCGCCACCAGCGACGACACCGCCATCGAGGGAGACGGCAACGCGCCGGTGCTCCTCAGCGGCAGCGCGGAGTACTCCGAGAACGAGGCGGGCCAGCGCTACGTCACGGCCGCGGTCGCCTACGAAGACGACCCGGACGACGTCGCAGGTGGGAGCCTCTACTATGAGCTCCTCGGCGACGGCGCGCTCCTCGAGGAGGGCTCCCGCACCTGCACGGAGGACTCCGACTCCGACGTGACGGAGTCCGCCATCGTCGCGAACGGCATCCTCACGTTCATCGTGGGGCCGATCGAGGATGCCGACGCGCACATCGTGATCATCCACGTGAACGACTACACGCGCAACCAGTCCAACGAAATCCAAGTCGAGGTTACCGGAGAGTGAGTCTGCGCTTGTGAACAGGCCCACGGTGCGGGTAGGCTCCTCCTCAACCTCGGAACAGCCGTGCGCGTCCTGCTGATCAACCCCTCGATGAACATGCAGAAGCTCGGCCGCTTCGCCGAGCTCCTCGAGCCGATGCCGCCGACCGGCATCGCCTACATCGCGGGCGCGCTGGTCGCCGCGGGGCACCACACCCGCGCCGTCGACATGTTCGCCGAGAAGCTCATCGCCTCCGAGGTGATCGAAAAGGTGAAGCGCTTCGCGCCGGACCTCGTGGGCATGACCGTGCTCACGCCCTCCGCGCCCACCTGCGAGAAGCTCGCGCGCATGATCCGCACGGCCTGCCCGTCCGCGAAGATCGTCTGGGGCGGCGTCCACGCCGACGTGTTTGCGAAGGACATCCTGCGTAGCGGCGCGGCCGACTACGTTGTCAATCACGACGGCGAGGACACCATCGTCGAGCTGTGCGCCGCGATGGAGAACGGCCAGACCGACCTCTCCAAGATCGACGGCCTCACCTGGATGGACTACTCGGGCGGCGTCCACGGCGATGCCGTCAGCAACAAGACGCGCGCGCTCCGTCGTGACCTCGACTCGCTCGCCTACCCCGAGTGGGACCTCTTCCCCTACCACCGCTACGGCCTGCTCCCCTTCGCGGACGTGGCCAAGCCCGTCCTCACGATGACCGGCAGCCGCGGCTGCCCCTACCGCTGCGACTACTGCTCGCTGCTGCACTCCGGCAAGGTCTACCGCCGTCGCGACCCGTTCAAGATTGTCGACGAGTACGAGTACCTGGTCGATCGCTACGGCGTGAAGCAGATCGGCCTGGTCGATCCCATCTTCCCGCTCGTCGTGAAGGACCTCCGCCCGCTCTGCGAGGAGATCGTCCGCCGCGGCCTCGACCAGAAGTGCTCGTGGCTCTCCGAGACCCGCGCCGACCGCCTCGACGAGGAGACCTGCCGCCTGATGTACGAGGGCGGCTGCCGCCGCGTGCTCATGGGCATCGAGTCCGGCGTCGACATGCTCCTCGGCAACGTGAACAAGAACCTCACCACCGAGAAGGTGCGCTGGGGCGTCGCGAACGCGAAGAAGGCGGGGCTCTCCACCGTCGGCCTCTTCATGATCGGCATGCCCGGCGAGACCCCCGAGATGACCCGCGAGACCATCGAGTTCGCGGTCGACCTCGACCTCGACTTCGCCAAGTTCGCGATCACCGTGCCGTTCCCCGGCAGCAAGCTCTTCGAAGACCAGTGGCAGAAGACGCTCTTCCGCGACGACTGGGAGAACTACACCACGTTCAACCCCGACGCCGACCGGCTCATCTACCACCCCGAAGGCTACGATCCGGAGCTGCTCGTGAAGATGCAGTCGTACGGATTGCGCCGCTTCTACATGCGCTACGAGCAGGTGCGCCGCCAGCTCGTCGAGCTCAAGACGATCAACCCGAAGATGATGCTCTACGGCCTCTACGGGATGGCGATCTAAGGGGGTTCGCCCTCTTCTTCTTGGGGCGGGGCTCCGCCCCGCAACGCCCGGATAGCCCGCGGGGGCCGATCCTTAGGCCTTCGGGGCCGTCTTCTTCGCGGCGTCCGGGCCCCAGCGCTCGACGCGCCACCCGCGCTTCGCCGCGATGCGCGCGAGGGTCGGGTCGGGGTGCACCGCGACCGGGTGGCCGACGGCCTCCATCACCGCGAGGTCCGAGGCGGAGTCGGTGTAGAAGGTCGCGTCCGCCAGGGACTCGCCGAGGCGCTCCGCGAGGCCCTGCGCGTGCCCGAGCTTGCCCGGCCCGAAGCAGAGGGAGCCGACCGCCTTGCCGGTGAACAGGCCCGCGCCGTCCACCTCGAAGCGGTTGCAGAGGGCGTGCTCGATGCCGAGCTCCTCCATCACCGGGCCTGCGAGGTAGCTCGACGTGGAGCTCAGCAGCGCGAGGGTGTCCCCGCGGGCGCGGTGGCGCTCCACGACCTCGCGCGCGAGCGGCCGGTACGTCGCGACGACCTCCTCCAGGTAGAAGGTGCGCGTCCGCGCGATCACGTCCGCCTCGGGGGTGCCGCGGAGGGTGCCGATGGCGTCCTCCAGCACCTTCTCCAGCCGGGAGAACCCCAGGTGGTAGCCGAAGATCCAGGCGGCCGCCTTCGTGGCCTGCCAGCGGCCCATGTGGCCGAGGCGCACCTCGCGGCGCACCCAGAGCTGGCCCGCGTTCACGGACAGGAGGGTGCGGTCGAGGTCGAAGAAGGCGAGAGCCATCGAGTGCGCCTTAACGGGCGCACGTCGGCGTGGCGCCCGTTGGCCTTACGAGTCGTACCAGTCGGGCGTGACGAGCTGCTGGTAGTGCTCCACGTTGAGCGGGTTGATCCGCTGCTTGATGGCGTCCACCGCCATCTTCGCGCTCACGAGCGTGAACCAGATGTACATGTCGCGCTTGTACGGCACGCGGGAGGTGAGCCCCTTCGCCATCCACCGCTTGTTCACGAACTCCTTGTTCATCCGGTACAGCGACTCGGCGATCTCGTCGCGGGTCATGTACTTGGAGTCGAGCACGGGCGTGAGCCAGTCGAAGTCGTCGAACTGGGCCTCGGTGATCCAGCCCTTCGCGATGGCCTCGTCGTAGATGGGCGTGCCCGGCACGGGGGTGATCGGGTGGAACGCCGGGAAGTCGACGTCGATCTTCTTGGCGAGCGCGACCTGCTTCTTCATCGACTCGTGGGACTCGTCCTTCACGCCGACGATGAACGTCGCCTGGAGGAAGACCTCCGGGTACTTCGTCTTGAAGATGTTGAGCGCCTGCTCGGCCACGCCGCCGGCGTAGAAGCGCTTGTCGAGGAGGGCGAGGGTGTCGTCCTCCGCGCGCTCGACGCCGATGAGGATGTGGGAGAGGCCGGCGCGGACGAGCTTCTCGAGGATGCCCTTCTTCTCGTCGCGCACGATGCAGTCCGCGCGCATGAACGCGAACCACTTGGTCTTCATGCCGCTCTTGATCATGCGCTCGGCGAACGCGTCGTTGAAGCGGGGGTCGATGTTCCAGCTCTCGTCCACCCACACGTACGAGCGCTTGCCGTAGCGGTGGTAGAGCTCCTCGATCTCCTCGAACACGCGGTCCACGCTCTTGGTGCGCCAGCGGGGCGAGAGCTGGGCCTTGCCGTCGGAGTCGTAGGTGCGATCCGCCATCACCGTCCACCACGCGCAGAAGCTGCACTTGCTGACGCAGCCGCGGCTGTGGTGGATGGTCGTGCCGCCGGGCGAGAAGAGGTAGCGGCTCTTCCCGTACAGGTGCATCGGCATCAGGTCGTACGCGGGCATCGGGATCGTATCGAGGTTGTGGATGAGCTTCCTGGGCCTCGTCCGCACCATCTTCTCGCCGTCGAAGTAGGCGAGGCCGTCGATCTTCGAGAGGTCGGGGTCCTTCTCCGCCCACTCCTTCACGACCTCCACGATCGTGAGCTCGCCCTCGCCGATGCAGATGGCGTCGATGTTGGAGGTGGCGTTGCAGTAGCGGTGCGCCAGGTTGGTGAAGTGGCCGCCGCCGGCGAGGGTCTTGCTGCGGGGCGAGACCTCCTTGCACATGCGGAAGAAGCGCAGGGCCTCGCTCGCATAGAGGGCGTGGTTCTCGCCGGAGGCGATCACGTCGGGATCAATGCGCTTGATCTCGTCGGCGAGCGAGCGCCAGCCGATGTGCAGCGGCATGCAGTCGATGACGTGCACGTCCATCCCGGCGTCCCGGAGGGGGGCTGCGAGCGCGGGGAGCGCCTGCTGGAGGAGGAAGTTGTCGCCCTCGCTGGTGAAGGGCCAGTACTTCCTGGGCGGCTGCACGATCAGAACACGCATGCCCTACCGTAGCGTCTCCAGGCGCGGATCGCTGGTAGGCCGCGTCACCGGCGCGGGCAGGAGCGCGTCGCGCCGCCGCGAATCAGCGCGCGACGGCCATCCAGGCGCGGTTCCAGGGGGCCGTCATCGGGTGGGCGCGCAGGCGCTCCTCCCACTTCATCATGTCCACGAGGGGCATGGGGCCGGCGGCCGTCTCGAACGCCCCGCACGGGATGTAGTGGGTGGGGACGAGCTCCTCGACGGTCCACGCGGCAAGGACGCGCTCGAGATCGGCGCGGTCGTAGGTGCGCACCCACTTGTCGCCGGGGACGTGCACGACACCGTCCCCGAGGAGCGCGTCGAGGGTGCCGGGCGCGGCGTCGTAGGCCGCGGCCCAGCCCCAGCGGCCCTCTACGGAGCAGAGCAGCGGCCCGCCCGGGACGAGCACGCGGCGGATGTTCGCAAGCACGCGCTCGACGTCCTCGACGTAGCAGAGGACCTCGGCCGCGATCACCACGTCGACCGGAGCGAGGTCGGGGAGGGTCTCGCCGGTGGCCCAGTGGACGTCGAGCTTTCCGGGGCGGCCCACGGCGTGGCGCACGGCGGCGCGGAGGCTGCGGAGATCGGGGTCGACCAGCTCGACGGTGCAGCCGCGGTCGAGGCACCACTGGGTGAAGCGCCCGATGCCGCCGCCGAGATCGAGCACGCGGCAGCCGGGCGGGACGTGCCGCTCCCACCGCTCCGTGTAGAGGGCCCGCTCCGCACGCTTCTGGGCGTACATCGGGCTGGACGGCTCGAGAAAGTCCATGTGCTCGGGCCAGCGCTCCCAGGCGAGGCCGGCCCCGACGAGGTTGGCGAGCGGGGCGGTGGGCTCCGCGCCGCCGTCGTGAAGCGCGCGTAGGCGGGGATCTGCCGGGGGGAGGTCGAAGGCGAGCCCGGACCAGGCGTGGAGCGCGTCGCAGGCGTAGGGCGGGCCCGGCGGCAGGGCGGGGACGCCGGTGGAGCAGGTGGCCGCGCGGAGCGACATGGAGCCTCGACGGTGGCCGGGCGGGGGCCAAAAACGCCGAGAGCCGCCCGTGTTCAGACGGAGCGGCTCCCGACAGGGAAACGGAACGAGATTAGGCCTTCGGGCCCGGCTTCGGACGGGGAGAGGGGCGCCAGTTCATGAGAGACCTCCAGAAGGGGGAATGAGCTTCTGCATCTTCACGGCGCGGAGGCCGCCTGTCAAGCGAGATCGTACGGCGCCGCGCGCCTGCCCCTTTGTCGCGCAATTGTCAGCCAGCTGTCATTGACTGTCTCTACCCGCTTCATGTACCCTCACGGAGGCGTCAGTTGCCGGAGGTTCCATGCGTCTCTCTCTTCTTGCTCTCTCTTCGGTTTTGGCAGGATGTTCGTCCTTTGAGTGGGACACCGGCACGGACGAAGACAGCGCGAGCGACACGGCCGGCATGGTCGACACCCCGCCGCCCGATCGCGGCACGGGCGCGGTGAACGGCACGGTGAGCGTGCAGCTGTACCAGGCCGGCACGGACGACGACATTACCGAGATCTCCTGGGCCGACTTCGGCGCGGACTTCCCGTTCGGCGCCATCTACGTCGCGGCCTACACGGTCGACGAGACGACGAACGAGACCACCTACTGGGACGAGTACGTCATCTCCGCCCCGACCACCTCGGGGGACGCCTACTCCCTCACGATTGACGTGGACGACGCCGAGACGGTCTACCTCTACGCCGCTTTGGACTGGTGGCAGGACGGTGTCATCGGCACCAACGAGCCCATCGGCCTCTCCGGTGACCTCGTGGCCGTGGTCGAGGGCAGCGAGACCAACGATGTCGACATCGTGATCAACGCGCCGGTCTACCCCGAGGGCGGCGGCGGCGGCATCGGCGGCGGCGGCGGCGGCGGCGGCGGCGAGGGCGGCGACAGCGACTACGTCTCCCTCGACGGCACCGCGACGATCACCGAGCCGTACACCGGCGGGGGTGGCCGCGTCATGATCTACGACTCGACCGGCGCCGGGCCCCTCACCAGCGTCGCGTTCACGCCCACCGCCACGGCGGACGGCGCCGAGGCCCCCTTCTCGCTCCCCGCGTACGCCGGGTGGGGCGACGTCCGCCTGCTCGGCGCCTGGGACGACGACCAGAACGGCCTCATCGACCCCACCGACCAGTGGGGCGCCTACGTCGTCGGCGACGAGAGCGCGAACCCGCTAAACGTCGGCACCACCTCCCTGACCGGCCTCGACGTGCGCATCCCCTTCGGGCTGCCGCCCGGGCTCTCCCCCTTCGTGCGCATCGAGGGGGCGCTCGCGTACGCGGCCGACTACTCCACGCTCCCCGCGGGCTCGAGCGTGTACGTCACGGCGCTGCGGACGCGCCCCGGCCCCGACTTCAGCGTCGCCGACCTGGCGCGCGGCTATGACTGGCAGGTGTTCACCGGCGCCGAGCTCAGCGGGACCAGCCTCGACTATCTGCTCGTCGCGCCGTCCAACGCCATCGCCTACGTGTGGGCCTACGCGGACCTCGACGGGGACGGCATCCTCAACGAGGCCGGCGAGCTCCTCGGGAGCACCGGGCGCACCGGCCGCATCGAGACGGGTACGAGCAACTCCACCGGGGTCGACATTCAGCTCAGCGGGCTGGTCGTCGAGTAGGGGTCAGCGGGCGGCGGCGCCGAGCTCGCGGAGCAGCGCGAGGTGCAGGGCGTGGCCGGCGCGGAAGCCCGTGAATCTCCCGTGGATGGGGGCGCCGAGCAGCGCGGCGTCGCCGACGGCGTCGAGCGCCTTGTGGCGCACGGCCTCGTCGGGGGCGCGCAGGCCGGAGGGGTTCATCACGCCGGTGTCGTCGTAGACCACGGTGTTGTCGAGCGAGGCGCCGCGGGCCATCCCGAGGGCGCGGAGGGCTTCGGCGTCACGGTAGAAGCCGAACGTCCGGGCCCAGGCGAGCTCGGTGAAGAACGCGGCGCCGGTGCCGACGCCCACGAAGCGCTGCGTGCGGATCGTGGGGTGCTCGAAGGCGATGGTGAGGTCGAGCGCGAAGTGGTCGGCGGGCTCGAAACGCGCCCACGCGTCCTTCGTGCCGACCTCGATGGGGGCGCGCACGACGAGGGGGCGGCGTGCGGCGAACTGGGGGCGGAGGCCCGCGGCGGCGACGGCGGCGCCCCAGAGCTGCGCGGAGCCGTCCAGCACGGGGAGCTCGTCGCCGTCGACGAGGATCTCGGCGTTGTCGACGCCGGCGGCGTAGAGCGCGGCGCACAGGTGCTCGACGAGGGAGACCCGCGCGGCGCCGCGGCCGAGCGTCGTCGCGAGGCGGGTGTCCACGACGTTGTCGATGGTGGCGGGGATCGCGACGCCGTCCACCACGAACACCCGGCCCGTATCCCGGGGCGCGGGGCGCACCTCGACCTCCGCCGGGAGCCCGCCGCGAAGCCCGACTCCCGCCACGCGGAACGGGCGGCCGAGGGTATGCTGCATCGGGACTACTTGGCCGACGGCTTCGGGAGGCCGCTGATGCGGTCCCCCACGGCGACGTCGTGCTTCGCGAACCAGCCCTTGTTCATCTCGAGGGCGTACATCGCGGGCTTCCCCGAGGGCACCCCGGTGGTGTCGAGCGGCGTCATGTCGGCGAGGTGCACGATGACGCCGGCGGCGTCGACGTAAGCGATGGTGAGCGGGACGCGCGTGTCCTTCATCCAGAAGGAGCGCTCCTGGGCGTCCGGGTAGACGAACACCATGCCGTGGTCCGCGGGCAGGGAGTCCCGGTACATGAGCCCGAGGCTGCGCTCGATGGGCTCGTCCGCGATCTCCACGGAGATGGCCGCGCCGTCCACCGTGATCCGGATCTCTTCGGCGCGGGCACCGTCGCAAGCGAACAACGAGAGCAACGTGATCATCGGAACAATCCTCCCTTCGACGGCGGCGGCTCGACGCCGATCACCTTCCAGCCCCCGGACGTGAGGATGCGCCCCTGCGGCGTGCGCTGCAGCAGGCCCTCCCGGATGAGGTAGGGCTCGTAGACCTCCTCGATGGTGTCCGTCTCTTCGCCGATGGCGGCGGAGAGGTTGGAGAGGCCCACGGGCCCGCCGTCGAACTTCAGGGCGATGACCTCGAGGATGCGGCGGTCCATCGCGTCGAGGCCGCGGGCGTCCACCTCGAGGCGGTCCAGCGCGTGCCGGGTGAGCGAGACGTCGATGCGGCCGCGGGTCTCTACCTGGGCGAAGTCGCGGATGCGGCGGAGCAGGCGGTTGGCGATGCGCGGGGTGCCGCGGCAGCGGCCGGAGAGCTCGTCCGCGGCGGCGTCCTCGATGTCGAGCGAGAGGCGCTCCGCGCTGCGGAGGATGATCCTCTTGAGCTCGGCGGGGGCGTAGAAGTCGAGCGCGCAGTGGATGCCAAAGCGGGCGCGGAGCGGGGCCGTGAGCAGGCCCGAGCGCGTGGTGGCGCCGACGAGGGTGAAGCGCTGGAGCGGGAGCCGCACCGACTGGGCGCCCGGGCCTTGCCCGAGCACGAGGTCGATCTGGAAGTCCTCCATCGCGGGGTAGAGGATCTCCTCGACCGCGCGGTTCATGCGGTGGATCTCGTCGATGAACAGGACCTCGCGGGGGCCGAGCCCGTTGAGGATCGCGGCGAGGTCGCCGCCGCGCTCGAGCGTGGGGCCGGACGCCGTGCGCAGCTCGGTGCCGAGCTCCTCGGCGAGGATGTGCGCGAGGGAGGTCTTGCCGAGGCCGGGGGGCCCCGAGAGGAGGACGTGATCCAGGGCCTCGCCGCGCTGGAGGGCCGCGCGGATGTAGACGCGGAGGTTGTCCTTGATGCGGTCCTGCCCGACGTAGTCGTCGAGGCGGACGGGGCGCAGCGCGGGGTCGAGGGGCTCGGGCTCGGCGGGGTCGACTACGCGGGTCATCCGCGGGCTCCGGCGGCGAAGATGCGGAGGGACTCGGCGAGGCGGTCGTTCAGGGGCGCGGCGGAGAGCCCGCGCTCCGCGAGGCGGGCGAGCGCGGTGTCGATCTCGGACTTCTTGTAGCCGAGCTGCGCGAGGGCGAGGGGGAGCGGGTCGTCGGGGGCGGCGCGCGGAGCGGACGTCGGGATGGCGGCGACGCTGAAGGTGAGCTTGCCCTTGAGCTCGAGGACCATGCGCTCGGCGGTCTTCTTGCCGACGCCGGGGATGGTGCACAACGCCCGGAGATCGTTGCCGTTCACGGCGCTGGCCAGCGCGTCGACCGCGAGGGCGGAGAGCGCGTTGAGCGCGGTGCGCGCGCCGACACCCTGGACCGTGTTCAGGAGGAGGAAGGTTGCCTTCTCCGCGGCGCTGGTGAAGCCGTAGAGGGTGAGGGAGTCCTCCCGGAGCGCCGTGTGGACGTGGAGGGTGAGCGGGGACTCGAGCCGCGCGGTCTCCGTGGTGCGGGCGGTCACGAACACCTCGTAGCCGACGCCCTGCACGTCGAGCACGAGGTGGTCCGGCGCGATCTCGGCGACGCTGCCGCTCAGGCGGGCGATCATTCGTCGACCTCGTCGGGGGGGAGGAGAGGGGGGCGCGCGGCGGGGCGCTTGGGGCGGGGGAGGGGGGCGGGG
>CAJBVW010000041.1 GCA_903959175.1 uncultured Pseudomonadota bacterium
CCGCCGCCGCCGCCGCCGCCCGAGGGACGACCGCCGCCCGAGGGGGGGCCGGAGCGACCGGGGCCGCCGGGGGCCGGGCCACGACCGCCGCCGCCCGAGGGAGGCGCGCCGCCGCCGGCCTTGCGGGCCTGCTTGGCCTGGGAACGGGCGCGGTCGTCCGCCTTGCGGGCGCGGATGGCCGCGATGCGCTCGGCGAGGGGGACCTCGAGGGCCTCCTGCGGGCGCTGGCCGTAGTCGAAGTTGTCGAGCTGAACGCGCGGGAGCTTGCGGCCGATGGCGCGCTCGATGGCGTGGAGGTCGCCCTCTTCCTCGGGGCACACGAAGGTGAAGGCCTCGCCCACCGCGTCCGCGCGCGCGGTGCGGCCGACGCGGTGGATGTAGTCTTCGGGCATGTGGGGCACGTCGAAGTTGACGACGTGCTCCAGCTGCTCCACGTCGATGCCGCGGGCCACGATGTCCGTGGCGCAGAGCACGCGGATCCTGCCGTCCTTGAAGGCGGCGAGGGCGTCCGTGCGCTGGGCCTGGCTGCGGTTGCCGTGCATGCGCGCGTTCGGGACGCCCTGCTTCTCCAGGTACTCGGAGAGGCGGTTGGTCCGGTGCTTCGTGCGGGTGAACACGATCACGTTGCCGATGGTGTCGCGCTTGAGGAGCTCGACGAGGAGCGCGCCCTTGACCTGCTGCGACACGGGGTACACGGTCTGGGTGATGCCGGTCGCGGGGGCGGCCTTGCGCTCGATGTTGAACGCGATGGGATCCTTGAGCATCTCCTTCGAGAGGCGCTGGATCTCGTTCGGCATCGTGGCGCTGAAGAACAGCGTCTGGCGCTCCTTCGGGAGGCGCGCGAGCACGCGCCGCACGTCCGGGAGGAAGCCCATGTCGAGCATGCGATCGGCCTCGTCCAGCACGAGCATCTCGAGCTTGTCGAGGCGCGCGTAGGCGTTCTGGAGGTGGTCGAGCAGGCGGCCGGGGGTGGCGACGAGGATGTCGACGCCGCTCTTGAACGCGCGCTCCTGCGGGCCCATCGCGACGCCACCGAACACGGAGGCGCCGGTGAGGTTCGTGTGCTTGGCGAGCAGCTCGAAGTGTTCGAGGATCTGGGCGGCGAGCTCGCGGGTCGGCGTGAGCACGAGCACGCGGGTGGTGCCACGCGGCTTGGCGAGGAGCCGGTGGAGGATGGGGAGCAGGAACGCGGCGGTCTTTCCGCTGCCGGTCATGGCGGCGGCGAGCAGGTCGCGGCCGGCGAGGCCGGCGGGGATCGTCTGCTCCTGGATGGGGGTGGCGCGCGTGAAGCCGAGGTCGGCCACGCCCTGGAGCAGGCGGGCGTCCAGGCCGAAAGTATTGAATTCCACAGAATGTCCTTGGTGTTCGGCGCCGCGTTCCCCACCCGGATGGCGGGGAGCCGACGCGTGCGCGAGCGGCGCGACAGCTAGGTCGGGCCCTCAGGCCGGTCGGGTAACCCACAAAAGGGCTCGACGCTACCGGAACACCGGGAAGAAGGCCCGCGGGGCTCGTTTGGTTCGCGTGCAGCGCGTGGCGGCGTCCATGTAACAAACGGTAAAGCCGCGCCGGGGGCGGTCCGTGGTGTTGGGACCCGAGCGATGCCAGAGGTGGTTGTGGATCAGCACGACGTCCCCCGCGCGGGCCGGGATCGGGAGGGCCCGGGAGTCGGCGTCCGCGGACGATACTTTCTCCTTCGGGACCACGCCGCCGAGCGGGCTCGCGAGCCCCGGGCGGTGGGATCCCGGACACACCTCGAGGCAGCCGGCGGCGGCGGGCGCGTCGTCCAGGGCCGTCCAGATCTGGAGCTCGGGGTCACGGGAGAGGCCCCAGAAGCGGCCGGCGTCCTGGTGCCACGGCAGGTCGCTCCCCACGCGCGCGGCCTTCGAGAAGATCACGGCGCGGTAGATCGTCACGTCGCCCGGGAGCACGGCGCGCACGATCCGGGCGAACACGGGGTTCTGGAGCCAGGCGTGGAAGAGGGGGTCGAGCTCGAGCTTCTCGATCTTGCGGTAGTTGGTGTCCGCGCCGGTCCAGCCCTCGCCGAACGCCAGATCCGTGTACCTGCCCGAGGGGGCGTCCGGCTGGAAGAACATGCCGGGGTAGGTGACCCGCCCCGTGGCGATGTCCTCCGCGCGCGCACGGAGCGCGGCGAGTGTTTCTTCGCTCGCGACGGATGGCAGGTGGGCCCAGCCCTCGGCGCGGTAGTGGGCGAGCGCCGCGGCCAGCTCCGCGTCGGGTACCTCCCGGCGGAACATCAGCGCGCGTACCGGGCGTCGGTGCCGACGAGGTCCGTGTAGACGGCCTCGACGCGGCGGCGCGTGGCGGGGGAGAGGGCCGCGGAGCGGGCGGCCAGCGCGTCGTCGAGGTGGGCCTCGCTGCCCGGGCCGATCAGCACGGAGTCCACGCCGGGGTGCCCCGTCACGAAGGCGTAGGCGAGCTGGAGGAGGGAGAGGCCGTCGGCGGCGGCGAGGGCGGAGAGGTCGTCCACGGCGGCGAAGAGGGCGCGTTGCCAGTACCGCCGCCGGTAGAGGGCGTTGCCGTCGAAGCGCGAGCCCTTCGGCGGAGCGTCCGCGAAGGCCCGCCCGCCCGCGAGCAGGCCGCCGGCGAGGGGGTTGTAGACGGTGGTGTGGATCGGGTGCCGCCGCGCGTAGGCGAAGTACTCGACGTCGAGCTGGCGCACGACCGCGTTGTAGAGCTGCTGCGCCACGGCCGGGGCGGGCATCCCTGCGGCGGCCGCGAGCCCGCGCAGCTCGAGGATCTGCCACGAGGCGAAGTTGGAGACGCCCCACCGCTGGATGTGCCCGCGCTCGAGGAGGGTGGCGACCGCGGAGAGGGTGTCCTCCGGCGGGGTCGAGGGGTCGGGCGCGTGCAGGTAGTAGAGGTCGAGCGTCTCCACGCCGAGGCGGGAGAGGCTCGCCTCGCACCCCGCGAGCACCGCCGCCCGCGACAGCCCCTCAGTGCGGCCGCCTGCGCGCGCGAGCCCGACCTTGGTGGCGACCCGCACGCCGGCGCGGCCCTTCAGGAAGGCGCCCACGATCTGCTCGGAGGCGCCGTCGTTGTAGACGTTCGCGGTGTCGAGCAGGGTGACGCCCGCGTCCACGGCGCGCGCGAGGATCCTCAGCGAGGCGTCCCGCGGGGTGCGCTTCCCGAAGTTCATGGTGCCGAGCACGAGGGGGGCGGGGCCGGTGGCCTCGGCGCGCGGGGTGAAGGTCGGGTCGGACATGCGGCCTCCTAATCCGGGGGGCCCGACGCGGCGGCGGGCGGACGCGCGCGCGCGGTCGGACCCCCTCGCCGTCGAGCATGCGGAATTGTAAGGAAGCCCACCGCATTCTCCGCGCCCGTCGAAGCGCACTCCAATGAGGCGCCTCCAACCCGGACTCTCATCGGCGGGCCGCGGGGGGCGCGCGAACGGCGTGGCGCGTCGATCCGCGTCCCGATCCGGCCGGCATAGCCATGGATGTAACCGACCTGTTGCGCGGTCGCCGCCGCCCCGTCGGACGCCGCCCCGTCGGGTCGGGACCCGGGATGGTGTTGCCCTGCACCATAGCGCGCGGTCCCGCAATCCGTTAGCCGCAGGAACCGCCGAGGAGCCCACGTGGGCAACGTTGATCTCCTGTGCGCCGAGTCGCGCGTCCCGCTTTCTGGAGATGTGCGTCTCCTCCTCATCGCCGAGCCAGCCTCGGTGACGGGTCAGATGGGGGACTTCGTCCCCATGTCTCTCCCGATTCCGGGCCGCTACGACGGTGAGGGCGGCGTCGTCCTCCCCGATCCGCTGCCCGCGCACATTCTCGCCCTTCAGGGCGCCTTCCGTACCATGCCCTTCGACGTGAAGCCGAAGAGCCGCAAGCTGCCGGATCTCCTCGTGTCGCTCCGTCAGGGCGGCTCCGATGACCTCTGGGCGCGCTCCAACGGGCGTCGCATCTCCTACGTGTTGTTCGACGCGAAGGTGTACGATGCGATGGCCCGCACGGTCGAGCGCGGTGGCCGCGCCGACTGGGACGCGACGAAGCGCTGGTACGGTCTCACGACCACCCAGCTCCTGTCGAAGGCCTTCCCGATCCCCGACCTGCGCACGACGCTGTTCGGCAAGCTCGAGGCCGAGCAGCTCGAGAAGCTGCGCTTCGACATCGTCGCCATCATGAAGCTCCGGGTGTTCGGCTACCGCCCGCGCCCGATCGACGTGACCGGGGTCGACCTGTTCGACGGGCTGGACGGCGGTGCGCCGCTCTTCGCCGCCGCCAAGCAGCGCTACGCGGAGCTCCCGCTCCTCGCCGCTGCGGTCGAGGCCGCAGAGACCCGCTGGCGCGCCCAGCAGGGCTGATTCAGCGGTTGGAGTAGCGTCGGAGCGTGTCCGACGCCCAGAGCGCCTCGCTCTCCGCCATGCGTGCGGAGAACGCGGCGTCTCCGACGAGCCCGGGCGCGAAGCCCTGCCACTGCCCCGGCGCGAACAGCGTCGCGGGCAGCTCCGTCGTGAGCACATGCGACACCTGGCTGCTCTCCGAGCGCGGCCGATCGTCGGTCACCGCGGCCACGTCGGCGGTGGCGGCGCGGAGCGTAGCGCCGTCCGCGGCGAAGGTGGCGGCGAGGTCGGCGGCGCTGAAGAGGCCCACCTGCGCGAGGTCGGCGGCGACCTCCGGGGACGCGGCGAGTCGCGCGTCGATCGCGGCGACGTCGATCCGCGGCGCCTCGCCCTTCACGCCGGCGAGGATCAGCTCCCGTCCGTCCCCGACGAGGAGCACGGCGTCGGGGAACACGTCGACGAAGGCGCGGACGAGCGCGAGCACGGTCGGCCCGGACACCTGGTAGGCGGGGAGCCACTGCGTGATCCAGCCGCCGTCCGTGAGGCGGTCGCGGGCGAGCGCGTAGAACTCGCGGCTGTAGAGCGCGGCGACGCCGGCGTGGGCGATGGGCGGGGGCTCGAGCGTGAGGAGGTCGAGCGAGCCGGGCGCGAGGGTGCGGAGGACGTGGCGCCCGTCGTCGACGTAGACGGTGAGGCGCGGATCGCCGAGCACGCCGCCGTTCGCGTGGGCGAAGAGCGGGGCCTGGGCGAGCACGTCGGCGCTGGTGTCCGCGAGGAGGAGCCGCTCGACGCCGTGGTGGAGCGACGCGGCGTTCAGCGTGTTGCCGACGCCGAAGCAGAGGACCATCGCCGTCTTCGGGGCGTCCTGCGCAAGGAGCGGGAGGTGCGCGAGCAGCCGCATGTAGCGCTGGGCGCGCGGGCTGGTGCTCGACATCGGGTGGCCGTTCGTCCAGAGCCGCGCCGGCCCCTCGACCGCGCCGGTCACCACGATGGTCTCGTTGAGCCCTTCGCGCACGGCCAGCACGCCCTCTTCGCGCGCCCGCCCGTACGGGAACGAGCCCCACAGCAGGGTGTCGCCGGGGAGCGTCGCGAACACGCCCGCGGCGAGCAGCCCGGCCGCTGAGAGCGCGCCGGGGACGGGGCGACGGGACAGGGCGAGCGGGGCCACGGAGGCGACGATCCCGAGGGCGATCGCGCTGGTCTGCATGCCGACGGTGGGGAGGAGGACCAGGCCGGTGACGAGGGCGCCGAGGGCGTTGCCGACCGTGGTGGCGAGCCAGACGCGGCCGACCGCGCGGCCGACGTGGCGCGTGCTCGTCTGGGTCAGCGCGCTGGCGAGGGGGAAGCCGAAGCCCATCGCGATGGCCGCGGGGAGGAGCACGGCGGCGACGACCTCGAGGTTGATCGCGTGTTGGGCGAGGACGAAGGGGGAGAGCGGGCCGTCGTCGAGGGTGACGGCCGGGACGGCGAGCTGGGCGACGAGGAGCGCGCGGGGGTCGTGGAGGACGAGGCCGAGGAGCGCGAGGGCGGTGAGGCTCGCCTGCGCCGCGGCGAAGAGCGGGACGGCGGCGACGCGGCGGGAGAGGGCGCCGCCGGCGAGGGAGCCGAGGAGCCAGCCGACGAGGAGGACGCCGAGGAGCACGGCGAACACGGCGCGGTAGGGGCCGAGGGCCGAGCCGAGGAAGCGGAACCAGAGGATCTCGAAGCCCATCGCCGCGAAGCCGGAGAGCGCGACCGCGAGGGCGACGGCGGTGGGGGAGGGGGCGTCGGGGTCGGTGACGTAGGCGGGGGAGGCCCCCTCGGGGGCAGGGGCCGCAGGGCGGATCGTGAGCGCGCCGAGGCCGGCGGTGACCCCGAGCCCGGCCGCGAGGAGGCCGGTCGCCTGCAGGCCGAACGCCGGGATCCACCAGAGCCCGGCCGCGAGGGAGCCGACGGCGGCGCCGCCGGTGTTGACCGCCGCGAGCACGCCCATCCGCCACCCGGCGAGGTCGAGGCGGCCCCCCACCGCGGGCCGGGCGAGGAGGGGGAGGCTGGCGCCCATCGCGAGGGTTGGGGGCCCGAGGAGCGCGAGGGAGAGGCCGAGCTGGAGGAGCTGCGCGCCGATCGAGGGGACGTGCCAGCCGTGGACGTCCACCGTGGTGCCGCCGAGGCCGCGCTCCGCCAACGCGGGGAGCACGGCCCCGAGCACGAGGCCCCACGCCGCGATCCCGAACTCGCATGCCGCGTACGCCCGGAGGAGCGTGCGCGTCGAGAGGGTGGCGCGGTCCGCCGCCCCGCCGCCCACCCGGGCGCCGACGCCGAGCCCCACGAGGAACACGGCGCTCACGATGGAGACGGCGTGCACCGTGCTCCCGAACGCGAGCCCGAGCTGGCGCACCCAGAGGATCTGCCAGACCAACCCCGCGATCCCCGAGGCCGCGAAGCAGGCGTGCAGGCGCACGCGGCTCAGGGACCCGCCCCGGGGCGCGTGCCCCGCCCCCGCCCCCGCCGCGCCGCGGCCATGCCTACCCGATCCGTTCGCGGAGCCAGCGGGCGATGTCCTCGACCTGCTCCTCGGAGACCTCGTGGGCCATCGGGTACTCCTTCCACCGCACGTCGCGATCGGGGCGCTCGAACACCTCGTAGGCGGCGCGCCCGGCGAACGGCGGTACCACGTCGTCGAAGCGGCCGTGGTGGAAGAGCATCGGGGTGTCCTCGTTGGCGGGGTGGCCCTCGCCGAGGGCGTCGGGGCGCACGAGGTAGCCCGAGAGGATCATCACGCCGGCGAGGCGCTCGGGGTAGCGGTGGGCGACGTGGAGGGCCATCGCGGCGCCCTGGCTGAAGCCGGCGAGCACGATGCGGGACGCGGGCACGCCACGCGCCTCTTCGCGGGCCAGGAGCGCTTCGATCTGTTGGGTGCAGGCGAGGATGTCGGCCTCGTCCTCCCGCTCGTCGCCCTCGAAGTCGAGCGAGTGGATGTCGTACCACGCGGGCATGACATAGCCTGCGTTGATCGTCACCGCGCGCGGCGGGGCGTGCGGGAACACGAAGCGCGCGTGGGGCACGCCGAGGTGTGGCACGAAGGGCTCGAAGTCGTGGCCGGAGGCGCCGAGGCCGTGCAGCCACACGATGCTCGCGGGGGCGCGCGCGTCGGAGGCGACGGTGCGCGGCGGGACCTCTACACAGGACAGGAGCGACATGCGCCCCTATAGCCCGCGCACGAACGTCGTGAGCGCGGATACGGTTGCAGCGTCCAGCCCGGCCCCGTCCAAGTCAGGCGTGGCGTGCGCGCGGATGGCGTCCTCCAGCGTCGCGGCAGAGCCATCGTGGAGGTAGGGCGGGGTGGCCCAGGCGCCGAGGAGCGTGGGGGTGTCGAGCCCTACGAGCGCGGCGCCGAGGCGATCCCCGCTCGTGTCGCGCAGGGTGCCGACGTCGTGCAGGCGCAGCTCCGCGAGGGTTGAGTCGGTGTAGAGCGGGGCGGGGTGGCAGGACGCGCAGAGGGCGTCGAAGGCGGCCGATGTCTCGGTTGCGTCGGCCGCCCAGGGCGAAGCGGGCGGTGTGGCGAGGCTGGTGACATAGGCGGCGAGGGCGTCGAGGTCTTCGCTCCGACCGGACTTGGCGGCACCCAAGGTATCGGACGTCTCCGCCCAGTCCGCGTCGGTGAGCAGGCCGGTGCCGCCGAAGGCGTTGCGGATGTCGTTCTCGAAGTCCTGCACCTCGTCGAAGTTGGCGCTCCAATGCAGGAAACCCATGCCGGTGCCCGCGCGCCCGAGCAGGGAAGTCGTGTTGCGGAGCCCCTCGCCGCGGGACGTGAAGTCCCAGGTGAGCCCGTCGTTCTCGCCGTCGGGGTGGCAGGATGCGCAGGCGATGTAGCCGTCCTTGGCGATGCGCGGGTCCCCGCTCGCCGCGAACAACTTCTTCCCCGCGAGCACGTCGTCGGCGAGGGGCTCGTCGGTCACGAGCGGGACGGTCCAGGCGAGCACCGCGACCTCCCCGGGGGCGCCGAGCTCGTAGATGCGGAGGGCGCGGTCCAGCGACGCGTTCACGAAGAGCCGATCGGTCTGCCAGAGCAGCCCGGTGATCCCGTTGCCGGCGTCGTGGATGCTGCCGACGGCGTCCAACGTGAACGCGTCGAGGATCTGGATCGTCTGGGTGCCCGGGTGGGCGATCGCCAGGTAGTTTCCGTTGGGGCTCGGCGCCACGGCGACGACGCGGTCCTGGTTGTCGAGCTGTTTGCGGATCGACCAATCCTCGGTCGCGGCGTCGACGCCCACGACGCCGAGGGCGGCGCGCACGGTGCTCTCGAAGGTGAGGGGCTCGCCCGAGCCCAGGAGGCCCCGGCCCACGTTGGCTTGGAGCGCGGGGACGTAGAGGGTCTGCCCGTCCGGAGACAGCGCGAGCTGCTGGATCAGCGTCGGTACACCTCCGGCGATCGTGTCACTGTCCGGGCCGGGGTGGACCGGGAGGGTGAGCGGGACGTCGTCCGTGCGGTAGATCTCGCCGCCGTCGGGTGCGCTTCGGAAGCGCGACACGTAGAGTTGGTCCCCCGCCGCGATGCCGCGGGGGTCGGGGCCGATCGGGGTCACCTCGATCGCGCCGTCGTGGACCTCGGCCAGCTCGCCGGTGCCCGCGAGGGTGACCCACCATGCACTTTCGTGGGCCACGACGCCGTAGGGGTGGGTGCCGGCGCCGAGGTCCAGGCGCCCGGTCTCCGTGTCGGTGGCGAGGTCCCATTGCGCGAGCCCGCCGTCGTCACACGCGATGGCCATCGACACCCCGTCGGAGGCGAGGGTGCGAGGGGTGCCGCAGGTCGGAAACTCAGCCTTGTACGGTGGAGTGGACTCCTCCCCGGCCGTCCAACTGACCACGGTCACGAGGTCGGCGTCCGGCACGGCCACCCAGACCTCCCCGCCGTACCCGAAGGCGAGCGTGGACGACCACGTCGGTCGGATCGCCGCGGGGGTGCGGAAGACCTCCACGCCCACGGTCGCGGTCAGGCGACGCCCGTCGTCCGCGCGCAGCTCCGCGATCGCCACGTAGTTCCCGGCCTCGGCCCAGGTGTGGACGGTGCGCGCGCCCTCGCGCGTCTCGCCGTCGCCGAAGTACCATGTCACCTCGCCGCCGGTGGCGGTCGCGCTCAGTCGGGCTTCGTGTCCGACCTCGACCTCCACCCGAGTCGCGTTCGCCACGATCGCCGGCGCTGCGGAGGCCGCGGCGGTGTCACCCGTGTCCGGAGCCGGCGCGTGACACGCGGCGAGGAGCAGGATCACCGGCCACCCGCGGTGGAGAAGGTGAACGTGTGGGTCCCCTCCATGACGTTGCCGTGGATGTCGGTCACGCCGCTCACCTCGACGGTGTAGGTCGTGCCCGGTGAGAGCGGAGACTTGGGTGTGTAGCTCGCGATCGTCTCCTGGGCGGACGCCCACCCGTCCACCGGGGCGCCGTCGCCGTCGTAGAGGCGGATCGACCCCGGATAGACGCTCCCCGGCTCGATGAACTCGTCGAAGCCGACACCCACGCGCGCGGCGGTGTACCAGCCTTCGGAGCCGTCTCCCGGGTTGGTCGCCAGGACCGCCGGGCCCTTCGTGTCCGGTGCCGTGTTCCACGGCATCACGACGGTGGCGTGCTCGGTCTCGGGCTCGTCCACCGAGAGGAGGGCCACGTTGCCCCAGGGGACGTTGGTGTCGAGGTCTCCCGCGAGGTCCCCGGTGCCGACCAACGTGAGCGCGGCGGGGTCACGCGCGTCCCAGATCGAGGCGTGGTCGGACTCGCCGACGAACAGGTAGCCCTCGTCGTAGAACACGTAGCCGGCGTTGCCCTGGTGGACCGTGTCACCGACGAAGGTGGGCGAGGCCGGCTCGGAGATGTCCATCACGATGGGCCCGCCGCCGCCCTCCTTGCGGGCGAACAGCGCCATGTCCCC
>CAJBVW010000042.1 GCA_903959175.1 uncultured Pseudomonadota bacterium
TATCGACACACCCGTCCTGGAGAGCGCCATGGCCGTGCTGACTGACTTTCAGACCAATGCTGCGCGGAACGACCTCTACCGGTCGCGCTTGGACTACTTGCGCGTTCAGAACACGATGGCGGACGAGCTGGCGCAGGCGCTCGCCAATGAGGCGCGGGCGCTCGCCAAAGAGGCGCAGGCGTTGGTGCGCGAGGCCAAGATGCGCGATCGCCTGCTCGCGGCGGGGATCGACCCCGACGCCCAGTGAGGGCCGAGGGGTGTTCCCCGGTCGGCTCGCCTCGGGGTCGCACTCGTCACCGATCCTCTACCTGATCCCGCGTGTTCTACGCTTTCCAGGGATCGTCGCCGTTACGCAAAGCGAAACTCTCCCAGGAGTTCTACACGCCTTCGCAGGTCGCCACGGAAGTGGCGCGCGTCAGCGCGCCGTCGTCTCGGGCCTCGTCTCGGGCCTCGCCGAGGACGGCCGGAGCGACCGAACTTCCACGCCCCGGTGGCAGGTGGGATGCACCTCGCAGTCCAAGCTATCGGCGCGACAGGACGTCCATCCGCTCAACCAACATGTCACGCGCGAGGGGGCGTGACCCGAAGGGCGGAGACCGGCGCCTTGGCCGGGCTCCGTCGGGCGGCCGCCGCCCGATAGCACCCGGCCGGCGAAGCCGGCGCGCCCCCGACTACCCCACCCGCCGCCGCCTCCCCACCAGCGTCCGCCGGGTGCCCCCCGCCCGATGTCAGACCCCCAACGTCGTCCGGATCCCGTCGACCAGCTCGCGGTAGCGCTCGCCGTCCTCCACGGCCTCGATCGTGAGGCGGTACAGGAGGTGGCCCTTGCCGCGGGTCAGCCCGGTCACGCGGGCGCCGACCTCCATCGGGGCGCGGTCGGGCAGGCCGAGCCGGAGCCGCACCGAGCCCTGCTCCACGAAGATGAGGTTGAAGTCGGTGGGGGTGGTGAGGGTCCACTCGGCGGTGGAGAGGTCGACCACGCGGGCCGCCCCGTCGATGAGGGACACCGCGCGCCCGTTGTGGGGGAGCACCTCGAGCACGATGGCGCCGCCCTGCCGATCGGCGCGCCGCCAGCCGTCGAGGAAGCCGAGGAGCACGCCCTGCTGGGAGCGATCGGGCACCGTGACCCCGCCGCGCAGGACGGAGGCCTCGAAGGTCCACGTCTGGTTGGAGACGGAGAGCCAGCAGCGAACGTCGGTTCCGCCGGGGAGGGCGTCTCCCGAGACGGTCATGACCAGCCCGCCGCGCTCCACTCGGATGACGCGGCCGCGCCGCCAGCTCCCGTTGCGCGGCAGCACCTCGCACGCGAGACGTTGTTCGGCGGCGTCTTCGAGCACCCGGCGGGGATCATCCATCCGCCCCTCCTACCCCGCCCGGCCCTCCTCGCGCCCGGGGGTCGGATACATCCCGCCGTCATGCGTGTCGCCCACATTACGGACCTCCACGTCGAGGCCCCTCCCCAGTTCGCCCAGCTCCTCTCCAAGCGCGCGCTCGGGGCGGTCAACCTCTACCTTCTCGGCCGATCCGCGCACTTCACGCTCCGCACGGTCGAGGCCCTGGTGGACGCCGTGGTGCGCTCCGAGCCCGAGCTCGTCGTCTGCACCGGGGATTTGACCTCCACCGCCACCCCCCAGGAGTTCGAGCGCGCCGCCGCCCTGCTCGCGCCGATCACCGACCGCTTCCCGTTCCTCGTGCTCCCCGGCAATCACGACGTCTACACCACCGAGAGTCTCGGCCGCTTCCAGCAGCACTTCGGCGCGTGGTCCAACGGCGGCGTGTACCCCTACGTCCGCAGCCACGGCGGCGTCGACTTCGTCGCGCTCGACGTGTCCCGCCCCGACTTCCTCTCCCGCGGCCTCACCCCGCGCGAGCAGCTCGACGCGCTCGACGCCCTCCTCGGCGGCGGCACCGCCCCCGCGGTCGTCCTCCTCCACTACCCCCTGCGCGACCGTCGCGGCGGCCCCTACGGCCCCTTCACCCGCAACCTCGAGAACGCCGTCGAGCTCGAGGCCGTCCTCGCCCGCCACCCCCGCGTCATCGCCGTCCTCCACGGCCACGAGCACCACGGCTACCGTACGCTCATCCCGCGGGACGGCGCGCCCCTGCCCTCGCTCAACCCCGGCGCCAGCGGCTACGCCTTCCTCCCGGAGCGGCGCCGCACCGCGCACTTCAACCTCTACGACATCGATCCCACCGGGGCCCTCGGCGTGGAGCGGTACGCGTTCGACGGCTCGGTGTTCGGGCCCGAGGCCGGCGGGGCGTACGCGACGGGGGGATAGGTCGGCCCTGGGGCACGCCCGCTGCGCGGTCGCGCCCCGTGCAGGGGGCTCCCGCCCCCCGCAACGCCCCCCGGGGATCCGGTTCCCGTTGACACCCCGCCACCCCGCCCGTAATAGGCGTTCATGCTCCTCTCCGCGCTTTGGTCCGTCCTCCTCCCCGCCTGCACCGACGCGGCGAAGCCGGACGGTCCGCCAGCGGACAGTGACACCCAATCGAGCGACACCGACCCCGTGGCCGACACCGACTCGGCCGAGGACACCGAACCGCCCGCCCCGGCGGCCGTCGACTTCGGCGGGTTCACCCCGCGCAACGTGGTGATCTTCCACATCGACACGCTGCGCGCCGACAGCTTCGCGCGCTGGGGCGGTACGCGCGACCCGTTCGCGAGCGTCACCGCGCGCATGCCGTGGATCTCGATCGACCAGGCCGTGAGCACCGCCCCGTGGACCCCACCATCCACCGCCTCGATCCTCACCGGCGAGCCGCCCGAGGTCCACAAGGTCCGGTTCTTCGACGACACCGGCGACAACTACAGCGTCGCGGCGCCCACGTTCGCGTCGCACCTCCAGGCGATGGGCCTCGCGA
>CAJBVW010000043.1 GCA_903959175.1 uncultured Pseudomonadota bacterium
GACCGGGGCGGACGGGGACGGGCGCCACTCCGGACCGGAGCAGCGGGGGGAACCCCATGATCTCAGCTTTCCGCGCCCGCGTCTACGCGTGCGTACGCGCCCGGGAGGGTTTTTACAGGCGACTCAAGGGATGTGCAGGCCGCCCGACGGGCCTCCCACGCGCAGCGTGGGGCGAGCGCAGCGAGGCCGGAGCAGCCCGATCCGCGCAGAGCGGGGACGCGCCAGCATGCAGGTCTGACGGAAGGAGTGAGGCGGCGATGCCCGCGTTAGCCTGTCCTCTCCGTCCCCGGAATAGGGACGCGTACCCGACCCCTGCATGTCAACATGAGTGAGACACTGGCACCCCCCAGAACTCCTGAGCAGGGCATCGGACGAACGCACCATGTCGAGCACCGCTGCGGAGCGCGTGGAGACTGTCGCGGCCCACCGCGCGTGGAGAGGGACGAGACGCCGCCGATGCTGAAGGCGGTGCCCGTCGTGGCCACGACCGTGCCGCGGCCGCCGGCCTCGCCGCCCGCTCGCCTGGTGCTGGACGGCGGGTCGCGCTGGTGTTCGACGCGACGGGCCGGCCCCGATGAGCCGGTACCACGAGGCAGCGAGAATCGTCTTGGAGGTCGGCAGTTCGGAGGCGTGATTTGGCGGCGCGCGGCGAGATCGAAGAGGCCGCGCCGCAGGTCGTCGGGCTGGGCAGGGAGGAGGTCGCCGGCGTCGCCCACCCTACCCCGGTCCAGCGACGCCGCGTGGGTCGTCTGCAGCGAGGCCCCACGTGCTCTTGTCGCGCCCCGCTGACCCTGCCGGCGGGGTTGACGGCGGGGAGGGTCAGGTGCGAGGATGAGGACAGGAGCGGCTCATGCCGACGGTCCGTACCTTGCCGGCGTGCGGGTGTCCGGGGGCTCGGCGGGGCACGGGTTAACCAACGCAAGCGCTCGAGCAAACTGGACAAACAATACCCAGAAAGAAGCTCATCAAACTTAGTGCTCATTCAACCTGACTCCGTCTGGAGACCTAGAACATGCTTCATCTGTGCGTTACACTCGCCCTCGTCTCGAGAGCACACGCGTACACGGTGGAGGACTTAGCCACGGCCGCACAATACGGCATGTCGGCAGATGCCCTCTACGCCATCGCGCGCGACGTTGGTCCGATCACCTCCGAGGACGCTGTGCTGCTCCTTCGTTCGGGTGTGCCGGAGTCGTTGCTCGCGGACCTCACAAACGGCGCCCACCCTACCGATGAGGAGATCGCCACCGCCCGCGCCGCCGGCCACCTTGAGTACACGCGGCGCCTCTCCGCGCCTGTCGACTACACGGGCCTCTCTGACGGGGCCTGGCTGCGGCTCGTCGGCAAGGAAATCGTTGTCACGACCCGAAAGGGTCCCGTCACGGGCGTGCTGAAGGGGCTCGCCACAAACGATGACACCAGTGTTCTCCTGATGGAGGTCGCTGGCGAGATGACCGATATCAACCTCTTTCAGGTTCAGGCTGTGCGCCGCATCGACGGCGCTCCCATCGCCGGGGTCACCGAGCAGGCCTACGAAGAGAATGCCCCCGAAGCTCGCGAAGAGAATGCCCTCGACACGCAAAAGGCCGACGGCCGCGCCCACGACAAGCGCGCCCTTCACCGCACCGGCAACGGCCTCGTCGCAGGTGGCGTTGGTGCTCTTGTGCTCGGCGTGATCTCGATGGTCGCGTACAGCAACGAACTCAACGCCGCGCTCGAGGCCGGTTCTGACCTCGACCTGCAAGGTGCCGTGGCTCACAGCAACGCTGCCTCCTTCTGGGGAGGAGCCGGATATGTTTCACTGGTCGCCTCGGGACCGATGATCGTCGGCGGCCTCGTGTGCATCAGGATCTCGGGGAAACAGCGGTGAGATTGACTTGGGTGCGGTTGGGGGGGCGGGACGCTACAGACCCGCCACGGCGCCCCGCCTCGACGAGCGCGCCCGGTCCCGCAGTCGCGTTCGCCTCATCCGACATTCGCACCGCCCCGTGAACCCTGTCAGCGCCGGGTCCCAGCGTTGTCGACGACAAGGCTCAGGCGCGGCGCGGGGGGCGGCGGCTTCGCCCCCACCCGAGGCCGCCGGGAGCGCGTCGGCAGCTTCCCTGTCTCCCCGATCTGGACGCTCTCCTCGAGGGTGAGCAGGAGCTCCTCGTACCGCTCGGCCGGGCAGGCGTGCTGGAGCTCCGCCATCGCCCCGTGGACGCCGAAGTGCGCGTCTCCGTCATCCCACACCGCGAACCAGTCGCGCCACATCTCTCGCCGCGCTGCGATGAAGGCCACCTCGCCGCCATGGTTGGCCCGCGCGTAGAGGTCGACGATCTCCTGGACGATGTCCCAGGCCCAGTTCAGCTGGGGGTCGTCGACCGTGGCGATCCACCGGCTGAGGTAGGTAACCGCCGGGCGGTCGTGAAAGATCGTGGTTTGCTCATCGTTCGGCATCGGACCTCCGGGGCGCGCGCCCCATGTCCTTGACGCTGCCGGGCGTGGAATCCGGACAGACTTCCCCGCCTCCAAAAGGCTGCGCTGCCCCCGAGACGAGACGGGAACAAATCTCCTAAATATTTGATTTCACTTGTCTATATTTTGCCTCTGGAACGAATAAAGCCCGCCGGACGCGCGTTGATGGGCTCTCTGGAGAACCATGAACGCATTGCCAATCCCTCCGGCCGACGTCCGGACGCTCTTTCGCCCCTTCTGGCGCGGCGAAGAAGCCGCGCTGCGGGTCCTGCTCTCCCCTCCGCTCCGCGCCGCACTTCATTCGGAGGTGCGCTTCGGCGCGCTCTCGCCGATGCTGCGACGCTCCGAGCCCGACCCAGCCGAGACGCTCCACGCCGGGGTGCTCGCCACGCTCGACGCGGCCGTGCGTCACGAAGGGCTCACTGCTCCCGAGGGCTTCTGGGGGCGTGCTGACGCCAGGCCCTTCCTGGTGAAGGTGTTCCGCGACCGGCTGGTCGACCGCCATCGGCGGGCGGCGCGGCAGCGCTATGTGCGCGACGATGCCGCGATAGAAGCCGTGGTCAGTCCGCCGTCCCGCGGGCGCGGCGAGGCCGAACGGCACGCCCGCTACGCAGCGTGGCTCGCAGCCAACGGGCCCGGCGCGCTCCGACTCTCCCACGCGCTCGCGCTGGGCGCCTCCCGCGATCTCCTCCTCGTCGAAGCGGTCGCCGAGCAGCTCGCGGAGGGCCTGCGGACCGACGTCGCGTTCCTCCGGCCGGCCGACGAGACGGCGCGGCTCCTCGAGGGCTGGCTCGATCGGGTCCCCAACGCGCCGGCGCCGTGCCGCGCGCGCCGGGAGCTCGCATGGATACTTCGCGACACCGGGCGAGACGGTCCGAGCGAGTGGCAACGGCGAGAGCTTGGGGCCGCCTCCCGGGCGCTCGACCTGCTCCTCAAGTGGGAACGTCGCGCAGAGGCTTCCTTGCCGGCCCATCTCCTCGCGGAGATCGGGCCGGTGGTCGTTTTGGAGAGATCGATCCGGCCATGCTCCCACACGCCGACAGCCGCGCGCGGAGGCGGGCAGCGTCGTGGCGCTACTCCTCGGTCTCGGGCCCAACGCCGACGACCGACTGGAGGAGGCGGTGCGCGAGGCTCGATTCGGCGAGGGCCGGCCGGGACAGGCCGTCGAGGCGCGCGAGCGGCGTGAAGCCTACGTGGAGGGCAGCGAGGAGAAGCGTGCGTTCGGCAGGGCCGAGGGGGGCGCGCGATTCGATCGTCAGGGTGAACACGAACGCGTCGAGGAGCCGCTCGGCGTGCTCGAGCCCGACGGTGACGGGGTCCCAACTCTGGCTCGCGACGGAGCTGGCGGCGCGGCGCCGCGCCACCTGATCGCAGGCCCGGGGGAGCGGCTGAAGCGGGTGAAGGCGGAGGCGGAGGCGGAGGTGGCGCCCCCGTTCGGCGAGCCAGCGGCAACGCTCCGGGAGGTCGTTCACTGGCAGTGCGCGGCGGTGGAGCCAGGCCACCGGCCGGCCGAGGCAGACCGGCTGGACGTAGGGAAGCGACGCCGCGGGGTCCAGCGACGGGTCTTCTACGAGCCCCTGCTCGCTCGCCGCGGCGAGGAGCGCGAGCTCTCCGGGCAGCGCACCCTCGGCGCGGAGACAGGCCTGGACGCTCCCGCCTGCACGGGCGTCGAAGAGGGCCTCGAGGGCAGAGGGTCCATCGGGCTGCCTCAGCCAGGCGAGAAGGGAGGTGGCCAGTCCGCTTCGTGGGGCGGCGAGGAGCGTGTCGGCGGGCACGAAGGGGGTGGCGAGCCAGGGGCCAGCCTCCGAGATGGAATCGTTTCTATCCACGCGGACTCCAGGTTTCGATCCGTGGACGACGTGCCTGCGCGGATCCGGACAGCGAACGAGTGCCTATTGGCGAAAACGCCCATGATCGCGCGGATAGCTCCATCGTGATCACCGTCGTCGTCGTTTCGTGGTTGTCTCGTCCCAGCAATTCCTCCCACTCCGGGGCGCGGAGGTCCCACCGCCGGCGGCTGCGGGGTCGCGGGCTCGGGAGTCCGCCACGCCGGAACCGGTTCCGGCGAATGGGGGAGCAGGACTCGGATCGCGTGTCCTCCTCGAGTTGTCGGCGTGAGTCGACGGTATCTGCCCGAAGGTGGGCTACGACGGGTCGGCGGGGCCGGCGACCTCCACGACGAGGCCGCTGTGGTCGCTGAGGCGAACTCCCTCGGGGGTGGTGCCCTCCCACGCGGAGACCACCCGCGTTGACCAGCTCGCGGGTACCAGGACGTGGTCGATCGGCGGATACCGCAGGGCGCCCACCGGCACCTTGTCGGTTGTGGTGGCGCAGGCCAACCCGAGTTCGCGGATGCCGTCGAGGAGCGTCGCGCGACAGCGCTTCGTCCCGTAGTAGTGCGCGCCGCCGAGGTTCATGTTGAGGTCGCCGGCGACGACGAGCGGGACCTCCGGGTGGGCGTCGCGGAGGCGGCGCCACTCGGCGAGTTGCAGCGGGAGCAACCGGTCCATCTCCGACCAGCCCTTCGCGGGGCAGGTCGCATCGGGCCCAGGATCTCCGCCCCACGGGAGCACCGTGCCGTAGACGATCAGGGGGCCGAAGTGCGCGGTGACCTCGACTGCGACAGTGCGTTCGGCGTCGTCGGTGTCGATTCGGCGCACGATCGGCAAGCGGGACCAGATGGTGGTCCACCGCGCGCCCAGGCGCCCGGTCGGGCGCTGAGGGGTCGAAACCGCGGCGTGCGGAGGCGAGAGAGCGAGGTCGTCATGGGTCTCGGTCAGGACCCAGATATCGGCGTTCTCGGCGAGGAGGCGCTCGAGGCGGGCGGCGTTTTTGGCGACGCCGGCGGCGTACTCGACGTTCCAGGTGGCGAGGCGGAGGGGCACCGGGGAAGCGTATCCGCGCGGGCGACGGAGGGGGGAGCGTGTCTGCGGGCGATCCCCTTCGTGGATGGAGTTCGAACTATCTGTTTGAGGCCGACGGCGGAGATGCGGGCTCAGATACAGGTTTTGGAAGGAACGATCTGATGCCGGCATCCCCCGACCGAAACGCCCTCCCTTCTGCTGCCCCGAGCGGGTTGCAACGTGTACGGATCACGATGACGATAGCGGGCGTGGTGGTGGCCGGTGCGGTTTGGCTCGATTAGGTGGCTGCGAAGGAAGGACGTCTCCGATGCAGATGCGACCCGGGCAGCGCCTAGTTTTCTCCTCAACTCAGTCCGACGCTGACATTCTACTGGCCGTCCGCACGGCAGGAGACATTCCGCTCGTGCTGATGGAAGCCATCCAGGAGTTGATGAGCCGCTCCCCCGAGAAGCACAGAAACCTATGTTTGAAGCTGCTCGAGCGATACAAGCGCGCGCGTCTGGAGGAGGTTGAGTTCGAGGTCGAAGAACTTGAGGGGATGATGTCTGGCGTGGACGAGCCGCCTCCGCAGGAAGGACATATCGAGGAGTGGGAAGAGGTCGAGCGGATCCGGAGCCTCTTTAGACGGCCGCCTCGAATCGACACGAGTCTGGCTGAGAGGTTGTTCGAGTCCGACTTTTCGGAAGCCGTCCTGCAATCTTGCAGTCCGCTCGCGCTCTTCGGCTATAACGTCCGTCGGGACAATGGACTGACCGTCCGTCAACGGCGCGAGTTTCTTGAGGACTTCCTGAAACTCGCCCCAATTCCAAAGTTCTACCCGGAAGGTTATCGGAAGGGGTGGGGGAGGCCCGACACCGAAGGCAGGCGGACGAGGATGTTGAACCACATCGGTGGGCGCATCGCGCTGGCCGGCCTCCAAGAGCGCATGGCGGCAGCCGTCGCACAGTGGGAAGGCGACATGGCTTGGGTCGGTCAGTTGCCGGTGGGCGCGCGTAGCCGGTAGATCCGCGAGAATGGTGTAGCTTCGGCCGTCGGAATGGCAGCTCGGGAACCATTAATGGGCCCGACCGATGACGGCGGCAGATCGCCCGCCGGAGAAACACCCCCACCCCCCAAACGACCGCTGGTCCGAGCTGCCGAAGGAGGCGGGCCGGTAGGGTGGCTTCGGCGCGATGTTGCCACTTGAGAAGCAGATCCATCGCCTTCGTTGTCCCGGCAGGGTCTCGAGCCTGCCACGCGCTTGGACCCTCCCGATCGGCGGCCCTCATGATCCAGGCCAGCACCCGGTGGGAGCGGCAGGGCGCCTGCGCCGTCGGAACCCATTCCAACCACTCCTGGAGCAGCCGAGCGGTCTCGCGGGCCGGGCGGAGTAGAGCGGGGGCCGGCCCGCTACACCGGCCCGGTACCGACATCAAGCCGGTCTACGACTTCCTGCACCAAGCCGAGGTCTTGGGCGGCTACGAAGGCCAGCGCGTGTCCCATGCGGAGGGATCCGTCGTCGAGCCGGCGGCGGTACTCCAGAAGCCGGGAGCGGCGCGTGGGCCCGACTGCCGAGGCCCGGGGGGACGGCGCTGCGTACCACTCCAACTTCTTGTGGTTGTGGCTCACCGGAAGCCGCGAGTCCCGGCGGTACCGGTCAACCAGTCGACGGGAGGCGCCCGGCCTCCCGAGCGGCCTCACGCTCGACGTCGGTGGCGTTGGCCTCGCAGACCCAGCGGAGAGCGAGGTGCTGCCGGACGGTATGGAGGCACGGGCTCGCGTGGGGGTGGTGGTTCGCAGGCGTGGGCAGGGGCCCGGCACGGCGGGCACCCGCTGCGCGCTCCAGACCGCCATGGGGTCCGCGGTGAGCGCGCCAGCGCGGCGAGCTCATTCAATCACCATCACGGCGCCTTCGGCGCGCCGCCGTGGCCTCCAACTTCACCAACGCCGCTACCTCCTCCTCCTCCTCCTTGAGCTTCGCCCTCACCTGCTTTTCGCACTCATCGACCTCAGCCACCGCCAACGACGCCTCCCAAAACGCCGCCCTCGCCGCTTCCACCGTCGCCCTCGCCGCCTCCAACGCCTTCCGCGCCTCCACCAACACCTCCGACCACGCCACCGCCGCTAGCTCTGCCGCCTCCGGTACCGCGATCGCGGCCCCACGCGCCCACTGCCCAGCCGCCTGCCTCACCGCCCTCCGCGCCTCCGCCATCGCCTTCGGATGCACCTGCTCTGCCGTCAACTTGACGGCCTCACGATACGCCACACGCGCTTGCAGCTCAGCTTTCGCCACCGCCGCTACCGCATCCTCCGCCTCCTTCACGGCCCGCACCGCCTTCGCCAGCGCCCTCCTCGCGATCGCCTGCTCGCTTTCCAACACCGATCGCTTTGCCTCGAGGCGCGGGTTCATCGGGCCGCCTCCATGCCGGCCCCCCGGTCGTCGATGCCGTCTAGCAGCTTCGGGTCGGAACCATCCTGATACCGCCGCTCGTGCTCCGAAACGTCCTCGGGCTCTCGAACGCTGATAGGTCGGACCCACGCACCCGCGGCCACGCCGACCACCTCCTCGCCCACCACGCACCTCCTCGCCGGTTCAGGCGCGTTCGCGAGACTAAGGAGTACGCTGCACGATCGGCGCCGCCTCAACGTAGGACCCGGCTCACGCTTTCGGTCGGCAGGTTTATCCGGTTCACGGTTTCGCTCCGTCCACCTGCCTAACCCGCCTGCTGGGCGGCGACGAAGTCGTTGCGGCTAACGACAGGGGTTCCCGGCGCGACTTCGACCTCCGTGCAACACGTCCCCCCAGGGAGCCCGCGGTAGGCGGGAACGTGGCGCTCCGGCGCAAATCCATATTCTTCTACGCCCCTTCTGCGCCGCCCTTGTGCGCCACGATCAGGCGGCCGCGGCGGGGGGATGGTTCTGCGCCGCGTCGGTCCTCACCCGAGCTGCGCGCGGATCGCGGCCACCGACGCGCGCAGCCCCTGCTCCGCCAGCCGGTCGAGCAGCTGCTCCGTCGTCGCCGGCGGCCGCCGCAACGAGGCCGCTGCTCCTCGACCACCTCGATCACCCCTTCCGCATCGCGCCTGATAGCGGCCAGCACGAACTCGTCCGGGTGCATGGCGACGACGTTGTATCGAGCGAGTTCGTTCGCCGGAAAGTCCTTCAGATTGAAGGTCACGATGCCGGACACCTCCCCGTGGATCGCGGCGGCCAGAACGTGACGGTCGTTCGGGTCGGGGAGCCACATTCCTTCGATCAGCGGCTCGTGCCCCGAGATGAGCCGCGACGGAAAGTACGTCTCCATCGCGGCGCGACTCGCCTCCAGCACGCCGGCGGGGAGATCCGGGCGATTGCTCGCCACGGAGCGGAAGCACTCGTCCAGGATCGCGCTCCACCAGAAGCCATCAACGACGCCTGACTTCGTAAGCCGCAACAGGAAGTCGCGCAGCGGTGCTGGGTAGAGCACGCAGGCGTCGAAGACTGCGGCACGCACCCTCAGTAGCCGAGGTTGTGCTTCTGGGCCTCGTCCGTGAGGATCTGCAGGCCTTCTTCCTCCCGCTTCCTGCGCGCGAGCCTGTACGCCAGGACGTCGTCCAGAAGCACGCGGTGGTGCGTGCCGACCATGTGGAAGGGCACCTTGCCCTGCTCCAAAAGCCGCACGAAATGAGGCCGGGAGAGGTTGAGGATGTCAGCGGCTTCCTGCGTCGTGACCTCACGGTCCATCCTCAACACCCGGACGGAGTGACCGTCGGCGAGCTCGACCAGGGTCTCCTCCAGCGCGGCAACGGCCGCTGCTGGCACCTGAACCTCACGGCCACCCACGCGGACGATCACCTCGGCAGTCGGCTGGCGCAACGCATCGCGGGCCGAGCCGGCGGCCATCGTTTCAGGGGTCGAGTGTTCCAGCACGGGAGCCTCCACGGGCAGTGTAGACACCGGCGCGGGTAACCGCAATAACCGAAGGTGCCGCCCTTGGTCGTCGTCGTCCTCCTCGTCCTCGCCGACCTCGACTTCATCCTCGGGGTGCCGATGGGCCACAGCTTCGAGATCGTCGAGGCGCGCGTGGAGGTTTCCGATACGCCGGTTCACCGGTCCCATTTCCTCAATCGTGGCCGTCAACGGCTCGATCTCCCGGTCTTGCATCGCCACCCGCTCGAGGAGCCGGGCCAGTTGAGCCTCGACGACCGCGAGCCGGTTCGCGGCTCGTGCCGCCGCTCTCTCGTCCACCACGGGCTGCAGCCGCGCCTCCACGGCCACCGTCCTGCTCAGCAGCGTGCTCCCGAACAGCGCCCCGCCCTCCCGGTGCACCCGCACCCCCAGCCCCCGGTCCCCCGGCGCGAGCCGAGCACCCAGCCCCGCGAGCTGTGCTCCCGCCGCCCGGGATCCCGCCCATCCCCACCGCCCGGCGCCCAACGCGCCCCGCTCACGCGCCTCCGCAGGTGTGCATGGCGTCGGGCAGGGTGTAGGACTGCCCGAGCCGCGGGTCGAGCACCCTGTACACCTTGCCGCGCGTGTCGCCGGGCGGACAGTTGGCCGGCACC
>CAJBVW010000044.1 GCA_903959175.1 uncultured Pseudomonadota bacterium
ACCTCGCCGCTCGCGCCCTCGCCGAGGCGGCGCACCAGCTCGAAGGGGCCGACGCGCACGCCGGGGGCGCGGCGGCGCCCGCTGGACGCGGGGGTGCGCGCGACGGGCGCGCCCCCGTCGTCGGGGACGATGGTGCCGGGGTGCGGCGCCGCCTCCTCGCGGATGGTGCCGTACGCGGCGGGGTTCCCGCGGCGCTCGTCGCGCTCCCAGGTGCGTTCAGCGGCCATGGTGCGCTCCGGATGCCGCGCCCGGTCGTGCCGGGAGGGGGGCGGGGAAGGCGCGCATCCGATCTCCAGACACCGGAGCACGGCCCCAGCGTCACCCGCTTGTACGCCCAACCCCGGCAGAGCTTCGGTCTCGATGCGTCCCGGATTGCAATTCCGGCCGTGACGCGCCCCGAGGGCAACGGGATTTCGTTCTAACAACGACATCTCGCTGTACGCGGGAGCGAGATTCCGCTCAGCGGCCCCGGCGCGCGGTGGAGAAGCGAGGTTCTACCGATGCCACGCCCCTGGCACGCCATGTGCAGTCTCTTCCGGCGTACCCGAGCTCGCCATGTCCTCCCCGCGCCCTGCCGGCCTCCCCACCCTCCGCTTCGCCGACTGGCTCCGCGGCCCCCGGCCCATCTCCACCCCGCGGGCGAAGGCCATGACCGTCCCGCCCGCCCTCCTCGCGGCGCTCCTCGTCCGCGCCACCACCGCGGCCCCCGTCACGACGGACGCCGGCGCGCCCGTCGGCGACAACTAAGCCTCGGCGGTAAGCCCGAACGGCGGCGGCCGCGAGCCCGAGCCGGACCCGTCACAACTCCGCAGCCGGCGCGCCATCTGGCACGTTGTGACGGGTTCGGGAGCACGTCTCTCCCGCACTGTCGGCGTTGGTCCGTTCAGGCGGTCGCCGCCGGCGAACGATCCGCGCGGAATCGCGCCCAAGACCCGTCACAACTCCTCCGATGGCCCGCCATCCGGCGAGTTGTGACAGGTCGGGCGCCACGCTCCTCTGCGGGGCGGCTCCCGCGCGAGGGATCCGCAGGGCGCGGGGCCGCCGCGGCCCCGCGGTTCCGGGCGTGGCGTCCGCGCCGCGCTTCCACGCCCTCGCCGCCGCCACCCTCTTCGCCCGCTCCGTCGTCGTGTACGCCCGCTGCTGCTCCGCCTTCATCGCCGCACCTCTCACCGCCCAACGTCACACGCGGGCCGCGTCAGGCTGGGGTGGGGTCTGCGGCGAACCCTTACGCCGAGGCCACCCTCACCCCCTGCCCCATCTCCCTCGACCAGCCCTCACACCCCCCGCTTCTTCCACAGCTCGTGCCCCGCGCCGACCGCGCACAACAGGTCGTGCGCGCCCAGCCACATCCAGCCGCGCCAGCCGAGCTGGGGGCCGATGGTCACGGTGAGGCCCACCGCGATGAGGATCCACGCGCTCGCGACGGCGCGCCCGAGGTCGAAGCGGGTCCGGGTCATGCCCTTCGATAGCCCGCGGCGCCGCCGACGCGCAAGGTCCGCACGTTCCACGTGGAACGCCGCGAGGTCGGTGCTACGCTCCCCGGAGATGCTCCTGCTCCTCGCCACCGCCGCCCTCGCCACCGCCGCCCTCGCCGCCGACGGCCCCGCGCGCGTGGGGCCCGGCACCGGCGACCACCCCGGCACCGAGCTCTCCTGGCCGTCCCGGGCCGTAGAAGACCCGTTCTCCGCCTACCGCGTCACGCGCGCCTGCTCCTTCGACAACCGCTACGCCCGCTTCGGCCCGCTCCCGATCCGCTGGAGCTTCGACCACGAGCTCGCCGCGAGCCTCGCCCTCGTCGCCCCGATGTCCCTCGTCCCCGACGCCGCCGCCGCCGCCGAGGTGCCCGACCCACTCCCGGCCCCCGCCGCCCTCGCCGCCCCCGCCCCCTGATCCGCCCGCGCCTCCCGCCGGGATAGTCCGCCGCGTGTCCCGCCCCTCCGACGTGCCCCCGGCTCCCCCGGCCGGTGAGCGCCCCGCCCCCGACGCGCCCCACCGCATCGTGCCCATCAACGAGCGGGCGGCCGGCCGGCGCGCGGACGTGTTCCTCTCGCTGCGGTTCAACGACTGGTCGCGCACCGCGCTCGCGGGCTTCATCCGCTCGGGCCACGTCGCGTCCGACACGCGCACGCTCAAGCCCTCCTCCACGCTGAAGCAGGGCGAGGTCCTCCGCATCTACATCCCCGGCATCGCCCCGCACGACGAGCCGCCGCCAATGCCGCCGGTGCTCTACGAGGACGAGTGGCTCCTCGCCGTCGACAAGCCCTCGGGCCTCCTGATGCACCCCGTCGGCCAGAAGTGGTCGTGGGGCCTCGTGGGCGTCGTGCGCCGCGCCCGCCCCGACGCCGACATCGACCTCGCCCACCGCCTCGACCGCGAGACCTCCGGCGTCGTCATCGTCACCAAGCACCCCGACGCCAACCGCTACCTCAAGAAGATGTTCGCCGACCGCAAGGTGGGGAAGGTCTACTGGGCGGTCGTGCGCGGCGCGCCGACGTGGGACGAGATCACCTGCGACGCCCCGCTCGGCCACCGCGAGGGCTCGGAGGTCATCCTGCGCCAGGGCGACAACCCGCTCGGCGCCCAGGCAAAAACGCGGTTCAAGGTGGTTCATCGCATCGACGCCGGCAGCGTCGCCTCTCACGCGCTCGTCGCGTGCAAGCCGCTCACCGGGCGCACCCACCAGATCCGCGCGCACCTCGAGCACGTCGGCTTCCCCATCCTCGGCGACAAGCTCTACGGCCAGCCCGACGACGTGTTCCTCGAGCTCCTGGAGAAGGGCATCACCCCGCGCGTCCGCGGTCTCATCGGCTTCCCCCGCCACGCGCTCCACGCCCGCTCCATCGCCTTCCCCCACCCGAAGACCGGCCAGATCGTCCGCATCCGGGCGCCGCTCCCGCCCGATCTGCGCGCGATCGTGCATGGCAACGTCCCGACGTGGCCCGAGGCGCTCGCCGCGGTCGAGGCCGAGGCCGGAGAGTAGGAGGCGGTCTTTACCGAACCCCGACGCCGCGGGTCCCGGCGCCCCGAGCGGCGCCGACCACGGCGGGCGGCCCTGTCCCTAGCCGAGCCCCTCGACGCTACGGCGTATACCGAATCCCCACCGCCCCGATCTGCGGCGTCCAGGTGTTCCCGCCCGCCTCCGCGAGGGTCACGCGCACGTACCGGGTGTCCGCGGGGAGCGTGTCCACGCGGTAGCGGAGCCGCCGCCAATCGCCGCCGAGCTCGTCCGCGGTGACGACCAGGTCGGTCCACGCCTCGCCGTCGGGAGAGGTCGCGAAGCCGAGGGTGGGCGTCGGCTCGGAGGGCCACGCGTACGCGAGCAGGTCGACGCCGGTGACGAGCCCCTCGGCCCCCCACACCACGCTGCGATCGCCAGCCGAGGACCGGGTCAACCGCCCGGTGTCGCCGCCGAAGAGGGAGGCGTTGGTGCCGTCGATGCGGAGGGCGGTGTCCGCGTCGTAGACGAGGGCGAGGTCGGCGAGCGGGTCCTCGAACAGCGCGCCGGTCACGACGGGGCCGTAGACGGCGGAGGGCTCCGAGGCGCCGCCCTCCCCGAGCGCGGTGAGGCGGTACCACGCCCCGCCGGCGCCGACACCGGAAGGATCGGCCACCGAGGCGGTGTTCGGCGCGTCTGCGTCCGTGAAGCCGCTCGCGACGTCGACCCACGGGCCGTCGGCGGCGTCGGCGCGCGCGAGGGTGTAGGTGTCGGCGCCGGCCGAGCCGCGCCAGGAGAGCGTGCCGTCGAACTCGTCGGCGAGGAGCGTCGGCGCGGGCGGCGGGAGGGCGACGGGGACGCCGTCGAGCGCGGCCACGGCGTCGCGGAGCAGGTCGAGCACGGTGCGCTCCTCCCACGCGTCGCCCGAGGCGAAGCCGGGCCAGCGGTAGGCCTTGTAGGCGGTGGTGCCGTCGTCGTATTCGGTGTGCCAGTAGAAGCCGCCGGCCTCGTCGTGGAAGCGCAGGCTCCAGGCCATGATCCCGGTGACGCCGTCCGCCATGCCCGCGGTGAGGAGCCCCTCGACGCGCCACGCCGGCACGATGCCGAACTCGCCGACGATGAAGGGGCGGCGCCCGAGGCTCGTGGCGCGGTCCGCGGCGGCGGCGGCGGCGTAGTCGTCGCGGAAGTCCGCCGGCCAGTAGTAGTGGTTGCTGACGACGTCGATGTCCTCGTTGTCGAGGTTGTCCATCTCGATGCCGAAGGTGCCGTCCACGACGAGGTGGTTGGGGTCGAGGTCCTTGATCGCCGCGGCGACCTCCGCCGTCCAGTCGGCCGGCGCGTCGAGCTCGTTGCCCGTCTCCCAGGCGAGGATCGCGGGGTCCTCCGCGTAGGGCACGCCCGTGACCGTGTTCACGCGGCTCACGACGAATCGCACCGTCTCGAGGAAGTCGGCGCGCACGGTGGCGTCGGTCCAGAAGTCGTCCTGGGAGAGCCCGCGGAACGCCGCGTACTCGGTGGTGCCGCCCACCCACGACCACTGGTCCACCAGCGGGACGACGAGGCGCACGCCCTGCCGCCCGGCCGCGGCGACGGCCTCGTCCATCGCGACCATCTGGTCCTCGTCGAGCACGCCCGGCGCGGTGACGTGGCGCGGCACGCCGCCGGAGGGGTCCCCCACCGAGATGACGTAGGTGCGGGCTACCTTCCCGCCGAGCTGTCGCACCGCGCACAGGCCGTCCTCCTGCTCCCACGGCGTCGGGATGGCCCAGGCGGGGTCCACGATGCCGAGGAGGTCCGGCACGTTGACCGACACGAAGCGGAAGGGCACGCCGTCGTCGAAGAGCTGGTCGCCCTCGCGGGTGACGAAGGTGGTGAGCGGCGCGACGGGGTCGCACGTGGCGGTGGGCCCGGGCGCGACGCCGGTGTCGGTGTCGGTGTCGGTGTCGGTGTCGGTGTCCGCGGTGCCGGTGTCGTCGCCGTCGGCGGTGTCGTCCGTGTCGGTCTCGTCGGTGTCGACGACGTCGGTGTCGTCGGTGTCCCCGACCGGATCGTCGCGATCGGGCGCGTCCACGTCAGTGTCGCCGTCGGGGCCGTCGCACCCCACCGGCAGCGCGGTGAGCAGGGTGACCGTGAGCAGGGCGTGGCGCGAGCGGGTGGAGAGGCGCATGTTGGCCCGCTATCCGCTCAGGGAGCCCCGGTGTCCGAGCCCGTCATCCTCCTCCTCCGCGGCGCCCCCGGTGTGAGCCGCCCCTCCCCCACCGAGTTTTGACGATCGTGACAGGCGGGCGCGCGGATGATCGCCTATCAGTGATGCGTCCACGCGGAGCGCGTCCCATGGTCCGATGTTGCCTCACCTCCCTCGTCCTCGCCCTCGCCCTCCCCGCGTGCGTGGGCCCCGACGACGACACCGGTGAGCCCGTGGTCGACTCGCTGATCGGCACGGGAGACGGCACCCCCGGCTCCGTCGGCTGGGAGTACATCCTCGGCCCCGACGAGAACCTGGACGACCCTCGGGACCTCGGCTTCGACGGCGCCGGCAACCTCTGGATCGCCAACCGCGAGGACGACCGCACCTTCATCGTCTCCGACCCCGGCACCGCGGACCAGGACCACGACCGTCGCAAGGACGGTGACGCCGCCGCCAACCACTTCATGGAGGAGGTGTCGGCCTTCTCCTTCGACGGCGACGTGCAGTTCGGCAGCTGCGGCGAGTCGAACAACACGTACAACGATCAGGCCGAGGGCAACGACTACATGGGCCCCGTTCTCTGGTCGACCGACCTCGACGTGTTCGGTGAGCAGAACCCCATCGGCCTCGGCTCCCACCTCGACATGACCCACGAGACGCCGTTCTGTGTCGGCATCGCGTGGGAGGTCGCCAACGTCTACTGGGTGTTCGACGGGAACAAGGGCAACCTCGTCCGCAACGACTTCGCGCGCGACCACGGCATTGGCCAGGACGAGCACTTCGACCAGGTGATCCACCGCTTCACCGAGCCCGACGTCGCCCGCGTGGAGGAGGCCCCCGGTCACCTCGTCCTCGACCACGCCACCAACCGCCTCTACGCGGCGGACACCGGCAACGGCCGCGTCCTCTGGCTCGACATCACCAGCGGCGAGGAGGGCGCGTCCCTCGCCACGAACGACCCCGGCGCGGTCGAGCTTAAGTGGGAAGGCGCGGACTGGGGCGAGCTCGCCACCGGGTTCGACGCCCCCGGCGGCCTCGCGCTCTTCGAGGGCCACCTCTACGTCGGCGACTGGGGCACGGGCGTCATCACCGAGCTCGAGCTCGACGGCACCGTGGTCCGCACGCTCGACACCGGCTTCGGCCCCGAGGCCCTCTACGGCATCGAGGTCGGCCCGGACGACAAGTTGTGGGTCATCGACATCGCGACGGGTGTGTACCGGATCGATCCGTGATTCTCTCGCTGCTCGCGGCGTGCGCGGGCGGCCCGGCGGACACCGCCCCCCTCGACACCGCCCCCCTCGACACCGCGGACGACACCGCCGCCCCCCTCGACTGGGCGGCCGACGGCACCTGGGCCCTCCTCGAAGGCGCCCCGGTGGACGGCCTCGGGAACGAGCTCGCCGTGGAGGACCTCGACGGGGACGGGCAGGCCGATCTGCTCGTCGCCGCCTACCTCGGAAACCGGGTGTGCCGCGTGCTCGGGCCCCTCGCCGCGGGCCGCGCCGCCGTGGACACCGTGGGCACCTGCCTCGCGACGGACCTCGACGCCGACTACGCCGGCTACGGCGCCGCCCCGGTGGGTGACCTCGACGGGGACGGCGTCGTCGACGTGGCCGTGGGCGCCATCGGCGACGCCGACGCGGGCGCGAACGCCGGGAAGGTCTACCTCCTCCCGGGGACGTGGGGGGCGGGCACGCTTGGCGCCCTCGCGACCTCCACCCTCGTCGGCGAGACCGCCGGGGACTACGCCGGCCTCGCGGTGTCCGCCGCGGGGGACCTCACCGGGGACGGCCTGCCCGACCTGCTCGTGGGCGCCTCGGGCTACGACGGCGGCGAGGACGGCGGCGGCGCCGGCGGCGGGCGCGCCTACGTGGTCGCCGGGCCCGTCGCCCCCGGGGAGTCCCGCCTCGCGGACGCCTGGGCCTCGCTCACCGGCCTCGGCGGCGTGGTCGCCACCGCGGCTCCGCCCCACGGCGCCTTCGGCGTCGGCGACTTCGTGGGGGACGCCCTCGCCGGCCCGGCCGACTACGACGGCGACGGCTTCACCGACCTCGCCCTCGGCGCCAGCGGCGACGCCACGCTCGGCCCCAGCACCGGCAAGGCGGTCGTGTGGTTCGGGCCCCTCGCCGCCGGCGCGGGCTCCGTGGCCGACGCCGACGTGCTCCTCACCGGCCCCGAGGCGGGCGCCTACGCCGGGAGCCCCCTCCGCGCGCTCCCCGACCTCGACGGAGACGGCCGCGCCGAGCTCCTCGTCGCGGGAGACGGCTACGGCGCCGGCGTCGTGTGGGTCCTCTCCCCCACCGCCCCCGGCACCTCCGCGCTGGCGGACGCCCCCATCCGCGTCGAGGGCCAGGCCGACGGCGACCTCTTCGGCGCCGCCGTGAGCGCCCTCGTCGACCTCGACGGCGACGCCCTCCCGGACCTCGTCGTCGGCGCCCCCGGCGGCGGCGATCCCGCCCTCGAGCCGGGCATGGCGTGGGTCCTCCTCGGCGCGCTCGTGCCGGGCGTGCACACCCTCGCGGACGGCGGCGCCTCCGCCGTGCCGAGCTCCGGCGTCGGCTTCGGCGACGACGTCGGCCGGGCCGTCGCCCTCGGCGACCTCGACGGAGACGGCGCGCCCGATCAGGTCGTCGGCGCGCCCATCAGCGACGTGGGGGGCGGCTTCTCGGGCGGCGTGTGGGTGCGCACCGCTCGGTAGCGGGCGTCTGCCCTACTTCTTCTTCGCGGCGTCCGCGTAGTGCTTCAGGTACTTCTTCTCGGTGGGCGTGAGCATGCCCTTGTCCTCGAGCTGCTCCCAGAGGACGTTCTCCAGCCAGAAGCGGTAGACGAAGCTCTCGAAGTCGGGGGCGCACCACCAGGTCTTCTCCTGGAGGGCGGCGGGGGGCTCGTCGAGCTTGGGATCGTCCAGCTTCGCGGACGAACACACGACGTAGCTGCCCGCCGGCGTGAGGTAGAGGAACCAGTGGAGGGCGTCCTCGGGGTCGCGCAGGAAGCGCACCATCCAGGCGTCGTCCTCGAAGGGGCTCTCGACGAGGTTCCCGAGCTCCCACTCGCAGCCGGTGCAGGAGGGCACGGCGCCCTGGAGGTTGGCGTCCTCCATGAAGCGCACGAAGGCGGGCGGGAGGGTGACCTTCACCTTCGCGAGGCCCTTCACGAGCTTCGCCATCTTCTTCGCGGTGGGCGAGGTGCCCATGAGCGTGGCGATGTCGTCGTCGTCGCCGGACTCGTCCTGGTCGTCCTCGTCGTCTTCGTCGCCGACCAGCCACGCGTAGTCGCCGGTGAGGAGGGACGTGTCGATGGGGGGCAGGCTCTCGATCGGGAAGGGATCGTAGTCGTCCTCGCAGGGGCGGAGGTCGCCGAGCTCGAAGGACCACCAGGCGCGCGCAAAGGGGACGGTCATCGCGTTGACTCCAGGAGCCGCGGCCTTAACACCGCGCGTAGCTCACCCGAGCGCCGTCCTCCGCGAGGGCCACGTCCGCTGCGTCGTAGAGGCACAGCTCACGCTCCTGCGCCGTGATGACGGGCACGTCGTGGGCGCCGTTGTGGTGGCCGAGCGTCTTGCCGGCGGCCACCCGGGCGTCCACGAAGCGGCGGTGGGCGGCGAGGCGGGCGGCGCCGCGGCGCAGGCGGGGGGCGTCCGCCACGCGGGCGAGGATGCCGGCGGCGAGGGTGGGGTCGCGCTCGACGCCGACGCTGTCCCGACCGAGGCACGCGGCGGCGAGCTGGGTGGTGCCGGTGCCGACGAAGGGGTCGAGCACGGTGTCGCCGTACACCGAGTACATCGCGATGAGGCGGGCCGGGAGCTCGAGGGGGAAGGCCCCGCTGCGGGCGCGCGTGGCGCTCGGGAGCGCGGCGTCGGCGCCCTTGTCGCGGCGGAGGGTCTGGTCGGCGCCGAGCAGATCCGTCCACACGTCGGAGAACCAGACGTTGCGCTCCTCCCAGAAGTACGCGCTCTCCCGACGGGCCCGCTTGGCAGCCTCCCCCACGAAGCACCGCGGACCGCCCTTGCGCAGCACGAGGATGTACTCGTGCTCGTAGGTGACGTAGGCCCCGCCGGGCAACATCCCCGACCCCATGAACTTGTTCGGGGCGTTCGTCGGCTTGCGCCAGAGGATGTCGGGGAGCACCGAGAAGCCGAGGGACTCGGCGGCGCGGAGGACGCGCGCGTGGTTGGACCACAGGCGAAACTCTCCGCCGAGCGAGCGCGTGGCGTCGCCGATGTTGACACACAGGATCCCGCCCGGGACCAACACGCGGTGGCACTCGGCCCACACCGCGTCCAGGGTGCGATGTTGCGCTTCGAAGGCCTGCGCAGGCGCGACGGTGAGGTCCGGGATGGTGGGGTCGAGGGCGGCGAAGACCTCGTCCCACATGGCGATCATCGGGTAGGGCGGCGAGGTGACGACGAGCGCCACGGACGCGTCCGGGAGGGGGGTCGACGCGCGCGCGTCGCCCGTGTGCACGCGGTGCGTCGTGTCCCTCATCCGCGCCACGTCCGCAGCACGTCGGCGAGGCGGGTGTAGTCGGCGGGCTTGTTGTAGAGCTGCGCGGCGATGCGCACCCACACGCGGTCGTCGTAGCTGGTGAAGGGGACCTCGATGCGGTGGGCCTCGTAGAGGGCGCCGGTGAGGGCGCCGAGGGCGCGGCCGCTCGCGTCGCGGGCCCAGGGCACGGGGATGGTCGCCATCGCGGCGTAGAGCGAGGGGTCGTCCGGGTGGGGGAGCTCGGCGCCGAGGGCCTCGGCGATCTCGACGCGGCCGGCGCGGACGAGGGCGTGGTTGGAGGCGCGCACGGCGTCGGGGCCGAAGGCCTCGAAGAGGTCGATGGCGTCGGGCACGGCGAGCCACGCGGAGGGGTCGAAGGTGCCGGTCCAGTCGAACTCGCCCGCGAGGCCGGTGCCGTAGCCGTGGGAGATGGCGACGGGGTGGACCCGCGCGCGCCACCGGGGCGCCACGGAGAGGATGGCGGTGCCCTTGGGCGTGCACAGCCACTTGTGGAGGTTGCCGGTGTAGAAGTCGGCGTCGAGCGCCGTGAGGTCCAGCGGGAGGAGCGCGGGGGCGTGCGCGCCGTCGACCAGCACGGGGACGCCGCGCGCGCGGGCGACGGCGAGGATGTCGGCGACCGGGAGGACGCACCCGGTGGCGGAGACGACGTGGTCGACGATGACGAGCTTCGTGCGATCGGTGATCGCGGCCGCGAACGCCGCGGTGACCTCGGCGCCGCTGGTCAGCGGGAACGGCACCTTCGCCTCGACCACCCCGACGCCATAGCGCTCGGCGAGCGCGCGGCAGGCTTGCTTCACAGCGTTGTAGGTGGAGTCGGCGAGCAGGATCTCGTCCCCCGGCACCCAATCGAACGTGTGGAGCACGGTGGCGACGCCGGTGGTCGCGTTTTGCACGGGCACGAGCCCGGCGGGGTCCGCGTGGAGGAAGGCGGCGACGCGCGCGCGCACGGTCTCCATCAGCGCGGGCAGCCGCCGTGCGAGGAACAGCACGGGTTGGCGCTCCATTTCGTCGCGCCACCGGGCCTGTGCGGCGAGGACCGAGCGCGGCGTGGCGCCGAAGCTGCCGTGGTTGAGGAAGGTGGCGGCGGGGTCGAGCCCCCAGAGGGCGGTGATCGCGGGGCTTCCCGGTGTCCAATTCATGTGCCCTCTCTATCGTCTCGCCGCCGGCGGGAGGAGCGCGACGCGGGACGGTGATATGGGAAGGCCGTGAATACGATCCGTAAGGTCCTGCTCGTGGACGACGACGAGGACATCCGCACTATCGGCCACATCTGCCTGTCGCGCGTCGGCGGGTGGGAGACGCTGCTCGCCGCCAGCGGCGAGGAGGGCCTGCGCATCGCCGAGGCCGAGCTGCCCGACGTCGTGCTGCTCGACGTGATGATGCCCGGGATGGACGGCCCCACCGTGCTCGCGCGGCTGCGCGCCAACCCCGTCACCGCCGGCATCGCCGTCGTGTTCCTCACGGCGAAGGTCCAGCGGGGAGACCTCGGCCACTACGTCGCCCTCGGCGCGCGCGGCGCCATCGCCAAGCCCTTCGATCCGATGCGGCTCCCGCACGAGGTGCGCCGGATCGTGGCGAGGGCCCCATGAGCACGCGCATCGATTGCCTGCTGGACGAGGTCGCCACGAGCGAGCTCTGTCAGGACGTCGTCCACCACATGGAGGTGGGGCTGCACCTCTACCACCTCGAGGATCCGGCCGACGACCGCACCCTGCGCTTCATCGGCGCGAACGCCGCGGCCCAGCGCATCACCGGCGCCCCGGCGTCCGCGTTCCTCGGCAACCTCATCGACGACAACTTCCCCGGCACGCGCGAGATGGGCCTCCCACAGGCCTACGCCGAGGTGGTGCGTACGGGCCGTCCGTGGCGTTCGGAGCAGGTCGTCTACGGGAGCGACCGGGTGGTCTCGGCCGCCTTCGCGGTCAAGGCCGTCGCCCTCCCCGGCCAGTGCCTCGGCGTGCTCTTCGAGGACGCCACGACCCGCCTCCGCGCCCAGGAGGACCTCCGCGTCAGCGAGGCGCGTCAGCGCGCGCTCGTCCGCGCCCTCCCCGACACCCTCTACCGGGTCCTGCGGGACGGCTCCTTGCGCGATGTGAAGGAGGGCGCCCCCGCCCCCCCCGCCCTCGCGTTGCGCGTCGCGGCCGCCCTCGTCGAGCCGCTCGGCCTCGGCGAGGTGCGGGTGTTCGAGTCGGAGGATCGCGGCGAGGACATCGAGGTGCGCCTCGTGAACTCGGGCGAGGAGGAGCTGCTCGCCATCGTCCGCGACATCTCCGAGCGCAAGCGCGGCGAGCGCCGGAAGGACGAGTTCATCAGCGTCGTGAGCCACGAGCTCCGCACCCCGCTCACCTCGATCCGGGGCGCGCTCGGCCTGATGGAGGGCGGCGTCGTCGGTGTGGCCCCGCCCGCGATGCACGAGCTCATGGTCGTCGCGCGCAACAACGCCGACCGCCTCGTCCGCCTCATCAACGACATGCTGGACCTCGACAAGATGGAGGCCGGCCGCATGGACCTGGACCTCACGGCGATCGACGCCGCGGAGCTCGTCGACACCGCCGTCTCCGGCGTGCGCAGCTCCGCCGACCTCGCCGGGGTGCGCCTGCGCCATGTGACCCCCGCCGGGGTGTCCGTCCTCGGCGACCGCGACCGCCTCCTCCAGGTGCTCACCAACCTCCTCTCCAACGCCGTGCGCTTCTCGCCGCCCCAGGCGATCGTGACGGTCACGGTGAGCGAGTCGAGCGAGGGCCGCGTGCGCTTCGTGGTAGAGGACGAGGGGCCCGGCGTGCCGCGCGATCGCGTGGACGACCTGTTCCGCAAGTTCGCCCGGATCAGCGACGAAAGCGCGCGCCGCCGCGGCGGCACCGGCCTCGGCCTGGCGATCTCCAAGGCGATCGTCGACCAGCACGGCGGTATCATCGGCCTCGTACCAGGAGACCGCCGCGGCGCCACCTTCGCCTTCGAGCTGCCGGTTACGCCGGCGCTCCCGTCGCTGGACGAGCCCTCCGTGGACGACCTCTTCGGCGATCTCCGGGCCGCCTACACCGCGTCCCTCCCCGCGCAGGTCGACGCCCTCGCCGCCCTCGTCGCCCGCAGCCGCGCCGACGCCGTGGCGCACGCCGAGGCCGTCGCCATCGCCCACCGGCTCAGGGGCACGGCGGGCACCTACGGGCGGCACGCGGTGAGCGAGGCCGCGGCGCGGGTCGAGGCCGCCCTG
>CAJBVW010000045.1 GCA_903959175.1 uncultured Pseudomonadota bacterium
GATCCGCATGAAGAAGGCGGCGGAGTGGGACGCCAGCTTCAAGGGCTTCGCCGGGGCCACGCTCGAGCGCCGCCTCGCCGTCGAGCACGCCTACAACCGCCAGTTCCGCGGCTACGTCGCGCCGGCCTACACCGCCGAGCCGCTCGCCATCGCCCGCTGGACCCGCGGCCGTGGACACCGCCCTGCCTCCGCCTTGCGCGAGGGCGAGCGCGTCGTCCGCCTCGACCCGCACCAGGTCGCTGGCGCCCGCCGCATCCTCGCCAACCGCGGCGGGTTGCTCGCGTTCGACGTGGGGGTCGGCAAGACGTACACCGGCCTCGCCGTGCTCGCGCGCGCCCGTCAGGAGGGGTGGTGCAAGCGGCCCGTCGTGCTCGTCCCCAACTCCATCGTGTGGAAGTGGTACGACGATTTCGCCACGGCGCTCCCCGACTATCGGGTTGCGGTCATCGGCTCGAAGAAGAAGACCATCACCCGCGGCGACCGGAAGGGGCTCGCCACGAGTGACACCGACACGCCGCAGGAGCGCGCCGAGAAGTGGACCCGGTTCCAGGCCGGAGAGTACGACGCCGTGCTGCTCAGCTACACGGCGCTCGGCCGCACGCGCATGAACGAGAAGGCCGTGCGCGCCTACGCCGAGCAGACCGAGGCGATCCAGCGCGAGGTGGCCCTACGCCGTCGTAACGCCGGCAAGCGCAAGAAGCTCTCCGAGCGCGACGAGGCCATCCTCCGCGAGGGCATCAGCGCGTGGGTGGCGCAGCAGATGGAGCTCGCCGAGGGGTGGGAGTACGACCCCGGCATCGCGTGGGACGACATCGGCGTCGACATGCTCATCGTGGACGAGGCGCAGAACTACAAGAACCTCTACCTGCCCGAGGACCGCGAGGGCGGCGTCCCCCGCTTCATGGGGAACCCCGGCGACGGGTCCAAGCGGGCTTGGCAGCTGGACTTCCGATGCGCGGCCGTCCGCAAGAAGACCGGCGGCACCGGCGTCGTGCTCCTCTCCGCCACCCCCGCCAAGAACAGCCCGTTGGAGTTCTACAGCCTCATCCAGTACGTCGACCCCGACGCGTGGCGCCGCATGGGCATCCGCGACCCCGAGCAGTTCATCGACCGGTACCTCCGCATCGAGATCAAGCCGGTCGTGACGCCCACGATGGAGGTCGAGGAGCGCGGCGCCGTCGTCGGGTTCCAGAACCTCCACGAGCTCCGCGACACCATCCTCCGCTACGGCGAGTTCAAGACCGCCGAGGACGTGGGGTTGAAGCTCCCGGAGCCGAAGGTCGAGATGGTCGAGGTCGACATGGACGCCGCCCAGGACGCCAAGTACGACCGCTACGTCCGCGAGATCGAGGCCGCGCTCAAGAGCGACAACCCGAGCGACAAGGCCAAGATCCTCGGCCTGCTCGCCCGCATGGCGCTCGTCGCCGTCCACGCGAACCTCGACGACGGCTACAGTTGGAAGAACGCCGACCAGGTGGGCGACCCGTCCTCGCCCAAGTTCGACGCCCTCGCCGAGCGCGTGCTCGCCAACCGGCACTGCGGCCACATCGTGTTCGTCGACAACGTCGCCGCCCACCGCTGGGTGAAGATGACGCTGGTGAACGCGGGCATCGTCGCCGACCGCATCGGCGTGCTCAACGCCGAGGTCGCCCCCAACGCCGCCGACCGCCAGCGCATCGCCAAGGAGTTCAACGGCGAGCCCGAGAACGGCACGAAGCCGAAGTTCGACGTGGTGATCGCCAACGCCGTCGCCTACGAGGGCATCGACCTCCAGACGCGCACCTGCGCCATCCACCACCTCGACCTCCCCTGGGAGCCGGCCACGCTCCAGCAGCGCAACGGCCGCGGCGTGCGGCAGGGCAACACGCTGTCCGCCATCGGCATCAACTACTACTTCGCGCGCCGGTCGCAGGACGGGCTCCGGTTCAACCTCATCCAGGGCAAGCGTGGCTGGATGACGCAGCTCCTGAAGTCCCAGGACCGTGACACGAATAATCCCGGCGCCCAAATGGACATGGGGCCCGAGGAGATCCTCCTCCTCATCAGCCGCAACCCGGAGCAGACGCGCGCTCGCCTCGAGGCCGTGCGCGCGCAGCGGGAGGCCGAAGCCAAGCGGAAGATCGCGGCCGAGGCATCGAAGCTCCTCCGCGCCATCAACGCCCGCTTCCGCAACGCTGAGCGCACCCGCGACGGCGTCGAGGCGGCCCGCCTCCGCGGGGAGGCCGAGGAGCGCCTGAAGCACCTCGCGCGCGTGAACGTCGAGGCGTGGCCCTGGGCCGCGTCCGCCGTGGTCGTGCGCGACCGGCCGGTGCTCGTCGTCGAAGGCGGCGGCCCCGTCTACGAGGGCCTGCGCGCCGGCATCCCCAGCGCGTGGAACGCCTCGAAGGTCGACTACGTCGAGTTCGGGAAGGTCACCAAGGACGGCCAGATCGCCATGCGCGCTGCGGGCGAGGCGTCGTGGAAGCTGGCGAAGTCCGACGAGGCGAGGTTCGCCTCGCTCAAGCCGGAGAACTACGGCGCGACCTTCCCGGCGGACGAGGAGCCCGCCACCCTCCGTGCCATCACCCAGGTCGCCAACGACCGGCTCCGCTACTCCGGGGACTGGCCGGCCGTCGGCTGGCAGCACGCGCCAGACGCTTGGGTCGAGCGGACGTGGCCGCAGGTCGCCGACACCGTCATCGGGGCGCTGGCGAAGGTCAGCTACTACAACCAGCAGAGCCAGAAGATCCCCGTCGTCGCGCCGGCCGGGCTGCGGATCGTGAACGCGGGCGCGGCTTCTGGGACCGCTGGGGTGACCGTGCTCCCCCCGACCGAGGGCGGGTGGCAGGCGTTCCTCGCGCAGGCGCCGGGCTCCGGGCTGAAGTTCGGGGAGCTCGACGCGGCGGGGCGGTGGTGGTGGGGGCGGGCGATCCCGCGGAATCTGCTGTCGGGGGAGGAAAGCGTCGATGACGACGACGCGCGGGAGGCGTCGTGATCTCTGGCTACCAAGCACAAAGCGGGGCGATCCCGGCGTTCGAGGCGACGATGAAGTGCGTGCGGCCCTTCGCCAACTGTTCCATCATCCACTCTGCGGTCGGTGCAGCGGGAGCCAGGCTCACGAGGCTGAAGCACTCCGCCTCACGCGGCGGCTCGGCCTGCGCCCGCCGGGAAAGCAGGAATCCGAGCGCGAGGAACACGGCGACGAGGAGGGCAGAGGCGGACTTGGGTGACATGAAGCATCCGGGTGTGCGCGGAGTGTACTGGATCCGTCGGCACACCGAGGCCTCGCCGTGAGCCGCGCGTCCGCGATGCCCGTGCTCGTCGGCGCCGGCGCGCTCGGGCTCCTGTTCTTCGCCGCGGCGGCCTCGTCGCCCACGGCACAACGTACCGCTCGAAAGCTGGAGGAGAACGTGGAGAACCTCATCACCGACTGGATCCCGACCCTGCTCCGCAAGACCAGCGAGCACGAGGGGCGCTACTGGTCCGTCCAGGCGAACCTCGACGGGAACGGCGTCAGCTACGGCATCCTCCAGTGGACCCAGAAGTCGGGGTCGCTCGGCCGTCTTCTCCGCGAGATGGCCGCCGCCGACCCCGTGGCGTTCGGCCGCTTCTTCGGCGCGAGCTGGGCGAAGCTGCTCGAGGTGACCGCCAGGGCCTCGTTGGAGGCGGTCGACGGCGCGGTGCTCTGGGCCGACC
>CAJBVW010000046.1 GCA_903959175.1 uncultured Pseudomonadota bacterium
CACGAGCAGGGCCTTCTCGCCGGGGCGCCACCCGGTGCGCCAGCGGTCGTAGCCGAGGAAGGCGACGGGGAGCGCGAGCAGGGCGAGATCGTAGTCGAAGGCGAAGGGCGTCGCGAGGATCGCGGCGCACGCCAGCACGGAGGCACGCGCGGGGAGCGGCGCGGCGATGGCCCAGGCGCGCGCGACGAGCGCCATCGCCACGAGGGTCGAGAGGCCCTGGAGGACGCGCGCGGCGACCGGCGGCGCGCCGAGGAGCATCGCCGCCACCTGGGTCGTCGGCATGCGGAACCACGGGAGGACGCCCTCCGTCTCCAACACCCGAATGGCGAAGGGCACGTTCCCCCGGAAGGCCACCCACGCCTCCGGCCCGAAGACCGCGAACGCCACGCCCGCCGCCACGAGCGCGGTCATCGCCGCGGCGCCGAGCGCGTGCCACCGCCGCCCCGCGAGGAGCGCGAGCCCGACGAGGGGCGCGAGGTGCGGCTTGTAGGAGAGCAGGCCGAGGAGCGCGCCGCCGAGCACCGGGCGGCGGTCGACGAGGAGGAGCCCCCCGCCCAGGAGCGCCGTGGTGAACGCGCCGTTCTGGCCCTGCACGATGTTCTGGAAGAAGCCCGGGAAGGCGAGCGCGAGGCCCGCGGTCACTGGGTGGGGGGCGATGCGCCGCACGACCGTGAGGAACGCGGCGACCGTCGCCGCCCACCACGCCGCGAGCGCCCAGGGGTAGGCCAGGAGCGCGAGCGGGGCGAGGAAGAGGAGGAAGGTCGGGGGATAGTGGAAGGCGTAGGGCGGGATCTCCGCGCCGATGACCGCGCGCTCCACCGCGGTGATGCGCGCGAGGTCCCAGGCGCCCTCGGCCTCCCCGCGCAGCGCGAGCGAGGACGCCGCCCAGAAGGTCACGAAGTCGACGCCGACGGGCTTGCCGCTACGGTCGAGCAGCCCGGGCGCGGACAGGATCCACCACCCCCCGATCGAAACGTACAACGCCAGGAAGATGCGAGGGTAGTTGGTCAGGCGCTCGCGGTCGAGGAACACGGTCACTCCGGGAACGTGTCCCACACCGCCTGGAACCACGCCTGCCGAAGCGCGCGGACGGGGGCGAGCCCCGCGCGCGTCATCACGCGGTTCGTGAGGAGGACCGCCACGATCCGGCGACGCGGCACCATCCACACCGCCGTACCCGTGAAGCCGAGGTGGCCCACGGCGCCGGCGGGCGGGCGCGGGCCGGCGGACGACGTGCCGTCGCCGTTGGGGGTGTCCCAGCCGAGCGCGTGGGTACCGATGCCGCGCCGGGCGAAGGCGGTGTAGGCGAGCGGGACGTCTCCCTTGAGCCAGCGATCGGCGCACGCGGCGACCTCCCGCGCGCTCCCGAAGAGGCCCGCGTGCGGCGCGCGGCCGCCCATCGCCGCCGCGTTGCGGTCGTGCACGGTGCCGGTGACGACCGCGCCGCGCTCCTCGCAATAGGTGGGTTCGGCCTTCGGATCCCCCCACCGGAGGGGCCCCTCCCAGAGCTCGTCGATGCGGGCCCCGCCGACCTCCTCGAGCACGGCGCCGAGGGCGAGGAAGCCGAGGTCCGAGTAGGCGTGCGCGACGCCGGGCGCGGTCGGGCGCGGGGTGGCGAGGGCCGCGCGGATCACCGCGGCGCGGTCGCCCTCGTCCCAGAGCGCGCGCCACGCAGGGAAGCCCGCGCTGTGCTGGAGGAGGTGGGCGATCGTCACGCCCTTCGGGAGCAGCGGGTGCCCCCGGTCGAGGTCGAGCGCGCCGGCGTCGAGGGCGCACATGGCGACCTCCGCCGTGCACAAGGGCTTGGTGAGGGAGGCGAGGTCGTACACCCGCTCGGCGCCGCGCGCGTAGCGCTCCACGCCGCCCACCCACACGGCCGCCGAGATCGCCGGTGCGACCTCCCCTTCCGCGGCGGCCAGCACGGCGTCGAGGGCGATCACGCGACCTCCAGCCGCGCACCGACGATGCGCGCGGGGGCCCCGACGCGGAACGCGTGGTTCCGCGCGCCGTGCCCGATGGGGAGCCCGACGAGCACGGGCACCCCGAGGGGCGCCAACAGATCTGTCAACACGTCGTACATGGTCCAGTCCGCGCCCTCCGGCGGCTCCGCGCCGAGCAGTGATCCGATCGCGATGCCCGCGACCCCGTCGAGGCAGCCGGCGTCGATGAGCTGAGTGAGCAGCCGGTCGATCTTGTAGGGCGCCTCGTTCACCTCCTCGAGGACGACGATGCACGCGCGCCCGCGGAGCTGCCAGGGCGTGCCGCAGAGCGAGGCGAGGACGCACAGGTTGCCGCCCACGAGCGGGCCCTCTGCGGTGCCCGGCCGCAGGACCTGCCCGTGCATCGGCGCGGGCGACTCCCCGGCGAGGAGGGCGCGGAGGTGGGCGCGGCTGGCGTCGTCGCAGAGGTCGGCGAGGCTGTGGAGCACCGGCGCGTGGACCGCGGGCCTGCCGCGCGCGGCGAGGGCGTTGAGCAGCCCGGTGCCGTCCGAGAAGCCGAGGAAGGGCACCGGCGCGAGCTCGTCCCAGCGGAGCTGCCCGAGCAGCCGCGCGATCCCGTAGCCCCCGCGCGCCGCCCACACCGCGTCCCAACCGCCCTGGAAGGCGCGTTCGAGATCCGCGAGGCGCACCGCGTCGGTGCCGGCGAGATAACGGTGGTGGCGCCCGGCGCCGGGGAGAAGCTCCGGTCGGTAGCCCCAGTCCCGGATCACCCCGAGGCCGGCCTCCAGACGGGCAGGGTCGAAGTTACCGGAAGGGGAGACGACGGCGATGCGCGCGCCCGCGTGGAGCATGACGAGCTTCTATACTCCCGGCATGCTCGCCGCCCTCTTCCTGGCGTCCGGCTGTTGGCGTCCGGACGCCTACGAGCCGCCGCCGCCGCCCGCCGAGGAGCAAGCTCGCCCCGTGGGCGACGCCCCCGACGCCCCCGACGCCGGGGAGACGCCCGAGGACGACGCGCCGCCCGAGGCCGAGGGTGAGCCGACCGAGGGTCCTGCGTCCGCCGAAGAGGCGACGAAGGGGGAAGAGGACGAGCCACCGCCGTTCCCCGCGTACACCGGGCGCACGGTCCAGGCGCCGGTCACGATCGTGGACGACTGGGGCAAGCCCCTCGCCGTCCTCACCGTGCCCGACGTCGCGGTCGAGGTCCGCGGCGAGGAGGCCGTGCGCGTCCGTGTCTGGTGCGAAGCGTGCAAACCGCAGGTCGAGGGCTGGATCCAGGCCCATCTGGTGGTCCGGGCGGACGGGAGTCCGACCGGCGGGTCGAAATGATGTTGCGGATCGCGCCCCGCGCGGGCACGTTTCCTCAATGGCGACCGTCGAGCGCACCCTCTTCCGGTTCCTCGGCACCCTCGTGACGCTCGCGTGGGCGATGCACGAGATGGCCCACCTCCACGACCTCACGCGCACCGAAGAAGCGCCGGAGCCGCCCGCCCCGCGAGAGTGATACTCTCTCCGGATGGAACGCCGAATCTGGTCGATCGAGGGGAACCGGCAGAAGCTGGACGGGGGCGCCCTGTTCGGCAACGCGCCGCGCGCGCTCTGGGAGCGCTGGGCCGCCCCGGACGAGCGCAACCGCATCGATCTCGCCTGCCGCGCGCTCCTCGTCCGCGAGGACACGCGCACGATCCTGTTCGAAGCCGGCATCGGCGCCTTCTTCGCGCCGGCGCTCCGCGATCGTTTCGGCGTCCAGGAAGGAGAGCACGTCCTCCTCCGCTCGCTCGAGGCCGTGGGGCTCACCCACGCGGACATCGACGTCGTCGTCCTCTCCCACCTCCACTTCGACCACGCGGGTGGCCTGCTCTCCGCGTGGACCGACAGCAAGACCTGGGCGCCCGAGCTGCTCTTTCCCAAGGCCCGCTTCGTCGTGAGCCGCAGGAACTGGGAGCGCGCGACCAGCCCCCACCCGCGGGACCGCGCCAGCTTCCTCCCCGAGCTCAACGCGCTCCTCGAGGCCTCCGGCCGCCTCGAGCTCGTCGAGGGAGACACCTCCCCCACCCTCGGGCCCGACTACCGCTTCCACTTCTCGGACGGCCACACCCCCGGCCTGATGCTGACCGAGATCGCGGCCTCGGGCGGCCCGATCGTCTTCGGCTCGGACCTCGTGCCGGGCCGACCGTGGGTCCACACGAGCATCTCGATGGGGTACGACCGCTACGCCGAGCTCGTCCTCGACGAGAAGCGCGCCCTGCTGGACTCCCTGGTCGCCCGCCGCGGCCGCGTGTTCTTCACGCACGACGCCGAGTGCGCGATGGCCTACGTCACGCGGGACGAGTCCGACCGCTACGGATCCACCGGGGGCAAGCCGTCGTTCGCGGACGTGGTGGCGTGACGCGACGCACCGCGTAGCGCCTCACGGTATCTTGCGGCCATGCTCCCGGTCTGCCTGTTCGCGCTCGCCGCCGCCTCGGACGGTGGGGCCCCGCGCGCGGAGGTCGACGAACGCCCGCGCATCGCGTCGCTCGCCGTCGGGCTCGGCGGCTCCTTCCTCCACGGCGACAACGCGGCCGGGTACGCCGGCTCGCTCGCCGAGCGCGTCGTGCTTGACCTCGCCACCGGCGACCTCGTCAGCTTCACCCTCGAGTTCGACCACGCCCGGCACGCCCTCACCGACAGCGGCGCCTACTTCCCCGAGGTCCCCGTCCCCGCGGGCGCCCTCTCCGGCTTCCGCGACTACTACGCCCTGGACGCCGGCTTCCGCCTCGCCGTCCCCGTCGGTACCCGCGACCCCACCCGCGTCCGCGCCCTCCCCTTCCTCCGCCTCGGCGTCGCGCTCGCCGCCACCTCCACGCTGCTCGACGCCCCGAGCCTCGACGGCCGCGTCGCCTTGCGCAGCAACACGGCCTGGCCTGCCCCCAGCGTGGGCGCGGGGGTCGAGGTGCGAATTCGCCGCTGGATCAGCCTGCTCCCGCACATGAAGACCCAGGTCCAGGTGTTCGAGGACACGGCGGAGTCCGTCGGGGGCCCCACCCGGGTCGCCGCCGAATGGCGCTTCCAACCCGCGCTCGACGTGAGCATCCACTTCTGAGAGTCCCCATGGCGTCGCCCGTCTCCGTCCTCCTGCAAGCGCTCGGCGAGCGCCTCGACGAGGACCTCCTCCCCGCGATCTACACGGCGGCGTCGGTCCCGACCGCGGACGTGCGCGCGTGGATGCGGGACACGGGGATCGTCTTCGTCGACAGCGACGCCGGCACCTACCCGCCCACGAGCGAGCTCGACGACGCCGCGCTCCGCGTCATCGTCCACACGCGGGACCGCGCCACCGCCTTCGGCATCGCCAGCGGCTTCGTCGGCGCGGTGGCGATCCCCCCGGAGGTGCTCGCCACCATCGTCTCCACGCTCCGGCTCGCGCAGCGCCTCGCGGTCCTCTACGGCTTCGACCCCGAGAGCGAGGCCGGCCGCATCATCCTCTGGCGCGCCCTCGCCGCCGCGTACGAGTTCGAGCTCCCGGCGCAGGGCCCGGTCGGGCTCAAGGTGCGGGAGCTCCCCGACCTGCTCCGCTCCCAGGTCCCCGCGACCCGTCAGGCCAGCGCATGGCTCGCGCGTCAGGTGCTCGTGCGCGCCACCTCCACCGTCATGCGCCGGGTCACGCGCTTCGTCCCCGGCCTCGGCGCCGGGCTCGCGGGGTGGGGCGCGCACCGCCGCACGCACGCGATGGGGGAGCGGATGATCGAGGTCTACCGCCGTGCGATGACCGGCGCGCCCTTCGACCTCGCGACCGAGGAGCTCGCGGTCGAGGTCCCCACCCCGCCGCGAGACGTCCGCTGAGTCCGCGGCGGCTCCGTCGGTTCCCCGATCCGTGTTAGCCCGCACCGCATGATCATCCTCGGCGTCGCGGACGGGCCCGATGCGAGCGCCGCGCTCGTGGTCAACGGAACGCTGGTCGCCTCGGTCGCGCAGGAGCGCATCGACCGGGAGCGGCACTCGCGCGCGTTCCCCTCCGGCGCGATCGACGCCGTGCTCGACGTTGCCGGCCTGCGCGCGCGTGACGTCGACCGCGTCGTGTTCGGCGGCACCTCCTCGCACGCCTCGGTCCTCCGCGCGCGCCCGGACCTCCGCGAGCGCGTCACCCCCCGCTGGCGCGAGGCCTACCGCGGCTACCAGGCCGCCCTCCGCGCGTCGGGGCTCTACATGGTCGAGCGCGACATCGCCCGCAAGCTGCTCACGCCCAAGATGCGGGCGTTGGGCTTCGAGAAGGCGGACGTCGACCTCTACGAGCACGACCGCGCCCACGCTACGGCGGCCTACCGCTGCCAGGACCGCAGCGACGCCCTCGTCATCACCCTCGACACCCCGGGGGACGGCGCCGCGGTGACCGTCAGCCTCGGCCGGCATCTCCACCTCGAGCGCCTCTTCCTCCAGACCTCGCTCGCCGCGATCTCCGCGTTCCCCGGCCGCGTCGCCCGCGCCCTCGGCGTCGACCCGCTCCACCTCGCCGCCCTCGCCGCCACCGGCTCCCCGCCCGCCGCGCTCCTCGACGCGTTCACCCGCGAGGTCGGCCTCGTCGGCGACGGCTTCGCCGCGAAGGGCCTCGTCCGCGACCCGGACCCCCTCCTCGCCTCCGCCAGCCGCCACTCCCCCGGGGACGTCGCGGCGGCCGCGCAGGTCGCGATGGAGGAGGCCGTCGCTGCCTTCGTCCGCCACCACGTCGCGCGCGCGCGCCTCGGCCACGTCGTCGTCGCCGGCGAGCTGTTCGCCAACCCCCGCCTCGCGGCTCGCCTCCTCGCCGAGCCGACCGTCGAGACGCTCTCCGTCTTCCCCGCGATGACGGACGAGGGCCTCGCCATCGGCGCCGCGCTCGGGGTCGCCGGGACCGCGATGCACCACCTCCCGGACATCGGCCTCGGCCCCCGCTACACCGACACCCACTGCTACAAGGCGCTGTCCGTCGCCTCGTTACCGAGGGACAAGGTGGACGATCCCGAGCGCACCGCCGCCGCGCTCGTCGCCGCGGGCCGCACCGTCGCCCGCTTCGACGGGGGCGTCGAGATCGGCCCCCGCGCCCTCGGGAACCGCACCGTACTCTTCCGCGCAGACGACGTCGCGCTCCGCTCCCGCGCCCTCGCGGCGCTCGCGCGCCCGGCCTACGCCGCCGTCGGGTGCGCGCTCCTCGAGGCGGACGCCCACGCCGCCTTCTCCGGCCTCGAACGCGCCGAGTCGTCCGCGCACGCCCGCACGCTCGCGCCGCGCGCCGCCGCCGCCTTCGCCCAGGCCCACCCCGGCGCGATCCAGCCCGACGGCACCGGCCTCCCCTACGTCGTCGCCCGGGACGCCGCGCCCGGCATGGCCACCCTCCTCGACGAGCTCGCGCGCCTCAGCGGCCAGCGCGCCGTGGCCCAGCTCGACTTCGCGCACGCGAAGGAGCCCATCGTGGCAAGCCCGGGTGACGCGATCCGCGCGTGGCGCAGCTCCGGAGTGGACGCGCTCCTGCTCGGGAACTACCTCGTCGAGCGCTCGGCCGTCGCGACCTGATCGGCGGGCGCCTCCCAGTACGACGCGAAGGCCACCCAGAGCTCGGCGGTGAGGTAGCGCGTCCGCGGGGAGTCGCCGCGCTTCTTCGCGCGGAGGATGTCGTTGAGCACGGCGCCGTCCGCGCCCACCTGCTCCTCGGGATGGCGGAGGTTCATCGTGAGGAAGGCCGGGCCGCGCGATCCGAGGTGCACGAGCGTGATCGTGCCGTCCTTCGCGACGGACTGGACCACCGCGACGTGCGAGAGCGCGTCATCGAGACGACCGTTCCCGTTCCGGTCGTAGGTGTCGTCGAAGAAGGCGACATCGCCGGGAGACGGCATGCGGCGGCGGTGGAGGACGTGCAGCTCCTTCGCCTGCTCGAAGAGATCGGCCGAGCTCCCCGTGAACACGCAGCCCGCGGCGGCGAGCGAGGCCTCGACGAAGCCGGAGCAGTCCCACCGGTAGCGCTCTCCGCTCACGACGAGACTCGTATCTCCGACGAAGCCCGCGGCGGCGGCCGCGATCCCGGCGGGCACGCCGCGCGCGGGCGCAACGGGCGGGTCGGCGCGGGACGGGCGATCGGGCCGCACCGGGCGCTCGGCGGGCCGGAGCACCCACTCGGAGGACGACTCCCGACCGAGGCTCGCGAGGGGGCCCGGCACCCGGTAGTACGTCGGCGCGCAGGCGAGGAGCGTGGTCAACAGCACGGCTCCAGCTTAGCGCTATTGACGCGCCAAGAGAAGCCCTGGAGCCGGTGGAGTCGCTACTGCGCGGCGTTCGCGATGGTCGTCAACGTGTCGAGGATCTGGTCGCACGTGAGGTTGTTGATCGTGGCGGTCTCGGCCTGGCACGACGCGTCCGTCTTCTCCGCGGCAGCGATATCGGCGTTGCATGAGGCGATCATCTCGACGCGGCTACTGTTGGCCCAGTCCTCGCGCGCGGTGGACGCGTACTCGCCGAGCTGCCCCTCAGTGAGCCCGCCGCAGTCGGTGCCGCCGGCGTCCTCGCAGGTCTGGGTGGCGGCGGCCTCGGCGCACTCCTCGGTCTTGGTGAGCACCTGGTCGCAGTATTCGTCGCAGGTGTAGGCGCCGATCTTCTCGAGGTCACAACCGGCGAGCAGGACGGAGAGCAGGATCACGGAGACCTCCGGGGGAGAGCGTTTCGGTTCAGAACGCGTGGCTGAAGTCGATGTAGAGCTGTAGCGCGTCCGCGTCGAGGTTGGAGGTCCACAGCGGCAGCGCGAAGGTCACCCCCGCCAGAGAGCCCTTGGCGCCCAGCAGATCGACGATCGTGTGCACGCCGAGCGCGGCGCCGACGGCGGCGTAGCGCTCCTCGCCGCGCCACGCGACCCCCGCGTCGATCGCGGGGGACAGGTGGATCTCGGAGAGCCACGCCAACGGGAGAGGGATGGACGCGTTGCGCAACGGGGCCCATCGGTACTCGATCGTAGCGTCGAGCCGCTGGTTGCCGACCACCGCGGGCTCGGGCACGGCGCGCACGTCCCCTCCCCCGCCGAGCGGGAGGAGTCGGTGCTCGACGTCGCCGGTGGCCACGCCCGCCTTCGCCTTGAGCGCGAACACGTGGCGCGGGTGCGGCGAGAGGAGCTTCACCGCCGCGATCATGGCGCTCGCCCAGCGGTCCTCGCTCCGCGGCACGAAGCCGCCGCCGACCGCGACCGAGAGGCGGTGCCCGGAGAGCGCGAGGTCGTCGTCGGTGCGAGTGTCCCAGGCGTAGCCGGCCGCGCCCCCGATCGCGACGGCGCCGCTATCGGTGGGCCGGAACGCCGGATCGAGGAGGGAGGGGCCGGCGAAGAGGCTGATGCGGTGCGTGCGGGTGCGCCGATCCACGAGCGGGCCGAGGTACCGCACCCAGCCGACGTTCATCGAGAGGAGGTCCTGCGCGTCGTGGTCGACGCCGACCACGTAGAGGTCGCGGCTGTCGTTGCGGCGACGGAAGTAGAGGTCCGCCGCGAGGTCGAAGGCGTGCTGCGAGGGGTTGATGTTGTAGATGCCGCCGTTGACGACGAGGGTCCACTTCACGGGCCAGCGGCCGTTTGCGAGGTCGCTCTCGTGGACGTGCCCCTCGGGATCGACCTGCACGGACTTCGGCCTGGGGTCGGGGGCGAGCGCGAGCGCGTCGGGACCCGGGCCGGCGATCCACGGCGGGAGCGCGGCGCCGTCCACCTTCACGACGACCACCTCGGGCGGCGCGTCGGCCGGGGCGTCGCGCACCACGCGGGCCCCGGCGGCGTCGACGTGCACGACGTAGTCCTGTGCGGCCGGGTAGGGCCGCCCCCACGCCTCGACGAGCGCGGGCGGGACGCCGAGGGCAGCGGCGGCCTCGGCCAGGGGCTCTCCGGCCATCAGGCGACGGGTCAGCGCGGCGGACTGGCCCTTGCCGAGCAGATCGTCGAGCTGCATCGCCGCGGCGCGGCCGGGGATGCGGCCGCCGAGGACGTCGAGGAGGCCGGGGGGCCCGCCGAAGGGCTCGTCGAACACGTCCGCGAAGTAGGGCAGCGTGCCGTCGTAGAGCAGGGCGTCGATGACGGGGTTCCAGGAGAACCACCCGAGCAGCTTGCGCACCGAGGGAGAGGGCAGCTCCTCCGTGAGCGCGGCGCCGCCGAAGTCCCGCGCCCACCCGTCCGCGAACACGCCGCCCCGCCCCTGCAGCGCCGCGGCCGCGACCTCCCGCCGCACCGCGCCGACGTGGTAGGGCCGCAAGAACCCAGGGGACAGGCGGAAGGTGCGGTCGGAGAGGAACACCATGCCCGGCGCGGCGCGGGCGAGCCGATGGAGGTCGAGGTCCTCGACGACGGTGAGCGCGGGCGGGCCGTCCAGCGGCCAGGCGTCCTCCACCACCTGTTCGAGCAGATGCGCAACCGCACGCTCGTGCCCACCCCGGAGCAAGCCGTGGCGCTCCACGAAGCGCACGGTGCCGCCGCGCGCGGGGATCTCCGAGACGCGCCCGCCCACGACCACGGCGAGCGCCGCGCGATCGGCCGTGCCACGCCATGCGAGCGAGTCGGTCCCGACCTGCCCGTTCAGCACGCCGACGCCCACCCCCGCGGGGAGCGCGACGCTGACGGACCAGTCGGCCACCCGTGCCTCGCCGCCGGGGCCGACGGGCTGCGGATACCACCCGCCGTTCGCCCAGAGGCCGTCGTGGGGGAGCACGCCGAGGTCTCCGTAGCGCACGGGGAGGCGCACCTCGAAGGACCAGCTCCCCGCGGGCTCGCCGGGGATGGCGGCCCAGGTCATCGCGCCGGGGTCCGCCTCGCCGGGGAAGGTCCGGATGAGCGTGCGGTCGTCCGGCGGCGCGGGCAGGGCCGCGAGGGGGTCGACGAGGGTGACGGGCTCGTCGGCACGCAGGGTGCCTCGGAGCGTCCGCAGGTCGGGGGCGACCTCGGCGCGAAGCTCGATCTGGAGCGCGAAGGCGACCGGCGCGACGAGGAGGAGGACGAGCACGCGCCGAGGACGTAACCCGCGGGACGAGGCCGACGGAGCGCGGTCGGCGGCGGTCCTCCGCCGACGGGCACCGCGCGACGCGCCTGCTCGAGCCCCGGACTCTCCTACCCGGCCTGGCTCAGTACACGAACCCGAAGCCCACGCTCACCGTGGCGATGAGGTCCGGCGAGTAGGTCGCGGCGATGGTGCTCGAGAAGTCACCGTTGGTGAGGCGGAAGCCGCCCCCGATCTGGAAGGGCGCGAACCCGGCGACGTAGGTGTCGAGATCCGTCTTGACCGAGGAGACCTCGGTGACGCGGCCCTCGAGGTCGGTCTTGGAGAGATCGGCGCGGGGCGCGGCGTGGATCTGGTTGACGCCGACGCTCACGTAGGGGCTGAACACGGCCTGGTTGATGCCCTGGGTCACGCCGAACGGGAGCGAGTACCCGACGGTGGCGGACATGTCGAGGACGCCGAGCTCGAGCTCGTCGTTGCCGATGTAGCCGGCATAGCCGACCTGCAGCGCGACGTCCGGGATGCGACGGTAGCCCTCGACCACGGACCATCGACCGTAGACGCCCAGGACGCCGGTGCTGGTGCGGCCGATCCAGCCGGCGTTCGCGCCGACCTCGAGGGACGCGGGGAGCCCCTTGCGCACCTGGATCCAGGGGATGAACAGGTAGGTCTGGGGATCTTCTTCCTCGGAGGCGAGGTCCCAGCCGGTGGGGTGGACCCCGTCCGTCGTGCCGGTGCGCACGAAGGCGAAGGTGTTGGCCACGCCGACGTAGAAGCCGTTGATGCCCAGCGACTCGCCCGGCGCCATCGGCTTGTTGGCGATGGAGACGCCGAGCTCCTTCACCAGTTCCTGGTAGCCGGTCACGACGTAGTCGGACCCGGCCTGCGTGGTGTCGGGCAGGTAGGTGGAGGCGCCGTTGAACTCGTCCATCTGGGTGATGGACACGTCTTCCGGGAAGGCGGCCCAGGCCGCGGCGACGAGGAGCAGCATCCGTGGAATCGTAGCGCAACAGGCTCCCTCCCGTCGAGGGGGGAGCCGCGCACGGCGCACGCGACCGGTCGGCCGTTAGCCGCCGATGCCCGTCATCACGCCCTCGAAGAGGCGCCCACCGTCGGTCTCGGCCTCATGTCCAGCGGGCTTGCCGCGCACGATCCCACGCACGGTCTCGGCGATCGACGCGTCGGAAGCGCCGCTACGCACGAGGTCCCGCAGGCTCGGGGTGTCCTCGTGCGCGAGGCAGGTGCGGAGGTGGCCGTCCGCGAGGAGGCGAAGGCGGTTGCAGGAGGCGCAGAAGTGCTCGGTGAGCGGCGCGATGAAGCCGACGCGGAGCGCGCCGACCGTCCAGTACCGCGCGGGGCCGCCGCCGAGGCGCTCGTCGAGGGGCTCGACCGGGCCGATCTCGGCGAGCCGCGCGCGCATCTCCGCCGCGGTGGTGCTCGCGTGCCAGCGCTTCTCGAAGGGCATGTACTCGATGAAGCGCAGCACGGTGTCGGCCGCGTGGGGCAGGAAATGGCGCGCCATGGAGACGATCTCGTCGTCGTTCTCGCCCTTCATCACGACCATGTTGATCTTGATCGGCGTGAGCCCCGCGGCGCGCGCAGCGTCGATCCCCGCGAGCACGAGGTCGAGGCGGCCCCCGCGGGTGAGCTTCGCGAAGCGCGCGGGGTCGAGCGAGTCGAGCGAGACGTTCACGCGGCGGAGGCCGCGATCCGCCAGCATCCCCGCCTGCTTCGCGAGGGTGTGGCCGTTGGTCGTCATCGCGACGTCCTCGATGCCGGGCACCGATGCGACCGCACGGACGAGCGCGCCGATGTCCCGACGGATCGTCGGCTCGCCGCCGGTGAGGCGCACGCGGCGCACGCCCATCCGCGCGAAGATCCCGACGATTCGCGCGATCTCCTCGTAGGTGAGGATCTCGGCGCGGGGCATCCAGTCGAGCCCCTCCTCCGGCATGCAGTAGACGCACCGGTAGTTGCAGCGATCCGTGACGCTCACGCGCAAATAGGTGTGCTGCCGCCCGAAGCGGTCGAGCAGGCCGGTGCGGGTGGGGCGCCCGTCTCCGCTCACGCCGGGAGCCGCTCCGCGATGCGGCGCGCGAGGGCCGCGAACACGGGATCCCCGTCGAGCACCGCGGGGCGCCCGCCGTCTCCCGCGAGGCGCGTGGCGTCCTTGAGGGGGACCTCGGCGAGCAGCTCGAGCTGGTACTCCTCAGCGAGGCGCTTGCCGCCGCCCTCGCCGAAGGGGTGCAGGCGCGCACCGCCCACGTCGTAGAACGCCATGTTCTCGACGACGCCGAGGTTGGGGATCTCGAACTTGCGGAACATCTCGAGGCCGCGCACGGCGTCGAGCAGGGCGACGGGCTGCGGGGTCGTGACGATGATGCCGAAGGAGATGGAGACCGCCTGCAGCATCGTGAGCTGGGCGTCACCGGTGCCGGGGGGCAGATCGATGATCAGGTAGTCGGTATCGCCCCACTCCACGTCCTTGAAGAACTGGTTGATGACGCCCATGACCATGGGACCGCGCCAGATGATCGGCTCCTTGTCGTCGACGAGAAAGCCGATCGACATACACTTGACGCCGTGCGCCATGAGCGGGAGGATCTTCTTGTCGGCGTTGGCGATGGGCTTCCCGGAGACGTGCATCATCAACGGGAGCGAGGGGCCGTAGATGTCGGCGTCCAGCAGCCCGACCGAGTAGCCGGCCTTCGCGAGCCCGGTCGCGAGGTTGGTGGAGATGGTGCTCTTGCCGACGCCGCCTTTACCGGAGGCGACGGCGATGATGTGCTTCACGCCAGGGATGGGCCCCTTCGTGATGGCGCCGCCGTGCGGCTGGATGCCCGGGCCGGACATGCCGCGGACGGGCTCCTTCTTCGGGCCGCCGTGGTCGTGACCGTGGTCGTGGCCGTGGCCCCCCGCGGCGGGCGCGGCGGGGGTGGGCGTGGCAGCGGAGGGCGCAGCGGTGGCGCCCTCGACACGCACCGTGCACGCGACCTCGCCCGGCCACTTCTCGGCGAGGTTCCGGAGGACGGCTTCGCGCATGCGCGCGCGGTCGTCCGCGGAGTGCTCCTTCTTGCAGGCGAGGGTGAAGCGGAGCACGTCGCCTTCGAGGCGGGCGTCCTGGACGAGGCCGGCGAGCCAGACGGAGCGGCCGGTGAGGGGGTCACGAACGCGCGTCGCCGCGGGCTCGAGGAGAGTGAGGGGATCCATGCGGTACCTCTTAACCCCGTCGCCCCCCCGGGGACGTGATGGACCCTACCGCTGGCTCCAATGGAGCAACAAGGTTCCGACGGCGGAGGCGAGCGGCCAACCGTCGGTCACGTTCCGCCCGTCGAACTGGGCGACCTTGCGCCCCTGCAGCACGTAGACGGAGGCGCCTTCAACCGCGAAGAGGATGCCGACGCCGGGGAAGGGCGCGCCGGTGCGCTCCTCGGAGATCGGCCCGGGATCAAGATCGGCGGAGGGGGCGATGCCCTCGTCCCCCTCGACGCAGGTGCCGACCCGGCTCGGCCATCGGTGCAGCGCGACGACCTCGGCAAAGGGCGCGCCGTCGCGCACGAGGAGCACCTTCGAGGCGTTGCGCGCGAGGTCGGGGTAGCCGAAGGCGGTGTAGGTCCGGCCGTCCGGGAGGGCGACGGTGGCGCGGTCCCCCGCGGCGTTCAGCACGTCCATCGCCGCGGCGATTCGCTCGATGGACTCCGGGATCTCACCGAGCGCTCCCCGCTTCACCTCTCCCCCGAGGGCGCGGAGGCCGGCGCGCCAGCCGGTCGCGAGGTCCGGCTCGGGCGGGCGCTGCGCCTCGGAGACGATCTGCGAGACGAGCTCGGTGGGGACCGGTGCGGGCTCGGGCTCGGTGGCGGAGAGGCCGATTCGGCCGGCGGCGACGGGCGCGTTCGGGGCGGGGGCCGGGGCGGGGGCCGGGGCGGGGGCCGGGGCGGGGGCCGGGGCGGGGGCCTTCGCGGCGGTCTTCGTGGCGATCGGGGCCTTCGCGGCGCCCTTCACGGGCAATGGCGTCTCCTTGGACACCTCGCCGACGAGGTGGGCGAGCTCGGGGAGGATGAGCTTCTCCATCGCGAGCCGACACGCGTTCGGCGAGCCGGGGAGCGCGAACACGGGCCGGCCCTGGGCGATGCCGCCGACGGCGGTGGAGAGCATGGCGGCCGCGCCCACCTCCTGCCAGGACAACATGCGAAAGAGCTCGCCGAAGCCGGGGAGCTCGCGGTCGAGGCGCGTGCGCACGACGCTCGGGGTGCAGTCCCGCGCGCTCACGCCGGTGCCGCCGGTGAGCACGACGGCGCCGACGGTGGGGTCCGCAAGGAGCGAGTCGAGGGCAGCGCCGATGGCGGCGGGGTCGTCTGCGACGAGGGTGTGGCCGGCCACCTCGTGCCCCCCCTCGGTCACGAGCTCGCGGAGGAGCGGGCCGGAGCGGTCGGTGGCGTCGGTGCGGGAAGTCGAGACGGTGACGACGTGGACGCGGACGCGCGTGGGGCCGGCGTCGTGCGCGTGGGGATGACGGTGCATCCCGGCAGCTTATCACCCGTCGGCGGTCGAGCCCCCGGCGGCGATCCAATCCTCCAGGATGACGACGGCGGCGTACTGGTCGATGACTTCCTTGCGCCGGTCCGCGGGCGCGCCCGCTTCCCGCAGGCGGCGCTCGGCCTCGACCGTGCTGAAGCGCTCGTCAACGTAGGCGTGGGGCAGGCCGGTCAGCGCGGCGAGCGCGTCTCCCACCTGGCGGGCGAGGTGGGCGGAGCGGGCCTCGCCCCCGTCGAGCGTGAGCGGGAGGCCGACCACGAGCTGGGTGATCCCCTGCGAGGTGCACACGCGCGCGATCTCCGCGGTGTCCTTCGCCACGGAGCGCCGCGCCACCGTCCGCAACGGGAAGACCATCCGGCGAGACGGGTCGGACACGGCCAGCCCGATGGTCTTCGTTCCCACATCCAGCGCCAGCACGCGTCCCATTTGTCCTTCCGACCGGCGGTCCACGCGCCCGGTTAACGACAAGCATGCCGCGCTTCGACGTGATCTCGCAGGGAGAGGAGCTGCTCTCGGGCTCCACGGTGGACACGAACGCGGGCTGGATCTGCCACGAGCTGGCGGAGATCGGCCTGGAACCGGGTCGCGTGACCGTCGTCGGAGATGTGTTCGACGACATCCGCGATGTGATCGGGGAGGCGGCGCGGCGCGTGACGGTGGTCATCTGCACGGGCGGGCTGGGGCCCACCTCCGATGACCTCACGTCCGAGGCCGCGGCGGCCGCCTTCGATCAGGTCACGGTGTCGAACCCCGAGGCGCTCGCCCAGGTCGAGGAGCGCTACCGGGCCCGCAAGCGCGAGATGCCGCCGGCGAACCGGAAGCAGGCCGTCCTCCCCGTCGGGGCGACCGTGCTCGTGAACCACCTCGGGACCGCGCCCGGATTCCGGATGGAGGAGGGCGGAACCGTGTTGTTCTTCCTCCCCGGCGTCCCCTTCGAGATGAAGGCCATGGTGAAGGAGCACGTGATCCCCGAGCTCCGCGCCCGCTTCGTGCTGCCGCCCCGCCGGACGGTCGTGCTCCGGTGCATGGGCATCGCCGAGTCCGTGGCGGCGCAGAAGATGGAGGGCTTCGAGCGCCCGGGGGTGCTCGTCGGCTACCGCGCGAACATGCCGGAGGTGCATGTGAAGCTGCACCTCGCCGCGGGGATCGAGGCGGAGCCGCTGATCGCGGAGGTGCGCGCGCGCCTCGGGGACGTGATCTTCGGCGTCGACACCGGATCGTTGGCGGAGGTGGTCGGCGGGCATTTGCGCGCCCGCGGAGAGACGATCGCCACCGCGGAGAGCTGCACCGCAGGACGGATCGCGGCGGCGCTGGGGGCCGTCCCCGGCGCGTCGGACTACCTCCTCGGAGGGGCGGTGGTCTACTCCAACGCCGAGAAGGTGCGGCAATGCGGCGTGGATCCAGACATCCTCGAGGAGTTCGGGGCGGTGTCCGAGCCCGTGGCCCGCGCCCTCGCGGAGGGCATCCGGGCGCGCGTCGGCGCGACGTGGGGCCTCGGCGTCACCGGCATCGCCGGTCCCGGCGGTGGCTCCCCCGAGAAGCCCATCGGGACGGTGCATTTCGCCCTCGCGGGCCCGACGGGGACCCTCCACCGGAAGGTTCACCTCCCCTTCGAGCGCGAGCGCGTGCTGCTCTTCACCGTCGGCGCGGCGCTCGACCTGCTCCGCCGCGAGGTCGAGGGGTCGACCTGAACGTATATTTTCAGGGCGGACATTTTTTGGCGCATCCACGCTTGCGCCCGTACAGGCTCGTGGTAGGTTGCTCGTGTTCCGCAGACATCCGCTCGCCCGCCTCTCCCACTCGCATTCTCGCTGGAGTTTCCCATGGCCATTGATCCCGATCGCGCCAAAGCCCTCGAAGCCGCCGTCACCGCCATCGAGCGCCAGTACGGGAAGGGCGCCATCATGCGCATGGGCGCCCACGAACACGTTCAGATCAGCGCGATCTCGACGGGCAGCATCGGGCTCGACATCGCGCTCGGCGTCGGCGGCATCCCCCGCGGCCGCGTGACCGAGATCTACGGTCCGGAGTCCAGCGGCAAGACGACGCTCACGCTCCACATCATCGCCGAAGCGCAGAAGAAGGGCGGCGTCACCGCCTTCATCGACGCCGAGCACGCGCTCGACGTGAACTACGCCCGCGCCCTCGGCGTCAACGTGGACGAGCTGCTGATCTCCCAGCCCGACACCGGCGAGCAGGCGCTCGAGATCGCGGACACGCTGGTGCGCTCTGGCGCGGTGGACGTGGTGGTGGTCGACTCCGTCGCGGCGCTCGTGCCCAAGGCCGAGCTCGAGGGCGAGATGGGCGACGTGCAGCCGGGCGCCCAGGCGCGCCTCATGAGCCAGGCCCTGCGCAAGCTCACGGCGAACATCCACAAGTCCAACGCCTCGATGATCTTCATCAACCAGGTCCGCATGAAGATCGGCGTCATGTTCGGCTCCCCCGAGACGACCACCGGCGGCAACGCCCTCAAGTTCTACGCCTCCGTGCGGCTCGACATCCGCCGGATCGGCTCGATCAAGGCGGGGGAAGAGGCCATCGGCAACCGCACCCGCGTCAAGGTCGTGAAGAACAAGCTCGCGCCGCCGTTCCGGCAGGTCGAGTTCGACATCATCTACGGCAAGGGCATCAACTCCGAGGGCGAGCTCATCGACATCGGCGTCGAGCTCGGCAACGTGCGCAAGTCCGGCTCGTGGTTCTCCTACGGGGACGAGCGCATCGGCCAGGGCCGCGACAAAGCCTCGCAGTACCTCATCGAGCACCCCGAGCTCCGGGAGCGTCTCCGCAAGGAGATCCTGGGCAAGGGCGAGGCCGCGGTGACCGTGGTGAGCGGCGCGCAGGCCGAGGCCTGATCGACGCGGGAGGAGGGGGCCGTCCGCGAGGGGCTCCCTCCCCTCCCCTCCGTGTTGGTAGAGTGGTCCGGCGCGAGCGGACGCGCGCACAGGAGCCTCTCGATGGATCTCGCCTCGCTCTGCCGACTCGCCATGACCACCGGCGCCAGTGACATCCACCTGAAGGTGGGCGCGCCCCCGATGCTCCGCATCGACGGAGAGATCCGGGCGGTGCAGGACCTGCCTCCGCTCGGGCACGACGAGCTCGCCAAGGCCATGTGGGACATCATGTCGCCGGTGCAGCGGGAACGCTTCAAGACGACGAACGACTGCGACCTCGCGCACAGCGTCCCCGGTGTCGCGCGGTTCCGCTGCAACGTGTTCCGGACCCAGCAGAAGATCGGCGCGGTCCTCCGCGCGATCCCCAGCAACGTGAAGACCATCGACGACCTGAAGCTGCCGGCGATCCTGAAGAAGGTCGCGCGGGAGCCCCGCGGGATGGTCCTCGTCACCGGCGCGACCGGCTCCGGCAAGAGCACCACGCTCGCGGCGATCATGGAGGAGATCAACCGCACCTTCTCCCACCACATCCTCACCATCGAGGACCCGATCGAGTTCGTCTTCCAGGACCAGAAGTGCGTGGTCAACCAGCGGGAGGTCGGACTCGACGCCCCCAACTTCCACCAGGCGCTCCGCTCCGCGCTGCGCCAGGACCCGGACGTGATCCTCATCGGCGAGATGCGTGACCTCGAGACCGTCGAGATCGCCCTGCACGCCGCGGAGACCGGCCACCTCGTCCTCGCCACCCTCCACACGATCGACGCGCACGAGACCATCAACCGCCTCGTGGGCTTCTTCGAGCCGCACCAGCAGGCGCAGATCCGCCTCCAGCTCGGTTCGGTGCTGCGCGCCGTGCTGTCCCAGCGCCTCGTGCCCGCCGTCGCCGGCGGTCGCGTGGCGGCGCTCGAGGTCATGCTCAACACGGGGACGGTCTACGAGTGCATCGTGGACGGGTCGCGCACCCGCGAGATCCGGGACCACATCCGGCGGGGCCGTGCGCAGTACGGGATGCAGACCTTCGATCAGGCCCTCTACGACCACATCACCGCGGGCCGCGTCCTCCACGACAACGGCCTCCGCTTCGCAAACAACCCCGACGAGCTCGCGCTGCGCCTCTCCGGCCTCATGGACGAGGACGACTGAGTCGCCGGCGCGGATCGGGGCCGCGCGGGGCGCCGCCGAGTTCGACCTTGTGAGACCGCCGTCCGGCGCATACATGAGGGGTCTTTTGCCACAGCAGGGTACGACGATGACCTCCGCAGAGCTGCGCACCCGTTTCCTCGAGTTCTTCCGCCGCCACGCGCACGCGGTGGTGCCCTCGAGCCCGCTCGTTCCCCAGAACGACCCCACCCTGTTCTTCACGAACGCCGGCATGGTCCAGTTCAAGGACGTCTTCACCGGCAAGGAGCGCCGGGCCTACAGTCGCGCCACCACCGTGCAGAAGTGCATGCGGGTGAGCGGGAAGCACAACGACCTCGAGAACGTCGGCTACACCGCCCGGCACCACACGCTCTTCGAGATGCTGGGGAACTTCAGCTTCGGCGACTACTTCAAGGTCGAGGCCATCCGCTTCGCCTGGGAGTTCCTCACCACCGAGATCGGGATCGACCCGAACCGCCTGTGGGTGACCGTCTACGAGAAGGACGACGAAGCCCTCGAGATCTGGCGCGACCAGATCGGCTTCCCCGCCGAGCGGATCCAGAAGCTCGGGGACGCCGACAACTTCTGGTCCATGGGCGACACCGGCCCGTGCGGCCCGTGCACCGAGATCCACTACGACCACGGCCCGGCCATCAGCGACGACACGCGCGGCCCCGCCGGCGGGGACCCCCGCTACGTCGAGATCTGGAACCTCGTGTTCATGCAGTACGACCGCGCGGCCGACGGCACGATGACGCCCCTCCCCCGCCCGTCGATCGACACGGGCGCGGGCCTCGAGCGCATCGCGGCCGTGGTCCAGGGCAAGTTCCAGAACTACGACACCGACCTCTTCCAGCCCATCCTCCAGCGCGCGGCGCAGCTCGCGGGCGTGTCGCAGGGACAGGACGCCGCGACGGACGTGGCGCTGCGCGTCATCGCGGACCACAGCCGCGCGGCCGCGTTCCTCATCGCCGACGGCGTGATGCCCATCAACGAGGGGCGCGGCTACGTGCTCCGGCGCATCATGCGGCGCGGCATCCGCTACGGCGTGAAGATCGGGCTCAACGGCCCCTTCCTCCACGAGACCGTCCAGACCGTCATCGACACCTTCGGCGACGCCTACCCGGAGCTCCGGGAACGCGCGTCCTTCATCGTGGACGTGGTCAAGATCGAGGAGGAGCGCTTCGGCGCCACCCTGCACCGCGGCATGGCGCTCCTGGAGAAGGTCTTCGCGGAGACCCCCGCGCGGGTGCCCGGCGAGACCGCCTTCGTGCTCTACGACACGTTCGGCTTCCCGCTCGACCTCACGCAGCTCATCGCGTCCGAGCGCGGGCTCGAGGTCGACACCGTCGGCTACGAGCGCATGCTGGGGGAGCAGCGGGCGAAGGGCCGCGCCGCCTGGAAGGGCTCGGGGGAAGAGTCGATCTCGGCGCTCTGGCACCAGCTCGCGGAGGACGTGGGCGTGCGCTTCAGCGGCTACGACCACGAAGAGGACACCGGGACCGTGCGCGCGCTCATCTCGGAGGGCGCGAAGGTCAGCGCGCTCGTCGCCGGCGAGCGCGGCGCGCTCCTCGCGGACGTGACGCCCTTCTACGCGGAGAGCGGCGGCCAGATCGGCGACACCGGCGTGATCCGCTGGGCCGGCGGCGAGGCCGTCGTCACCGACACGACCAAGCCCGCGGGGGACCTCCACGTCCACCAGGTCGAGATCCGGTCGGGCACCCTGCGTAACGGGGACACCGTCACCCTCACGGTCGACTCCGCCCGCCGCGACCAGGCGCGCCTCAACCACACGGGCACGCACCTCCTGCACGCCGCGCTCAAGCAGGTGCTGGGCGGCCACGTCATGCAGAAGGGCTCGCTCGTCGGGCCGGAGCGTCTGCGCTTCGACTTCGCGCACCACAAGCCGCTCACCGCGGATGAGCTCCGGCACGTCGAGGAGCTCGTGAACGAGCAGATCCTCGCCAATCATGCCGTCGCGACCACCGTGCAGAACGTGGAGGAGGCGCGCAAGGCCGGCGCCATGGCGCTCTTCGGCGAGAAGTACGGGGAGCATGTGCGCGTCGTCCAGGTGGACGCCTTCAGCAAGGAGCTGTGCGGCGGCACGCACGCGCGCCGTAGCGGCGACATCGGCCTGCTCAAGATCCTGTCCGAGTCCGGCATCGCGGCCGGCGTGCGTCGCATCGAGGCGCAGACCGGCCCCGGCGCGCACGCCTACGTCCGCGAGCTGGAGGCCACCACGCGCGCGCTCGCCGCCGAGCTGCGCACCTCCCCGGACAACGTCGTCGAGACGGTCAAGCGCCTCCTCGAAGACCGCGCTCGCCTCGGCCGCGAGCTCGAGACCCTGCGCCGCGACGTGGCGCGGGCCGCCTCGGGTGACCTCCGGGAGCGCGCGGTCGTGATCGACGGCGTGAACGTGCTCGCGGTCGAGATCCAGGCGGACTCCAAGGGCATGCGCGAGGAGGCCGACCGGCTCCGCGAGACGCTCGGAAGCTGCGTGATCGTGCTCGCGGCGCGCGAGCCCGAGGTGGTGCGGATCCTCGTCATGGTCAGCAAGGACCTCGCCGGGACCCGCTACAACGCCGGCAAGATCGTCGGCGCGCTCGCGGCGATGGTCGGCGGAAAGGGCGGCGGGCGCCCAGACCTCGCGCAGGCGGGCGGCAAGGAGCCCGAGCAGATCCCCGCGATGCTCGCGGCGGTACCGCAGGTCCTGTCGGCGTAGTCGCACCGGCGGCGGCGCGCGGCTCCGTAGGGGGCGGCGCCGCCACACGACGCCTGCCAAGGAAGGGTGCGGGAGGCCGGTGAGGCGTCGGCACCTCGAGCCCGGCATGTTAGTCAGGCGCCCCTTTCGGAGAGCCTCATGAACATCCAGGGAATGAACGTCCTCGTCACCGGCGGCGCCAGCGGCATGGGCCGGCACTTCGTCCTCGCCCTCGCCGGCGCGGGCGCCAACGTCGCCTTCTGCGACATCTTGGCGGACGGCGTCACCGCCACCACCGCGGACGGCCAGGGCCTGCCCGGCAAGGTCGTCGGGTTCGTCGCCAACGTGGCCGACGAGGCCCAGGTCATCGAGCTCATCGGCAAGACCGTGGCCGCGCTCGGCGGGCTGAACGGCCTCATCAACAACGCCGGCATCTTCCGCGACGGCCTCCTGGTCAAGCAGGACAAGGAGTCCGGCGAGATCAAGAAGATGTCCCTGAAGAACTGGCAGCAGGTCATCGACGTCGACCTCACCGGCCCCTTCCTGCTGACCCGTGAGTTCGCGGCGCACGTCATCCAGTCGAAGACGCCCGCCTCCGTCGTGATCAACATCTCGTCGATCGCCCGCCACGGCAACCCCGGCCAGACCAACTACTCGGCGGCAAAGGCCGGCCTCATCGCCGACACGAAGCTGTGGGCCATCGAGCTCGCCCGCTACGGCATCCGCACGGCCGCCATCGCGCCGGGCTTCATCGACACCCCGATCCTCCAGGGCATGCGCCCCGAGGTGCTCGAGGGCATGCTCAAGCCCGTCCCGCTCCGCCGCGTCGGCAAGCCCGAGGAGATCTTCTCCGCGGTGAAGTTCATCATCGACTGCGACTACTTCACCGGTCGCTGCGTCGACGTGGACGGCGGCCTCACGGTCTGATCCCCACGCGCGCCCGGCCCTGCGTGGGCCGGGCCGCACGCGGAGGGGCCCCCTCTCCACACCCGACGCTCCCCGCTGCTGCCGTTCGGCGCGCGGGGAGCTTCAGTTTTCGGGGGTGGGCGCCGGAGACGGGTCGGGAGCCGGGGCCGGTTCGGGAGCCGGGGCGGGCGCGGCCTCGG
>CAJBVW010000047.1 GCA_903959175.1 uncultured Pseudomonadota bacterium
ACCTCGCCGCGGCGGCTGCACGCGTCGTCCGCGCCGTCGCAGTCGGCGTCTCCGCCCCCACAGGCGTCGTCTGCGCCGGGGCTCACGGCGTCGTCGTCGTCGGCGCAGTCGCCACCCGCCGCCACGTACCCGACGGGCGCGGCGCAGGCGGTCACGACGTCGGCGTCGTCCCCGTAGCCGTCGGCGTCGGCATCGCGGAGCCAGACGGTCTGGGCCAGATCGGGGTCGTCCTTGTCTTCGAGGCCGTCGCAGTCGCCGTCCCAGCCGTCGCACGCCTCCACCGCGCCGGGGTAGGCGTCGGCGTGGGCGTCGTCACAGTCGTCTGCGTTCGTGACGTGGGCCCGGGGCGCTACGCAGGCCTCCCGCTCGGCGTCGGCGCGGCCGAAGCCGTCCCCGTCGAGGTCGGCGTACCAGGTGGCGCGGGGGGCGTCGGCGTCCATGTCGTCGGCGAGGCGGTCGCAGTCGGCGTCGAGGTCGTCGCAGGCCTCGGCCGCGCCGGGGAAGCGCGCGGCGTCGGCGTCGTCGCAGTCGACGTCGGAGAGGGCGCCGTCGCCGTCTTCATCCACGACGCGGGAGCACCCCAGGAGGAGGCAGGCCAGCAGCGCGCAGCGCGTCGGGACCACGGGGGTGCCTCCGGGGGCGGCTAAAGGATCGTCTTGCCGAGGGCCGAGAGCATGAGCCAGACGGCGAGCTTGCCCGTGCGGTTCTCGCTGTCGATGACGGGGTTCAGCTCGACCATCTCGACGCCGAGCAGCTTCCCGGTCTGGGCGACCTTCTCGCAGATGAGGTGGGACTCGCGCAGGTTGAGCCCGCCGGGCACGGGCGTGCCGACGCCGGGGGCGTGCTGGGGGTCGACGCCGTCGAGGTCGAAGGAGAGGTGGACGCCGACGGTGTGGGCGCTCACACGCTCGATGGCTTCGCGCACGCACACGGCGGTGCCGCGTTCGTCCAGCTCGCTCATCGTGTAGACGCGCAGGCCCATCTCACGGACGAAGGAGCCCTCCGTCGTGTCGATGTCGCGCGCGCCGACGACGCACACGTCCCCGATGCGGAGCGCGGGCTCGGCCCCGGCGATGGCGACGAGGTCCTTCGGGCCGTGGCCGAGGAGCACGGCCAGCGGCATGCCGTGGATGTTGCCGGAGGGGGAGGTGTCGGGCGTGTTGGAGTCCGTGTGGGCGTCCACCCAGAGCACGCCGATGCGCTGCCCGCGCTTGCGGTAGAAGCGCGAGATCCCCGAGATGGTGCCGATGGCGACGGAGTGGTCGCCGCCGAGGACCATCGGGAACCAGCCGTGCTCTAGCGCGAGCTCGACGCGGTCGGCCAGCTCGCTGCAGACGCGCGTGATCTCCGGGAGGAACCGCGCGTGCGGGTCACCCGGGGTCAGCATCTCCTGGGAGGCGACGCCGATGGCGTAGTTCTCCACGACGCGGTGGCCGAGCGCCTCGATGCCGCTCTTGAGGCCGGCGAGGTGGATGGCGGAGGGCCCCATGTCGACGCCGCGTCTGCCGGCGCCGAGATCGAGGTGCACGTTCCCGATCGCGATCTTGAGCATCGGTACGCCTTATTCGACGGCGAGCTCCAACGCCCCCCCGAGATCGGCTTCGTCGTCCTCCTCGGACCAGGCGACCCCGGGCACGAGGTTGGCGGCGTCGAAAGCGCGGGTCTCGGTCAGGCTCGCGCGGGGCACGGTCAGGACCTTGAGCAGCTCGATGCCGCCAGCGACGCCGTTGCCCGCGCGGCCGAGGCCGGTGGAGGGGAGGCGCAGGCTCTGGCCGATGGTGCCGCGGTTCACGTTGATCGAGCCGGTACGCAGCGAATCCCGCAGCTCGGGGAGCGCGGGGTTGGTCGGCCGCGTGAAGATGCTCGCGGTCATGCGGTAGTGGGCCTGGTTGTGGAGGCTCACGGCCTCCTCGGCGTTCTTGACGACGTACAGCAGCGCGGTGGGGCCGGGCGGCTCGTCGTTCAGGAAGGGGCTGCCGTTGGTCCAGTCCACCTTGTAGATGGCGGGGCGCACGTAGTTCCCGCGGTAGCCGGGGGCCTCGAAGACGTCGGCCTCGAGGAGCGTCTCGTGGCCCTTCGCGGCGACGGCGCGGCCGTACTTGCGGAAGCGGGTCCGGAAGTTCTCGGAGATGAGCGGGCCCATGAACACGTCGCTGTCGAAGCCGTAGCCGACGCGCAGGCGGCGGGCGCGGCGCACGAGCTCCTCCGCGAATCGCGGGTAGAGGGCCTCCGCGACGAAGATGCGGCCGGTCGAGTTGTGGCGCTGCCCGGAGGTCATGAACGCGCCGACGAGCACCTCGTAGATGGCGCGGTCGAACTCGGCGTCCTCCAGGACGATGGCGATGCCCTTGCCGCCGGACTGGTAGAGCGCGGGGAGCTCGGGGCGATCGGCGGTGGCGCGGCGCACCTCACGCGCGCTCTCGAAGCTGCCGGCGAAGAGCAGGGCGTCGAGCCCGGCGTGCCCGACGAGCCGCTGGCCGATGACGCTGCCGGAGCCGTGCACGAGGTTGAACACGCCGCGGGGGAGCTTCGCGCGGTCCCACAGCTCGGCGAGGAGCTGGCCTACGCCGGGCGTGAACTTGCTCGGCTTGATGACCACGGAGTTGCCGGCGAGCACGGCGGCGGCGGTCATCCCGACGCCGAGGAGCACCGGGAGGTTGTAGGGGCTCACGATGCCGACGACGCCGCGGGGGACGTAGTCGGTGCGCGCCGAGATCTCCTCGACGATGCGGGGCGCGAGGAGGCCCACGCCGTCGTCCAGGTAGATGTCGATGGTGCGGAGCGCGGACTGCACCTCCTGGCGCGACTCCCAGAGCGGCTTTCCGTTCTCGCGCGTGACGAGGCGCGCGAGCGTCTCTTGCGCGTGGTGGAGCTGCTCGCGGAAGCGGCGGATGGCGGCAGCGCGGTCGTTCAGCCCGACGCGACGCCACTTGGTGGCGCCGATCGCGGCGTACTCGACGGCGTCGTCTACGCTGCGGGTGGAGAAGGGGAACCGGCCGAGCACGTCGGTGCGGTCGCCCGGATTCACGGCGTTGATGTAGCCGTCCACCTGCTCCGGCTTGAAGAAGGAGCCGTGGACGTAGTCGCCCTTTCGAAGAAGGCGTTCGCGGGTGGGGCGCACGACGGGGAGTATACCCCACGGCTCCGCGCGCGACCGCGCGGCGCTGCGTAGCAGGACCTACGTCCCGGCCGCGGCGGCGGCGTATCCGGTCTCGGCGAGGAGGTGGTCGTGCAGCGGCGTCGCGAGCGCGTAGCTGCGCGCGGCGCGGAAGATCCATCCGCTGCGCCACGGGAGCTCGCGCACGCGGGCCTGGAACGTCGGGATGCTCGCGGAGTAGGCGAGGAGGCGGTCGACCAGCGCCTGCGCCGGGATCGTCGTGTCGAGGCCGCGCTCGAGCACCTGCGCGAGCTCCGCGGCGAGGGCGGCGAGGGCGTCGGGGCGGCGCGCGAGCGTCTCGCCGACGGACTCGTCGAAGCGCTCGCCGAGCAGGCCGAAGATGGCGTTCCAGGCGAGCTTGGTGCCGATCTCGCGGGAGAACTCACGCCGGTCCGTGAGCACGGCCGCGGGGATGTGCGCGCCGTGGAGCAGCGCCGCGACGGCTGCGGCGTGCGGCCCCCAGAAGAGGCTCGGCGCGCCGGGCTCGACAGGCCCCGTGCGCGAGGTGGCCGCGAAGTAGAGGAGGCCCTGCGTCGCGTCCGCGAGGCCGTGCGCCGCGAGGAGGGGGCGGATCATGCCGTTCTGGACGAACACGAGGTCCGCGCGGCGCGCGGGCGCGGTCGCGGCGATGACGCCTTCGAGGGCGTCCGCGCGGGTGCACACGAGGATGGGGGTGCCGATCGCGCCGCTGCGGAGCGGATCGTCGGGGCCCTCCCGGCGCACGACGTCGACGGCGAGGCCCGCGGACTCGGCCGCGCGCACGAAGGCGCTCCCGACGCGGCCGGCGCCGACGACGACGAGGCTCATGCGGGGCGGCTGACCTTGCCCCCGATCTCCATCCACCCGGAGATCCCGCCGTCGAGGCTCGTCGCGTTGAACAGGCCCTTCTCCCGTAGGAAGTGCGCGGCCTGGAGCGAGCGGGCGCCCATCGCGCAGTAGCAGACGATCTCGTTCTCGTCCTTGACCTCCTCCCAGCGCGCGCGGAGCTGGCCGAGAGGGATGAGCTTGGCGCCGGGGATGATGCCGCCGGCCGTCTCGGAGGGCTCGCGCACGTCGAGCACCGTGACGGGCTCGCCGGCGTCCAGCCGCTCCTTGATCTCCTGGGCCGAACACTCGATCGTGGAGAGGGCCTCGGCGTTCTCGACGACGGGCTCCTCGTCCCCTGCGACGGCGACCTTGTCCGGGGCGCGCACGAGCGTGGGCGCGGAGAGGCGCTCGCCGGAGGCGGCGGGGGCGGCGCTGTGCGCGGCTGCGGAGGGCGCGGGCCGGTGATCGTCGGTGTCGGAGCGACCGGCCACCTTGCCGATGACCTTCTTCGCGAGCGAGCGGATGAGACCCATGCTGCCTCCGGGCGGTGGGGACTAACCGGAAATCGCGCGGATCAGTCGCCGAGGACGATCGGAGGGAGCGGAGCGCTCCAGCCGTCGCCGGCCACGTCCACGAAGGTAGCCGCGGTGGCCGCCCAGGCGAGGTCTCCGGGGTGCGCGCCCTCCATCGGGAGGGTCGTGCTTGCGGCGATGACGACGTAGAAGGCGTCCGCGGCCGGGGCGAGCGGCCACGCGGCCACGCACGGGGTCGGCGCGACGCCGAGGCACGGCTCGGTCGCCACGGGGACGCCGTCCTCGTAGAGGGTGAGCGTCTCGACGGGCATCCAGCTCGGCGCCTTGACCTCGACCGAGAGCACGCTGCCGACGCCCACCGTGGCGCCCGGGGCCCACGTCCCGTTCACGCGCGCGTCGATGAACGGGCCCTTGCTCACGACGGTCCCGCGGGTCGCCATGGCGGCGCGGAGCACGTCGTCGGTCACGTCGGCGAGGGCGCCGCCCGTGGGCAGGAAGGTGAGGTTCAACCCCACGCCGCCGCTGGTGTGGCCGTGCGAGTCGCTCACGCCGACGGGGGTGACCTTCTTCCCGCGCGCGACGAGGTCGAGGTAGTAGGGGAGGTAGTCCGACCAGTCCCCGGAGTTGTTGAGCTCCATCGCGTCGAAGTCGGCGGACCACCGATCCGGGTTCCCCACCACGCCGTCGTCGTAGCCGGCCGCGGTGAACATGCCGCTCGACCCGACGGGGTGGTTGGCCTGGACGATGCCGTCCGGCCCGACGACGGCGCGCATCCACCCGAAGATCTCGGCGGTGTCGGCGTAGCCGAACCACCACCGCGGCGAGCCGCCGTTGGCCTTCGTGGCGTCCACCGTGGCGGGCCAGACGTTGAAGTGCCCGCGCAGCACGGGGCTGACCTCGCTCGCGACGACGCTGCCGAGCCGGCCCTCGAGGCCGAGCGGCGCGAGGAGCGGGCGGTAGTCGACGATATGGTCGTGGTCGGTGCCGACGTGCAGATCGATGCCGTTGGCGGCCGCGACGATCAGGCGATCCGCCATGCTGATGCCGCCGTCGCCGCTGGGCGAGGCGTGCGCGTGCGGATCGATGGTGACGAAGCCGTCCACCGTGTAGGCGGGGACGATGTCCGCGTCGAACTCGGTCGTCTCGTCGCTCACGATGGTGACAGTCCCGCGCACCAACTCGTCGCGCACGCCGCGGTAGGCGACGACGTCGTAGGTGCCGGGCTCGAGGCGCAGATCCATCGCGCCGTCGCGCACGAAGCCGACGGCGGCGGCGCCGCTGGGGCGGCCGGGCACGAGGCGGTCGTCCGCGGCGACGGGATCGCCGGCGGCGAAGTACGCGAACACGACGGCGGGGCCGCCGTCCGCGACGGTCACGTGGAGGCGGCCGGGCGCGGTGAGGGTGAGGTCCGTCGACGTGCCGGTCGCGGAGACGCCGTAGCCCTCGGCGAAGGGGGCGCCGGGGGCGCCGTCGGCGAGGGAGGCGAGGGTGAGCGCGGGGCGCACCTCGTAGGGGGAGACCCACCCGTGGCCGGCGGGGAGGTCCACCTGGAGGGAGGTGCCGCGGCCGGTCGCGACGTAGCGCGCGGCGCTCGACGGGACGGTGGCCTTCCAGGCGCCGTCGGCCCCGGTGAAGGCGACAGTGAGGGGGGCGTCGTCGGCGTCGAGGACGTGCACGCGCGCGCCGGCCACGGGGGCGCCACCCGCGGTGACCGTGCCGGAGACCGCGGTGGCGTCGGCGCCGGTGCGCGCGAGGCGCTCCGTCTCGAGCGTCGCGAGGTCGGGCGCGACGCCGACCCAGCTCGTCCACGAGAGGGACTCGCCGGAGGCGACGGAGGTGGTGGGGCCGAAGCCGATCAGCGCCGGGGCGATCTCCGAGAGGATGCGGCCGACGGTGCCGCTGGCCATCGGCTCGCCCGCGCTGATGCCGAGCGCGACCTCGTTCTCCATGCCCATCGCGCCCACGAGGTCGACCGCGTCCCCGCTCGCCTCGCCGCGGCCGGAGCCCGTACGCCAGGTCTCGGCGACGTCCGTCGCGAGCAGCGCGACCTGGCCGATCGAGAGGTCGACAGGTTCGGACTCGTCGTTCCAGACGGTGATGGTCGCCTCGAGGGACCACGCGCCCGGGGCGAGCGTGTAGTCGGTGCGGACGCGCAGGTCGAGATCGGGGATGAGGTCCGGGTTCTCGAGCGCGCCGGTGAGGAGCTGCATGGGCGCTGCCGGGCCCTCCACCCGTACGACGGCGGGGCCGTTCGAGCCGTCGGACAGCACGGTGACGCTCCGGGCGTCCACCACGCGGCCGAGGCCCACCATCGGCGTGAGCTCGTCGAGCAGATCGCGGCCCGGCGTGTCGGAGGAGCGCACGAGGTCGGCGTCGACGAGGCCGCCGCCGTACTCGACGTAGTAGCTGCTGTCCCCGGGCGCCTGGATCACGAACTGCACGCGATCGTTGTAGATCTTCACGTCCCCGACCGCGCCTTCGGACGAGACGCCCCCGAAGAGCGCCGCGGGGTCGAGCACCTTGCCGGCGCGGGACTGGTCGGCGCCGAGCGCCTCGGTGAGGTCGATCCGGGTCGATGCCGTGTCGAGCGAGGGGACGGAGCCGGTGCAGGCGAGCAGATGAAACAGCATCGTCACATTCTACCTCTCCGGGGGCGCTGGGGGTCGGTACGCGCCATGCCGGGCGCGGGGAGGGGATAGGCGGGGGGGGCCGATGAAGCTGCGCCACCTCTACAACGTCGCCGGCGCCCTCACCTTCTCGCGTCTCCTGATCGCGGCGGCGATGCCCTTCGTGATCCTCGGGCGCTTCGGGCTCTGGATCTACCTGCTCGCCCTCCTCACGGACGTGCTGGACGGCGCCGCGGCGCGCCGCACCGCCACCGCGAGCCCCGCCGGCGCCGCCTTCGACGCCTGGGTCGACAAGACCCTCCACGTCAACCTCGCCTGGACCCTCGCGGTCGCCGATCGCATCCCGGACGTGTGGATGCTCGCGTGGTTCAGCCGGGAGATCCTACAGGTCGTGATGCACCCGGTGCTGATGCACCGCTTCCGCACCGGCACCGGACCGGCGCCGCGCACGAGCCTCCTCGGGAAGATCACCGCGGTGCTGCTGGCCGCCTGTGTCGTCGCCGCGTTGGTCGGCGTGGACGCCACGGTCCTGACGGTGTCGACCGGGATCGCCGGCACCGCCACGGGACTTCACTATGCCTGGATTCACCGGCCTTTCGTAGGGCACATGCCTGCCGAGCGCGGGCGTTGACACGACGAGCGCGCGGGTCGATAGTCGCTTCTGCTATCTTGGCGAACCGTTTGACGAGGCCCATGACGTCCCTGACCCTCCCCTTGCTCGCCCTGCTGACGATGGGCTGCTCGGACGCCGGGGGGGGCGAGACCGGGGCGGCGCGCACCGCCGGCGCCGATGCCGACGCCGACGGCGTCACGACCGAGGACGGAGACTGTGACGACGGCGACAGCCGCGTCTACCCCGGCGCCGCCGAGGTCTGGTACGACGGCATCGACCAGGACTGCGACGCCAACGACCGCGATCAGGACCTCGACGGCTACGACGTCGCGGACGACTGCGACGACGCCGACGCGGCCCGCTCCCCCGCCGGCACGGAGGCCGAGGACCTCGTCGACAACGACTGCGACGGGTGGATCGACGAGGACTTCGTCCGCGTGGGTGACATCGTCGTCACCGAGGTGGCCCGGGAGACCCGCTTCGGCGCCGAGGCGGCGACCGAGACCGGCCAGTGGTTCGAGCTGCACAACACGTCCGCCCGGGACATCGACCTCTCGGGCTGGTACGTCGGCCGCAGCTCCACGGCGGTCGCGGCGGGCGGCTTCTACGTCGACCCCGCGGACGCCGTCGTCCTCAGCGCCGGCGAGTACGTGGTCTTCTGCAAGACGACGACCTACAGCGCGGCGTCCGACCCCTCCAGCACGCTCGCGTGCGACTACGTGTGGAGCGACCCCGCGGAGGCCTCGGACTACGCCGGGACCTACCGCGACAACACCTTCACCCTCCAGGGCGACGAGGACACCCTCTCGCTCTGGGTGTACGGGGGCCCCACCACGGGCACCCTCGCGGACGCCGTGCCGTGGGCCTCCAGCGCGTCGAGCGGCTACTGGCCGCGGGACGCCAGCCGCTCCATGAGCCTCGACCCCGCCACCCTCGACGGGACGAGCAACGACGACCCCTCGAGCTGGTGCTCGACGAGCAACACCAGCGCCTACGCCTGGTACTCCGTCGACACGTCCATCGCCGAATACGGCACGCCCGGCACCGCCAACCCCGACTGCCCCTGACCCCTTCCCGCGGAGACGGCGCACCCCGCCCCTCTCCTCAGCCTCTCCCGGGCCATCGCGGCCCGTCCGAACCTGGAGTCCACATGCGCTTGATCCCCTTCCTCCTCACCGGCCTCGTCATCGGCTGCAACGGCCCGGACAAGGACACCAGCGACACCGACACCTACGTCACCTCGTCCGACGCGGACGCCGACGGCTACACCGCCGAGACCGGCGACTGCGACGACGACGACGCCTCGGTCTACCCCGGCGCCGACGAGGTCTGGTACGACGGCG
>CAJBVW010000048.1 GCA_903959175.1 uncultured Pseudomonadota bacterium
CAGGTCGCCGTGGAACAGGCGGATGCGCTTCGCCGCCTCGGGATAGAGCAGCCGAGCCCGCTCATAGGCGAAGCGCAGGTAGGAGGCGCTGACGTCCACCAGGTCGATGTCGCCGCTCCCGATGTCGTGCTGGTGCCCGGGTTCGAGGATTGGGGGCCCGTCGACTTTCGGGAGGCCTTCGTCCTTCCCCCTCTCGGCCGCGCCGGTAAGGTGATCGAGCCCGCGCTCGTGCGGGAGGCGCTGCTCAAGGACATCGAGCACCACGTCCAGATCACCGGCGCTCCCGGCTCGGGCATCTCGACGCTCCTCCGGCAGGTCGCAACGTGGGCGGCCGACGACGGCTGGCGGGTGAGTTGGGGAGCGGACGGCGCCCTTCCGCTCGGCCGTGCGGGGTTGCTCATCCTCGACGGCACGACCACGCGAGACGCCGGTGAAATCGTCGAGTGGGCCAAGGCTCCCGGCCACGCCGTCGTCCAAGGATCCTACGGATCTGAAGTGCCGCTCGGCTCGGGCTCGAAGCTCTTCGGCATCGCCGGTCACAGCCGGACGCTCCGTGAGATTGCCCGGAGCAACTGGTCCCTGCTCCCGGTGGACGAGGTGTGGACACAACAGCTCCTCGGAGTCGTTCAGCGCCTTGCGCCGAGGGCGGACTCGGCGCGGTGCCAGGCGGTGCGGGCGACACAGGTTCGCGACTTGGTTCGGTCCATTCCTCTGCCCACACCAGAACTCGTCGGCGTTCTGCTCCGAGCCGTCGTGGACGGGGCCGAGGCCGAAGCGGCTGAGCATGGGCTGGCACTTGTCGGAAACACCGCTCGACGTCGCCTTCGCGGCACTCAGCGCCGGGACCAGGAATCCCTGCTGCGAGGGGCCGAGTCGTGGATCGGCGAGGCGTACCTCCGTCAGCTCCAGGATGCGTCGGGTCGCCTGGAGGACAGCGCCGGAGCGGCGATGGTCGCGCGCGCACACGCGGTCGTCGAGGAGGTCCACGCCACGGCCGAGCAGCGCGAGTTCCTCCGCGCCGTCCTGCCCTACGCAGACGCCGGCGCCGCCGTCGAGGCACTTCGCGCGGCGGATGTCGTTCGGTGCGACGACGATGGCGTGGACCGGTTCAGATTCGAGCCGTTCCTCGCAGCGGCGATGGCCCCACGCGCACTCCGCTCGGAGACGGTCCTCCGCCGGGCCCTCGTCCTGCGGAACAGCGCGTTGTTGTCCGCGTTGGTTCGGACGCCGGGTGGGCCGCGAGAGCTCGCTGTGGCGCTGGCCCGCCTGGACGGCCCCGCGCTCGCGACCACCCTGGCCGATCCACGGCGCGACGCGGACTGGGTATCGCGCGTGCGATGGGACACGCCGCTCGTCGCTCGGGTACTCGCCATGCTGCTCGCCACCAACCGACTCGGTGTTGCTTTGCCGAGGAAGGGCAAGCGCGTTGCCGGGGGCAGCGAGGCGCTCGACTTGTGGTCGGCGCTTGGGCGGCCCTCCGATCTGCCTGGCGCCGCGGAGCTGCGGGCTTCGACGGCGACGATGGCGGATGAACTCGGGGTTCCGAGGCCCGAGGTGTCGGACGCGCAGCTCGCGATGCTCGCCGCCTTGCTCTGTCCCGAGGCGGCGAACCTCACCGACCCGGCCATCTGGGCCGCCCTACCCGACGACATGTTCCCCCACGCCCCATGGGTCGAACGCTTGTCGGCTGGGGTTGAGGGCCTCGTGTTTCTCACCGACGCGACGAGGTCCGGGGTCGCGCGGCGACTGCTCGCCACGGCCGTGAAAGAGCCGGCGGACTTCCTGTTAATGGAGGATCCTCCACCCCACCGCGCGTGGATCCCCCAGGTCGAGGCTCTCGCGGGCTTGGACTCCGGCGCGTTGTCGGCCGTTCTCGCCGGGATGTTCGCTGCCGCCATCACGGAAACGATGGCTCACCGCGGCGAACCGTTGGCTCGGCGTAGCACCAATGAGAGTCACCGAGTCGGCGGTCGGGATTGGCAGCGAGACATCGCCGAGCTGCTGTCCGGCGTCGCGGCCGCGCTTCAGACCCCGAGCGTACGCCGCCGGGAGCGGGAGGTGCGCGCTGCACTCCGGGCGCATCTGACCCAGTGGCACGCACTGGCCGATAGCCACGACGTCCCCGTTGAAGCTTGGACCGGCGAGTCGTTCTTCGCCCGCTCGCAGGTACTCGCGGACCTCGCGGGCATCCTCGCGTTCACCCTGAAGGAAGCGGAGCGCGTGGCGGCGCTCCGGAGGCCTGATGGCATTCTCAACCCCTTCTGGGCATCGCTCGTTCGTGCCGGCATCCCGACCCGTGAGGCAGTCGACCTGCTTCATGCGGTGACCACCGGGCGGCTCGTCGCCGTTCCCGGACGAGGGGCACCATCGACGTGGGAAATTGCCAACCACGAGCACTTCCAGGGTGAGCGGCCTAAACCGACGGTTGAAGGTTGGATCCGCGAGGTTCTCATCGGTTCGGCCTCGCTCGACGACCTGCCGAGCGTCCCGGGTTTTCCCGACCCGACCACCCAGGACCTGCCGGACGCCGCGCTCGTCGAGAAGTACGGCCAGTTTCGACATGGCTGGGGCAATGTGCGTAGGTACCTATGGCGTTTTGTGCGCGATCTCGGCGAAGACTCAGTCGCGTGGAAGTTGGTTGGTGGGCACGAGCCATACTTGAGTCCGTTCGAGTGGGTGCGCGACGTCGGCCGGCGGGGAACGCTGAAGAAGGCATCTGAGGTCGATGCGGCCGGGCTTGAACACGCCATCTCGCTGGTGCCCTCGGGCAGACTGACGGTTGCCCAGTGGGAGTTGCTCGCAAACGCGGGGCTCTTCGCCTGCCTTGACGGAAGGTCCCTGGCGCCCTTGCTCGGCTCCCCGTCAGCGGAGGCGGCGCGCCCGCCGCTTCTGGCGGAGGTGGTCAAGGCCGTGCGGAAGGTTGACGGCGCGCTCGCGGCCCAGTGGCTCGTTGCCCGACTGAAGGATCGTCCGACGGCCGTGGACCACGAGGCCTTCACCGAGGTGTGGGAGGGCTCGGGGATTGACGATGGCGTACTGCTGGACTTCCTCCGCGCTGGCGCGAAGGGACAGCCGCGGGGCGGGGGGGTCCTGATCGCGCTGGTACGACGAAACGTCGAGCGCTTCTCCGAGTGGTTGAGCGACGATGACACGCGGGATGCCGCATTGTCCGCCTTGACGCTTCTTCCGGCTTGGCAGCGTCGCTTGGGGGAAGCCCTCGGAGACGACGAGCGCCTGCCGGCCCGTGGAGTGCTCGCTCACCTCCTCCGCCTCGATGCCGCCGCGGGCTTCGAGGTCCTGGACGCCGCCGCAGCGAGGTGGCCGGTGGAGCGTCAACGGGCGTTGTGGCGTGCCGCACTGGCGAGCGGGCCGACTGGGCGCAACCGGGCCGAGCTTTGGCGCCGCCTGGCTGCACTTACCGGCTGATCCAGACGAATTCAGCCGAGGTGATCACGATGGACCGATCCGCGCGATCACGATGGGGCGTTTTTCGCAGACGACGGAAGCCGCGTCGCCTCGGGGGTAGCGGCAGTGGCGATCCTTCTTGCGCCTCCCGCGGGGTGTCGGTGCTCGTCGTCCCGTCGTGCCCCCGTCCACGGCGCGGATGGACCACGAGCGCGAGGCGTCGGGGTCGAGCCACCGCGACGATTCGATGGAGGCGGCGCTCGTTCAGGACGGGCTCACCCGGAACGAGAGCGTCGCCGTCGACGGCGCCACGTCGCGCCGCACCGCCTCGATGTGCGTGAACGGGCCGCGCTGCTCCACCTCGACGACCGCGAAGCCGATCTTCCGCAGGTCGCGGGCGAAGCGCTCGGGATCGTCGAAGCGGCTGGTGGCCTCCCAGATGTGCAGCCCGCCGTCGATCTTCAGCGTCCGATGGGCTTCCCGCAGGTAGTCGGCGAAGTTCGCCCCCATCAGCGAGAGGCAGAACACGGCGATGTCCAGCGTGCCGTCCTCCAGCGGGACGTGGGCCAGGTCGCAGGCGATCACGCGCTCGTCGATGGCCACATGGTCGAAGCTGTGGACGAGGTGCCGGTCGGCGACGGCCTTGCCGAACAGCCCCTCCCCGCAGCCGAAGTCGCCGATCACCTTGCCCGCCCGCCTGCGCGCCCAGGCGGTCATCTCCTCGAAGGGCACGATGGTCCAGGACTCCCGGGCCTTGCGGTAGAGGGTGTGGTACTGCTCCCACTCCTCAGGATTGGCGGCCAGCCGCGCGTGGGTCTTCTCGCTCCCGGCCTGGTTCCAGCGGGCGTTGATGATGGAGAAGTCACCATACCTGGCCTGCCGACGCTTCACGTCGGCGGGGTCGGAGTCCGAGAGCGGGACGACGATGGGCCGGCGCACGATCTCGGCGACCACTCCGGTGTCCAGCCGCTCGAGCCACTTCATCGCGTCCCCATACGCCTCGGTGGGGGAGCGAAGATGCCCCTCGGGTACGACGCCGTCCACGGCTGCGTCCGCGATGCTCTTCTTGTACTGGAGCCGCGCGAGCTTGGACTCGCACCAGGACCAGCGCTGCCCGTTCACTTCCGCGAAGGTCACCGGGACGACCACGGTCACCTTGTCGCGGGCCTGCCCCTGCCGCCACACGCGCCCGAGGAGCTGCTCGTACTCGGCGGCCGTCCACGGCAGCACGTTCACGATCAGGCGGTTGCTGACGTGCTGGAGCCCGTCCACGCCGGTGCCCACCGACGACGAGCCGATCAGCACGTCGAGGTCGCCGTCGATGAAGCCGTCGAGGCCTGTCTTGTCCTCGCCGGTGTAGAGCCCGACCTTCCACCCCTTCGCGGTGATCGCGTCGTAGAGGGTCTGGACGATGCCCTCCACGTAGAGGGTGTAGATCAGCGTCTTGGGCCGGATGTTGGCGAGGATGACGGGCAGCCGCGCCTCGGTGAGGAGCTGCTCCAGGGCCAGCGGGGAGCCCTTTCGCCCCAGGGCGCGGATCTGCGGGACCAGCTCCTCGCAGTCCACGGGCTCGCGCACCTCCTCCAGCTGGGCCTTGTAGGCTGGCATCCAGCGTGTTCCAAGCGTGACCAGGCGCTGGTAGAGGCGCATGCAGTTGGGGATGGTGGGCTTGGTGTCCAGCTCCTCATGCTCGAGCCCCGTGACCAGCTCCACCAGGCTCCGCCCTTCCTGGAGGTTGTTGATCACGGGCGTGGCCGACATGCCCAGCACGCAGAGGTCGGCCGAGGCCTCTCCGGCCACGGTGACCAGGGCCATGACGAGCCGCTTGCGCTGGCTCATCTGCTCGACCTCGCGCTGCTTGGCGTAATGGATCTCATCGATGACGACGAAGTCCACGCGCTCCCGCTCCAGGAAAGCCTTCAGCTCGCCCTCCGAGCCCGGCTGCTGGAAGCTCTCGTAGTTCATCACCAGGTAGCGCGGCCGGCTGGTCGCCCACTCGGGCCGCCAGGTCTTCTCGAGCACCTCGCTGTCCGGGTAGATCGCCCGGATCGCGCTCGCCCAGCCGCGGACCACGGCGTTCGGGCAGCAGATCACCGTGAGGCGCGCCCCGGCCACGCGCGTGGCCAGGACCGCCGAGAGGGTCTTGCCGGCCCCGGTGCCCGACCAGTTGCCGTAGCGGCGCTGATCCCGCACGCGCACGGCGACGAGGCGCTGCATGAGGTTCGGTTGCGCCGATCGGCCGCCGACCATGAAGGCGTAGCCGGCCGGGATCGGCAGACTTCTCGCGGCCTCGTACTCGGCCAGGAAGCTGTCCCGGACCTCCTGGGCGTACGGGCCGCCATCGTGCGCGCGCGCTTGGGCCACGGCGGCCGTCTCGTCGCGGAAGGCGTGCGCCCAGAGCTTGCCCCGGGCGGAGGCCACGAGGAAGGCAGCGGCCTCCTCGTCGGCCGTGGCGACGAGGTGGTGGTCGAGGACGGCGAGCGCGTCGCGGGCCTGCACGACGGGGAGCGCGTTGTTCTCGGCGGCCGTGTCATCCGTGGCGGGGGTGGCGACATCGTCGATGGAGGTCTCGTCGATGGACTCGGCGTCCAACCCTTCCAGCGTGACGGTGTCGTCGGCGAGAAAGTCGTCCGCAAGGGATGGCTGACCGTCGGCGAAGCTGCGCAGCTCGTCCTCGGGGAAGCGGCCGGTGCAGACGGCGCGGACGAAGCCCTTGGACTTGCCGGTCGCGTCGAGAAGGCCGCTCTGCTGGAAGATGGCGTAGCGCTCGGCCGGGGTGAGCGCGGGGATGTGGGGAAGGAGCGAACGAACAAAAGCGCGAACGGCGGAGACGGTCCAGCCTTTGTTGCAGCGAGGGCAGCCGCTTCCCTGCCGGGTGCGGTGGGAGACTTTCGACTCCCACTCGTGCTCTGGTCCCGCGCGGCACTTCCACCAGACCTTTTTGTTGCTCCGAGCCACGACATCTGCTGGCGTCATCGCTCCGTTCTTCGTCGGATGCCACTCCGCGGCGATCAGGGGGTAGAGCGACGATAGCGAGTTCGTCGAAGAGACATTCTGGCCGGCGCATGCGGGGCATCCGCGCCCGCCAAAAGTGCGGTTCGCTACGGTTGCGTGCCACTCGTGGTCCGGCCCCTTGGGGCACTTCCACCAAGCCTTTCTGTGGCTCCCAGCAGCGACATCCTCCGGCCGCAATTTCCCGTTCTTCGTCGGGTGCCACTGCGCCGCAATCGCAGGGTGGCGAGTAGAGAGCGAGTTCGTGGAGGAGACCTGACGACCGGCGCACGCGGCGCATCCACTGCCTTTTCGCGTGCGGTTCACCACACTGGCCTCCCACTCGTGGTCCTCCCCTTCGGGACACTTCCACCAAGCCTTCCGTTGGCTTCCGCCGGTTACGTCCTCCGGGCATAGCTTCCCGTTCTTCGTCGGGTGCCATTGCGCCGCGATCGCGGGGTATAGTGCCTTGAGGGAGTTGGTGGAGGAGATCTGCTGGCCGATACACGCTGGGCAGCGGGTTCCACCCGATGTGCGGTGTGCCACGGTGGTCTCCCATTCGTGGTCGTGCCCCTCTGTGCACTTCCACCAGACCTTCGTATTGCTTCCGGCGACAATGTCCGCGGGCGTCAGATCTCCGTTCCTGGTCGGATGCCACTGCGCTGCGATCTCGGGGTAGAGGGACGCCAACGAGTTCGACGAGGAGACGTTTCTACCGGCACACATTAGACAGTCAGTACGCAGGCGCGTGCGGCTCACCACGGATGCAACCCACTCGTGGTCCGGCTCCTTGGGACACTGCCACCAAGCTTTTTGGTGGCTGCCGGCCACCACCTCCTCCGGCTTGAGTTCGCCATTCTTCGTGGGGTGCCACTGCGCCGAAATCGCGGGATGGAGCGCCGCGAGTGAGTTAGTCGGAGAGACCTGTCGGCCAGCGCACACAGGGCATCCCGTACCTCGGCTCGTACGGCTAACTAGTTTCGCCTCCCACTCATGATCCGGCCCCTCGGGGCACTTCCACCACGCCTTCTTGTTGCTCCCCGCTACGACATCCTGGGGCTTTACGGGTCCGTTCTTCGTCGGATGCCATTGGGCTGCAATCGCGGGGTAGAGCGCCGCAAGCGAGTTTGTCGATGATGCCTTCCGACCGGCGCAGGACGGGCAGCCGGCACCCTGATTCGTGCGGCGGACCGCGGGTGCCTCCCACTCGTGGTCCATCCCCTCGGGGCACTTCCACCAGATGATCTTGTCGCTCCCACCCGCAACTTCCTCTGGCCTCAGGTCCCCGTTCTTTGTCGGGTGCCACTGCGCTGCGATCTCGGGGAAGTCCGAGAGCATCTTGCCGACCACCGAGACCGACTTCCCGGCCTCGGGCCTTTCCGACCGCTTTTCCATCGCGCCATTAGAGCGCGCCCCCGGCGGGCCGTCCACTATCGAGGCGGAACTTCCGCGGCGGTCAGCCTGGGCGG